>JBCCCB010000138.1:0-10221 GCA_039033775.1 Pseudomonadota bacterium | reverse complement strand
ATATGCCGAGGCCTTCGGGATGGACGTGGTCTGGTGGGGCTCGGAGGAAGGCCGTGCCAGGGCGGCGGACGATGGGCTGAAAGTCGCGGCCAGTCGCGCGGTCTTCTTCGCGGAAAGCGATTTCGTCTCGGTGCATGTCCGTCTCAAACCCGCGACGCGGGGCCTGATCACGGCCGAGGATCTGCAGGCCATGAAACCCACGGCCAGTTTCGTCAACACGTCGCGGTCCGGTCTGGTGGCACCCGGCGCGCTGGACCGTGTCCTGGCCTCGGGCCGCCCCGGACGCCTGGCGTTGGATGTCTTCGACGAGGAACCCCACACCGATCCGCAGGACCCACTGCTGTCGGCACCCAATGTCATCGTCACACCCCATATCGGCTATGTGACCGAGGACGAATTGGACCATCAGTTCGGCGATATCTACGATCAGATCGTCGCCTATGCTGCGGGCGAGCCGATCAACATGATCAATCCCGAGGTCTGGCGGGCGTGAACCGGCCTGAGCCCCGACAGGCCACCGATGCAAACGGCGATCGTCCTCCGGCCGTCCGCGCCCAGTCCGCGCGCGGCACCGGCAGAGGCCGGATCGTCCGGCTTTTGGCTGTGCGTTCCGCCGCCGCGCCGCAATGCTAGCGCTGTTGCCGGACGGTCTGTCCGTCGTGGCCTTCTGGACAATCGTCGCCGCCAGCTTTGTGGGATCTTTCATCACGGCCGCCTTCGGCATCGGCGGTGGCGCGCTGCTTTTGGCGATCATGGCCAGTGTCATGCCGCCCGCCGCCCTGATCCCCGCGCATGGGGTGGTCCAGCTCGGCTCCAATGCGGGGCGCATGGCGATGCTCTGGTCGTCGGTCTTCTGGCCTGCCCTGCCCTGGTTCGCCCTAGGAACCCTGATCGGCGCCGCCCTGGGCGGCCTGGTCGTCGTCGAATTGCCGCCGCAATGGGTCCAGATCGGCATCGGCTTCTTCGTGATCTACACGATCCTCGCCCGCGCGCCGAGATGGTTCAGCCGCTGGCCCGTGGTCACAGGATTCGTCTCCAGCTTCCTGACCATGTTTTTCGGGGCGACCGGCCTGTTCGTGGCCAGCTTCACGAAATCGCTCGGACTGGATCGCCACGGCCACGTCGCCACCCATGCCGCGTTGATGACGGTCCAGCACGGCCTGAAGGTCGTAGTCTTCGGATTCCTCGTATTCGCCTTCAGCGATTGGGCCTCGGTCATCGCCGCCCTTGTGGCGGTGGGCCTGATCGGAACCTTTTCGGGCAAGTTGGTTCTCAACCGGATCAGCGATGCCCGGTTCGGCTTGGCGCTCGACCTGCTGTTGGTGGTGATCTCGGTCCGCCTGATCTGGACGGGTCTCGCACATCTCTAGCCCAGCTTTGGATCTGGCCCCGCCGCCGGCGGTTGCATGGCCGACCGGGAGGCCGGAATGACCCTCTGCCGGCGCAAGCCCTTTGCCGTCCGCCGCCTATCCGCCAAGTGTCGAAGGGATCCACCGGACTGACATCCAGATACGCCTGATCGACATCGACCACCCGTTTTTCCGGCCCGCCTGGCGGCGTTACCCGATGGTGGCGGCCTGCTTTGCCCGGGCCGGTGTCGAATGGCGGTTCGATAATGAAATCTGGGCCTATCTCTTCGCCGCAATCGGGGGCTATCTGACGTGGCATCTGATCCTGACCTGGCGGAGGTCAGATGAGTAGGTCCACCGGTCGACCGGTTTCGTGCGACCGGCTGGCCGCATCCGCCAGGATCTGGGCCTGCAGGCCGTCCTCCAGGTCGGGCAACGGCGCGGTGCCGGTGGTCACGGCGGTGACGAAAGCCTGCATTTCGGCCAGATAGGCCGCGGCATAGCGTTCCAGGAAGAAATGCTGGGCGGGCGCCCGCGTGAAGCCCGCCTCGGTGGCCCATTCGACCGATGTCTCCAGCAGGTTCTCGGCCCGAAGCATACCGCTTGCGCCATGCACCTCGATCCGTTGGTCATAGCCATAGGCGGCGCGGCGGGAATTCGAGATCTGGCAGATGCGACCGCTGGCCGTCGTCAGGATGACGGCGGCTGTGTCGACGTCCCCCGCCTGGCCGATGGCCGGATCGACCAGGGACGACCCGACGGCGTGCAGCGTCGCGAACTCTTCCTCCATCAGGAAGCGGGCCATGTCGAAATCGTGGATCATCATGTCCCGGTACAATCCGCCCGACCGTTCAATATACGAGATCGGCGGCGGCGCCGGATCGCGGGACGTGAGGGTCAGAAGCTCGACCGCGCCGATATCGCCCGCCGCGATCCTGGCCCGGAGCGCGGCGAAGTTGGGATCGAAGCGGCGGTTGAAGCCAGTCATGAAGGGCACGCCCGTCTGTTGCACGACGTCGATGGCGGCGCGGATGGCGTCGACCGATAGATCGATGGGCTTTTCGCAGAAGATCGCCTTCCCTGCCTTGGCCGCGCCGGCGATCAGGTCGAAATGGGTATCCGTCGGCGTGCCGATGATGACGGCATCCACGTCGTCCGCGACCAGGATGTCGTCCGCGGCGCGAACCTGCGCGCCGGATGTCGTGGCCATGGCCGCAGCCGCCTTCGCCAGGGCGTCGGCCACGGCCACAACCTGCGCATCGTCCATCGCCTTCAGGCTGCGTGCATGCACCTGCCCGATCCGGCCGCAGCCGAGAATGCCGATGCGAAGCATGTGTCAGGCCTTTCCCGACGCGCCAAGGCCGCGGATGATCGCGCGGGCCGCGGCGACCATGGGATCATGGGTCTCTTTCAGGATGGCCACGCGGTCGAACCGGTCGGGATCGGCATTCACGGCCTTGCGCAAGGCCGTTCCGAAGGCCATGCGCAATTCCGTCCCGATATTGAACTTGCAGATATGCGTGTTAGCGGCCAGGTCCGCCCGCTGTTCGGCAGGCACGCCCGATCCGCCATGGATCACCAACGGCACGTTCGTCTTGGCCTGGATCGCGGCGATCCGATCCGTATCCAGGCCAGTGCCTTCATCCTGTTGCAGATGGACGTTTCCGACCGAGATCGCCATCGCATCCACCCCGGTCTGACGGGCGAAGGTCGCAGCCTCGTCCGGGTCGGTGCCCGCGGACGCCTCGCCGCCCTCATAACCGACGAATCCGATCTCGCCCTCGCAGGACACGCCCGCCCCACGGGCCAGTTCCGCGACGGCCGCCGTCTCATCGATGTTCTGATTCAATGGCTTACGCGATCCGTCATACATCAGCGACGTGAAGCTGCAATCGAGGGCTTCCATACATTCGTCCAGCGACGTCCCGTGATCCAGGTGGGCGACGAGGGGCACCGAGACCGAGCTGGCCAGGGTTCGGAACATGGCGCCGAGCACGCGGATGGGGGTGTGTTCGCGGCAGGACGGACCGGCTTGCAGGATGATCGGGGCCCGTTCCGCTTCCGCGGCCATGGCGTAGGCGCGCATGTCCTCCCAACCCAAGCAGACCAGGCCAGGAACGGCGTATCCGCCGCGCAGGGCAGGCTCCAGGACGCGAGAGAGTGCCACGAGATTCATTTGAACTTGGCCACCATGTCCATAATGCCGGGGATCATGTGCAACTGCTCGGCATGGGTGGGCTGGAAGTATTGTTTCAAGCTGCGCTGGCTCAGCCCTCCCAAGATGGTGAAATAGTACATCTCGTAGCCCGGCAAGGCGCAGCAGGGATGGTAGCCCTTGTCGATCAATACGGTTGATCCGTCCATGATGTGATAGGCATCTCCCGGTTCGTTATCGACGCGCTGCAACATCTGAAGGCCCGAGCCGTAATTCGGCTTGAAGCGGAAGTTGTAGCATTCGTCGTGTCTACTTTCGTCCGGCAAGCGGTCGGTGTCGTGCTTGTGGCTGGGAAAGCCGGACCATCCGCCGGCGCCCACGGTAAACAGCTCGCTGACCAACAGGCGACCGACGCGGTCGTGGTGGCCGGCGCCCAGGATATGCTTGATCTTGCGATGGGTCTTGGTGTCGTCGGAGCCGTATTGGACCAGATCCAGATCGGCGGCGCGGACGGCGAAGGGGTTCAGCGTCTCGGCGAATTTGGCGCCGGCGACGAACGTCTCAGTATCCGTCAGCGCCGTGATCCGCGCGCCCGTGTCGGTGGGGACGTAGACGCCCTCGGGGTCGCCGTCCCAGACATCTTCGCCGCGGTTGCCTATCTCGGCGAAGGTCTCGCCGCCCGTCTCGACGGTGACGGTGCCGGTCGCGGGGACCACGCAGGTCTCGTAGCCGGGCAGGCGATAGTCGAAGGTCTGGCCCGCCTTCAGCTTGACGATGTTGAAGTAAGTCAGCGGCACATGGGCGTCGTCCACATCCACGATGGCCCGGTTCTGGTTATCGAATGGCGCGATATGCATCGGGCGTCCTTTCAGGCTGTGGAGGGGCCGGCATGGGTGGCGAGGAAGTCGTCGAGCTCGGCCCGGGTCGGCATGGCGGGCGCACAGCCGACGCGGGCCACTACCATGGCGGCGGCGGCCGAGCCTTGGAGGACGGCGTCCCGCACCGACAGACCGTCGGCCAGGCCCGCGACGAAGCCGCCCATGAAGCTGTCGCCCGCGCCGGTGGGTTTCAGGGCGTCGGTGCGGTAGATGCCGGTGCGGATCTCGCCATCTTGCGTGATGGTGATCGCGCCCTCTTCGCCCATCTTGTAGACGGCGACCTTGGCACCTTGCGCGACCAAGTCACGGGCCTTGTCGAGGCCCTGGTCATAGTCGCCCGCCATGAAGCCGAACTCCACATCGTTGCCGACGATGATGTCGCATTGAGCCCCGGCGCGGGAATAGACGTCGGCGGCGACCTGGGGCGAGGGCCAGGAATAGGGGCGGTAGTCGATGTCGAAGATCAGTGGCAGACCGGCGTCGCGGGCCAGATCGAAGGCGCGGAAGGCGGCGGTCCGGGACGGCTCGGCCGCGAAGACGGTGCCGGTGCTGATGAGGGCGGAGAAGGCGGAATAGACGACGGCTTCCACGTCCTCTCGTGTCATCTCGAAATCGGCGGCGCCGTTGCGGTAGATGACCGATTGGTGGTCTTCGATCCGGCTTTCGACCACGGCCAGCGAGTTGCGCGCCTCGCCCCCCACCGGCGACACGTGCCGACGGTCGATCCCGTAATGGTCGAGTTGGTTCACCGCGAAGCGCCCGATGGCATCGTCGGAAACGCGTGTGACCAAGGAGGCCGCGCCGCCGAGCCTGACGATCGCCACGCCGATATTGGCCGAGGAACCACCGAGGCAGGCGACGAAATTCGTCGCTTCCTCGGTCTTGGTGCCGGGCGGGTCGGGGTAGAAATCCATCCCGGCCCGCCCGATGATGACGAAAGTCTTACCGGTCAGCAGCGGGGCGGCCATCAGACGCCCTGCCGCTGCTTGGCGCGTGTCGCTTCCCAATCGGCATGGGCGGCCGTCACCTTTTCGCTGTCCGACACCTGTGGCGTGCCGACCTCCCACCAGGTGTGGCCTTGGTCCGTCCAGCCATCGTAGGCGTCGACCTTCATGACGATGACCGTGGTCTTGTTCGATGCCTTGGCCCGCTTGAACGCCTCTCCCAGTTCCGCCGGATTGGCTACGGTGACGGCATCGGCGCCCATGGCCGCCGCATGGGCCTCGAAGTCGACGGCGAAGGGCTCGGGCACCGTGGGGCAATCGGAGATCAGATTGTTGAAGCTTTCGTTGCCGGTGTTGTTCTGCAGCTTGTTGATGACGGCGAAGCCACCGTTGTCGAGCACCAGAACGATCAGCTTTTTCTGCGTTAGAACAGAGGAGTAGATGTCGGAGTTCATCAAAAGATAGCTGCCATCGCCCACGAAGACGATGGTGTCCTGGCCCGGCTCCTGCTCGGATTGCGCGATCCGCGCACCCCAGCCGCCGGCGATTTCGTAACCCATGCAGGAGAAGCCGAATTCCACGTCCACCGTGCCGATATCTAGGGTTCGCCAGTTCGCGGTGACTTCGGCCGGAAGGCCCCCCGCCGCCGTGACGACGCGGTCGCGTCTGTCGCAGAGATCGTTCACGATCCCAATGGCTTGCGCGTAGGAGTTCGGACGGTTCCCAGAGGCCACGTTCTGCGCGACATAGGTGTCCCACGCCTTGCGCTCCGTCTGGGCTCGTTCGGTCCACTTGGCCGGCGCCCTGTAGTCGCCCATCGCTTGTCCGAGCGCCTTTAGCCCCAGTTTCGCATCCCCCACGACCGGCAGTGACAAATGCTTTCCGGCATCGTGCCGCCCCACGTTCAGCCCGATGAACCGCGCATCCTTGGCGAAGGCGGTCCACGACCCGGTCGTGAAGTCCTGCAATCGTGTGCCGACCGCCAGAACGACGTCCGCCGCCTCGGCAATCGCATTGGCGCTGTCCGAACCCGTGACGCCAATGGGGCCGATGTTCAGAGGATGTGTGGCCAGCATGTTGGCCCGCCCGGCGATGGTCTCGACAACGGGGATGTCATGCGCCTCAGCAAAGGCCGTCAGATCCCCGACCGCGCCGGAATACTGCACCCCGCCGCCCGCGATGATCATCGGGCGCTCGGCCGCGGCCAGCAGGCGGGCGGCCTCGGCCACCTCTGCCACGTCGGGCGCCTGGCGGCGGATGCGGTGAACGCGGCGGTCGAACAGGGTTTCGGGGTAGTCGTAGGCCCAGCCCTGCAAATCCTGCGGCAGGGCCAGGAAGGCTGGCCCGCAATCCGCCGGATCCAGCATCGTGGCCAAGGCAGCGGGCAAAGACTGGATGATCTGGGCCGGGTGGGTGATGCGATCCCAGTACCGCGTCACCGCCCTGAACGCGTCGTTCAGGCCTAGGGTCGGGTTCCCGAAATGCTCCAGTTGCTGCAGCACCGGATCGGGCAGCCGCGTCAGGAACGTGTCGCCGCACAGCATCAGCATCGGCAGCCGGTTGGCATGGGCCAAGGCCGACGCCGTCAGCAGGTTCGCCGTCCCGGGCCCCGCGCTGGCCGTGCAGAACATCAAGCGCCGCCGCAGATGGTATTTAGCATAGGCCGCCGCAGCGAAGCCCATGCTCTGCTCATCCTGACCGCGATAGAGCGGCATCTCGTCCTGCACCGGATACAGGGCCTCACCCAGACACGGCACGTTGCCATGGCCGAAGATGCCGAAACCGCCGCCGCAAATGCGGGTCTCGGCCCCGTCGATCTCGATGAATTGGGCCATCAGATAGCGGACGATGGCCTGGGCCACCGTCAGCCGGATGGTGTTGCCGGATGCGGTCATGTCTCCTCCCGAAGCGTGCGCCAACCCTGCCCCCGAACAATAGCAGTTGCGAGCCCGCTTGCCGCAGGATACGAATTTTGCAACCGGTTGCAACCGGCTTGCTTGGGAGGGCGCACGCGGTGACAGAGATCGGCATCGGCCTGGTCGGCGGCGGTTATATGGGCAAGGCCCATGCCGTCGCATTGGCCGCCGTGGGCCCAGTATTCGACACGGCCCTGCGGCCCCGGTTAGCAGTCATCTGCGCGTCTTCACCCGAATCCGGCGAACGTTACCGCGCGGCCTACGGCTTCGCCCGAGCGGCGGAGGATTGGCTCGATCTGGTGGCGGATCCAGCGGTCGAGGCGGTGGTCATCGCCTCGCCGCAAGCGACGCACCGGGCCATTGCCGAAGCGGCGTTTGCGGCCGGGAAGTCTGTCTTCTGCGAAAAGCCGCTGGGCGCATCTTTGGAAGACGCACGGGCCATGGTCGCGGCGGCCGAGAGATCGGGTCAGCTCAATATGATCGGCTTCAACTATGTCCGCACGCCCGCCACGCAGTTCGTGCGCGACTTGCTGGCCGAGAACGCCATCGGCCAGGTCACCTGGTTCCGGGGCGAACATACCGAGGATTTCCTGGCCGACCCCGCCCTGCCCGCCACCTGGCGCACCACAGGCGGGGCCAACGGCACCATGGGCGATCTGTCGCCCCACATGATCAATTGCGCGCTGGCGCTGATGGGGCCTATCGCCGAGATCTCGGCCCGGATCGAGACCGTGCATGCCACCCGCCCCGGCCCCGATGGCGCCGTGGCGGTCGATAATGACGATCATGCCCAGATGATGGTGCGCTTCGCTTCGGGCGCCATGGGGCATCTGTATTTCAGCCGCATCGCGACGGGGCGGAAGATGGGTTATGCCTATGAAATCCACGGGACAAGGGGTGCGATCCGCTTCGATCAGGAGGATCAGAACGCCGTCTGGCTGTACCGCGCCGAGGGGCCGGGGGCCACGCGCGGCTTCACCAAGATCCTGGCCGGCCCGGCCCATCCCGATTATCGGGCCTTCTGCCAAGGTCCCGGTCACGGCACCGGCTATCAGGACCAGATCATCATCGAACAGCGCGACTTCTTGCAGGCCATCGCCAGCGGCGTGCCGGTTTGGCCCACCTTCCGCGACGGCCTGGCCGTGGCGCAGGTGATCGACACGGCCTTTGCGGCTAACGAAGACGGCGGCTGGCATGCCGTTCCTCAGACGTGAAAGGGTTTCCATGACTATCCGCATCGGCAATGCGCCCTGTTCCTGGGGCGTGGAATTCGCGGGCGATGCGCGCAACCCGCCCTGGCGCGATGTGCTGCGCGACTGTGCCGCCGCCGGATATTCCGGGATCGAGCTGGGGCCGGTGGGGTTCATGCCGGAGGACCCGGTGGTCTTATCGGACGCCCTGGCAAAGAACGGATTGGCGTTGATCGGCGGCGTGGTGTTCCGGCCTTTTCACGACCCCGCTCAATGGGACGAGGTGATGGACGGCGCGGTGCGGACCTGCCGGGCGCTGGTCGCCCATGGCGCGCGGCACTTGGTTTTGATCGACTCCATCTCACCCCGCCGGGCGCCGACTGCTGGGCGGGCCGAGGCGGCGGAGCAGATGGGGGCGGCAGAATGGACCGCCTACCGCGACCGGATCGCGACCATCGCCAAGATGGGGGCAGAGGAGTACGGCCTGACCGTCGGCATCCATGCCCACGCCGCTGGCTTCATGGATTTCGAGCCGGAACTGGAACGACTGCTGGATGAGATTGATGAGCGATTGCTCAAGATCTGTTTCGACACCGGTCATCATTCCTATGCCGGGTTCGATCCGGTCGCCTTCATGCGGCGGCATATCGGCCGCATCTCGTACATGCATTTCAAAGACATATCACCCGATGTTAAAGCGGACGTCATCGCCAAGGGCACGGGTTTCTACGAGGCTTGCGGCCAAGGCATCTTCTGCAATCTGGGGCAAGGCGACGTAGATTTTCCCGCTGTGCGTCAGATCCTACTCGATGCCGGGTTCAAGGGCTGGTGCACCGTCGAACAGGATTGCGACCCGACCCTGGATGTCAGCCCCATCGACGATGCCCGCGCCAATCGCGCGTATTTGGCCAGCATCGGCTTCACCTGAAGGACAGACCCATGGCGAAACTGAATTGGGGTATGATCGGCGGCGGCGAGGGCTCGCAGATCGGGCCCGCGCACCGGTTGGGTGCGGGGCTGGACGGTGACTTCGCGTTCGTTGCCGGCGCCTTGGATCACAGGGCCGATGCCGGTCGCGCCTATGGCGAACGCCTGGGGCTGGAGCCGGGCCGCGCCTATGGCGATTGGCGCGAGATGCTGGTGGGCGAGCGGGATCGGCCGGACCGCGTCGACCTGGTCACTGTGGCCACGCCCAACGCGACCCATTTCGAGATCACCAAAGCCTTCCTGGAGGCCGGGTTCCACGTGCTGTGCGAAAAGCCCATGACCATGAATGTCGAGGAAGGCGAGGAGATCGTCCGCCTGACTCGGTCCACCGGCAAGATCTGCGCGGTGAATTACGGCTATACCGGCTATTCCCTGGTCCGGCACATGCGCGCCATGGTGGCCCGGGGAGATCTGGGCCGGATCCGCATGGTCGTGGCCGAATTCGCCCATGGCCACCATGCCGATGCCGCAGATGCCGACAATCCGCGCGTTCGATGGCGGTATGACCCGTCGCAAGCGGGCGTGTCCGCGCAATTCGCCGATTGCGGGATCCACGCGCTGCACATGGCGTCCTTCGTGCTGGGTCAGCAGGTGACCCGGCTATCGGCAGATATCGTGTCGACCATTCCCAGCCGGGTCCTGGAGGACGATGTCCAGGTGAACCTGCGGTTCGACGGCGGCACGGTGGGACGGCTCTGGACCAGTTCCATCGCCTTGGGACGACAGCATGGTTTGACTTTGCAGGTCTTCGGGGAACGAGGCGGGCTCCGCTGGGCGCAGGAGCAGCCGAACCAGCTCCATT
>JBCCCB010000137.1:0-10302 GCA_039033775.1 Pseudomonadota bacterium | reverse complement strand
GTGGCGCAGATCGCGACCCGGATGCGCCGCAGCTTCGTCGAGCGGATGTTGCAGGTGCGGTGGTCCTATCTGGTGGACCAGCCCATGGGCGAGATCACCAACGCGCTGGGCAACGACGCGACGCGGGCCGGGCAGGCCTATCTGTCGGCAGCGACGTTCCTGGTCTATGCGTTCCAGGCGCTGATCTACGTCACCGTGGCCATGTTCGTGTCCTGGCAGATCACCAGCCTATCGCTGATCGCGGGCGCCGGGATCGCCGTCTTGATGGGGCATTTCATCCGCCGGGCGCGGAAGGCCGGGCGCCAGCAGACCGAGCATACCTCCACCTTCGTGCGCGACTTGTCGGACACGCTCAACAACATCAAGCCGCTGAAGGCCATGGACCGGCAGCGGAACGTGGCACTGCTGTTGGGGCGCAGCATCGACCGGCTGCGCAAGGCGCTTCGGCGGCAGGTCGTGGCCAAGCAGGCGCTGAAGACCGGAAACGAATCTCTGGCCGCCATCGTCATGGGCCTGGGATTGGCCGCCGCCATCGGCGTTTGGCAGGTGCCGGGGCCGGAACTGGTCGTGCTGGCGGTCCTGCTGGTGCAGCTGGTCGGCGCGATCAACAAGATCCAGGGTGAATACCAGAAGGCCGTCATCTTCGAGAGCGCCTATGACAGCGTGATCGACAAGATCGCCGATCTGACGGCTAAGCGGGAAGCCGATCTGGGCACCGCCGACCCGGTCTTCGAGACGGCCTGCCGCCTGGAGGATGTCGCCTTCGCCCATCCCAGCCGCCCGGTCCTGAACGGCTTGACGCTGGACTTTCCCAAAAACAGCACGACCGTCCTGACCGGCCCGTCCGGCGCGGGCAAGACGACGGTGGCCGACCTGATCCTGGGCTTCATCGCGCCGGACCGGGGACAGGTGCTGATCGACGGCCGGCCGCTGGCCGAGCTGTCCCTGGGGGCCTGGCGCCGGAAGGTCGGCTATGTCCCGCAGGAGCTGATCCTGTTCAACGAGACGATCCACGACAACATCACGCTGGGCGACCCGGACCTGGACGCGGCGGATGTGCGCGACGCGCTGCGGGTGGCGGGCGGGTTGGACTTCGTGGAGACCCTGCCGGACGGGTTGCGGACCCCGGTCGGCGAGAAAGGCGCGCGGCTGTCGGGCGGGCAGCGCCAGCGCATCGCGCTGGCCCGCGCCCTGGTGGAACGCCCGGCGCTTCTGATCCTGGACGAGGTGACGAGCGCGCTGGATCCCGCGACGGAGGCCGCGATCATCGAGAACATCCGGTCGCTGCAGGGCTCGACCACGATCATCGCGATCACCCACCGCTCGGCGCTGCTGGACCTGGCCGACCGGGTCTATGCCTTGCAGGACGGGCGCCTGGCGCCGTCCCCGACCGTGGCGGAGACGGCCAGGGACGTCGTCTGAGGACGGCGGCTTCGGGACCCGGACAGCCGCCCCGAACTGCGTGCTGTTGTGCCTGGACAAACGGCCTATATAGGGCGGATGGACCGCAGCGCTTCCCGATCGACGGCCAAGTCGCTCTACCCGCCGATCGACCCGTTCGATCAGCGCATGTTGGATGTGGGCGACGGCCATCGCATCTATGTCGAGCAATGCGGCAACCCCGACGGATTACCGGTGGTGGTTCTGCATGGCGGGCCGGGGGGCGGATGCAGCCCGATCATGCGCCGGTTCTTCGACCCGCAAATCTGGCGCATCGTTCTGTTCGACCAACGCGGCTGCGGCCGGTCGCGGCCCCATGCCAGCGTGCGCGCCAATACGACCTGGCATCTGGTGGACGATATCGAGCAGCTGCGGGCCGAATTGGGGATCGAGCGCTGGACGATCTTCGGTGGCAGCTGGGGCGCGACCTTGGGTCTGATCTACGCGATCACCCATCCGGAGCGCGCGGCGCAGCTGATCCTGCGGGGCGTGTTCCTGATGGAGCAGCGGGAGCTGGACTGGTTCTATGGCGGCGGGGCCGGGCAGTTCTGGCCCGAACAATGGCACCGCTTCCGCGCGATGGTCCCCGAGGACGAGCGCCACGACATGATCGAAGCGTATGGGCGGCGCCTGTTCGACGGGACGCCCCACGACCAGACGCGCTTCGCACGGGCGTGGGCCGCGTGGGAAAACGCGCTGGCTTCGGTGGCGAGCCAGGGCCAGACGGGCGAGCCGGGAGGCGAATACGCCCGGGCTTTCGCGCGGCTGGAAAACCATTATTTCCGCCATGCCGGGTTCCTCGACGAAGACGGATGGATCCGGGCCCGGCTTGATCGGATCGCCGACGTGCCGGGGGTGATCGTGCAGGGGCGCTACGACATGATCTGTCCGCCGCTTTCGGCCCATCTGTTGGCGGATGGCTGGCCCAAGGCGAAACTGCATGTCGTGCCCTTCGCGGGGCATGCCTTGTCCGAGCCCGGCATATCCGAACAATTGGTGCGGACCATGGAAGGCGTCGCCGGACGGTAGGGGCGGCCGCCCGTCAGTTCACATTGGAGATCGAATCGGCCAGCAGGACCAGGCCGAAGCCGCTGCTGGCGAGGTTCAGGATCGTCTGAAGCGAGTTCAGCGGGCTTTCGGTGACATAGACCACATCCTGCGAGGCGATGGGGAAGTTGCTGGCCGAAAAGACGCCGTCCGCCGTCGTCAGGTCGAGCGCGAAGACCACGCGTTGTTCGCGCGGGCCGCGGGCCCCGGCGGCCAGGGCCGAGCGGGGATATTCGCGCAGGATGAGGATGCCCTGGGGGTTGCCGCGATTATCCAAGACGCCACCGGTGATGGATACGGCGTCCATGGCGCTGACGACATCCTGGTTGAACGGATACTGGGCTTCGACCCCGGCGGCACCGATCGACAGGAAGTAGCGGTCGTCTTCTTCGACGATGACGCGATCTCCGGGGCGCAGCAGGGTGTCGAGCCGCGGCTCTTCGAACAGGCGATTGATGGAGGTGCCGTAGATTTCGGGTCCCCGCACCAGGCGGATTTGCGGATTTTCCAGGGTGGGCGACACGCCGCCGCCCGCGGAGATCAGGGACAGGACCGTATAATCCCGGTCCGGCAAGGGATAGCTGCCAGGTGCGGTCACGCCGCCGACCAGATCGACCGAGTTCCAGCGGCCTTCCTCAAGGGACAGTTGAACCTGGGCGGTATCGGCAATGGGTTCCAGCGCGGCCTGGATTTCGCGCCGCGCGGCGGCCGGGCTCATGCCCGAGATGCGAACGTCACCGATATAGGGCACGAAGATCGTCCCATCCGCCTCGACCCGCATCCCCGCGAGTGCGACCTGACGTTGGCCGGCGCCAAGAAGCAGCGAATTTTCGTTGCTGTCCCAGATCTGCAGCGAGACGGTGTCGCCCGCCGCGATGATCTGGTTGCGGGACCCCTGACTCGTCGTGATCCATTGCAGGCCCTTCTCGTTCGGAAGGGGCCATTGCGACACGGCCGGAAGCAGGGCGCTGGTCACCTGGTAAAGCGCGAAGTCTTGGGCCGCGTCGTCGGTCGCGCTCAGGATCTCGCGCTGAATCCCGCCGCCGCGCGGCAAGCCGCATGCGGCAAGCGCGACTAGGCATGCCAGGATGAAGATCGGCCGCAGGACAGTCGATGATAGGTGCAACTCAGCCTCTCCCAGCCTGGAGGCGTCCCCGGAAAGCCCCGCGCCCTAGATAAAGATCCCGCGTGGCAGGTCAACGCCGAGGTCAGGCAGGTTCATGGGCGCCTTTGCGTCAGCTCATCGTTAATCTGTTTCAGGGACATTGTTAAACGATAGGCAGGCGCCTACAAAAGCAGCGCTCAATTCTTGATAAATTGGGTCGGTCTACGGGGAATTTGATGTGAAGCCGATCGGTCCAGCCGCCATCCGGGAGCTGTTGTCTTCCCTGTCGAGGCGGCAGAAATCCATGGTTTTCCTGGGGTTGGACGTTGCCCTGGTCCCGTTGTCCCTCCTCTTCGCGCTTTGGGTCGCCCCCTTGCCGGCGACGACCATGGTGGGACCACTGGCGTCGACCGTGGCAATCCCCTACCTCGTCATCTTCAGCGGAATCGTCTTCTTCTCTCTCGGCACCCATTCCCGGCAATTGACCGAATACGATGCGGCAGCTTTTGGCCGAGTGGCCGCTGCGGCGGTCTGCATCAGCGCCGGAGCCGCCGTTCTGGGCATGATGACGGGTGTGATCCTGCCGCCGACCATGCTGTTGATGTTCGGCATGGCGGTCTTCATGTGCATCGCCATTTCCCGGATTATCCTGTTGCAGGTTGTCTTGGCGATCTATCGCCGCGGCACGAATGTGTGCCGCGTTCTCATCTATGGCGCCGGGACGACGGGGACGCAGCTGGTCCAGGCCGTTCGCGCGCATCATTCGATCGAACCGATCGCCTTCGTGGACGACAACAGCGCCTTGCAGGGCATGACCGTCCATGGCCTGCCGGTCCTGCCGCCGGTCCGGATCCCCGATATCGTGCGCGACATGCGGATCCATCGGGTCCTGCTGGCCGTGCCGTCCTTGAGCCCGCCGAAGCAGGCGCGCCTGGCGCGCCGGCTCCAAAAGATGGGGCTGGAGGTGCAGACGCTGCCCTCGTTCTCGCAACTGATCGGGACCGAGGCGCTGATCGACAAGCTGGAGACGGTCTCCGCCGAGATGTTCCTGGGACGGGACGAAGTCCAGACATCGCTGGATCAGGAAACCGGCACCTATGGCGGGCGCTCGGTCATGGTTTCGGGGGCGGGCGGGTCCATCGGATCGGAACTGTGCCGGCAGCTGATCGCGACGCGGCCGCGGCGGCTGGTCCTGTTCGAGATGTCGGAATTCGCGCTGTTCACCGTCGATACCGAATTGTCGTCGCTGGCGCGCGATGCCGGTGTCGAGATCGTCCCCGTCCTGGGATCGGTCGGCGATGCGGAGCGGGTGCGGCAGGTCTTGGCGCGCGAGGAGGTCGAGGTGATCGTCCATGCGGCGGCCTACAAGCATGTGCGCCTGGTGGAACAGAACCCGCTGGCCGGCCTGGCGAACAACGTTCTGGGCACCCAGGTTCTGGCCTCCGAGGCGGCGCGAGCGGGGGTCGAACGCTTCATCCTGATTTCGTCCGACAAAGCGGTGCGGCCCAAGGGCGTCATGGGGGCGTCCAAGCGGCTGGCCGAACTGACGGTGCAGGATCTGGCCAGCCGGGTGCCCGCGGGCGAAGGGCCGGTCTTCGCCATGGTGCGGTTCGGCAACGTGCTGGGATCGTCCGGATCGGTGGTCCCGATCTTCGACGACCAGATCCGGCGGGGCGGCCCGGTGACGGTGACCCATCCGGACGTGACACGCTATTTCATGACCATCCAGGAAGCCGTCCGCCTGGTCCTGCGGGCCGGGACCATGGCCAAGGGCGGCGAAGTCTATCTGCTGGACATGGGCCAGCCAGTCCGCATCCGGGACCTTGCGGCGAAGGCCATCGAAGCCAAGGGCTATACCGTGCGCAGCGCCGACAACCCCCAGGGCGACATCGAGATCGCCTATATCGGGCTCCGCAAGGGCGAAAAGCTGGTGGAGGAATTGTTCCTGGACGGCAGTCAGGTCCCCACCGATCATCGCAAGATCTATCGGGTCGAAGAAAAGGTCCTGTCCGAGATCGAGACGGCGGAGGTCATCCGATCGCTGCGCCGGGCGATCGACGCGGGGGACCGGGACGCCGCGCTCCAGGCTGTTGCCCGGCGGCTGCACAGTTTCCGGGAAGAACGGGAACGCACGCTCGCGGTCGCCGAATCCTGACCGCCATCCGTTGACACATCGGCGCGGGTCGCCCACCACGACGGCATGCGAACGGCGCTTGTCACCGGGTCGGCCGGGTTCATCGGCTACCACCTGTCCGCCCGGCTGTTGGCCGACGGCTGGCGGGTGGTTGGCCTGGATTGCCTGTCCGATTACTACGATCCCGACCTGAAGCGCGCACGCCATGCCCGCCTGGCTTCGGATCGGTTCACCCCGGTGATCGGACATGTGGAGACGCCCGGTCTGGTCGCCGACCTGATGGCCGCGCATACCCCGAGCGCGGTGATCCACCTGGCGGCCCAGGCCGGCGTGCGCCATTCCATCGACGCGCCGCGCGACTATGTCGAGGCGAACCTGCTGGGCAGCTACGAGGTGCTGGAGGCAGCGCGGGCGCACATGCCGGACCATCTGCTGATGGCGTCCACCTCGTCGGTTTATGGCGCGGGGACCGAGATGCCGTACCGCGAGACCATGAAGACGGACACTCAGATGTCCTTCTACGCCGCCACCAAGAAGGCGGGCGAATCCATGGCGCATAGCTATGCGCATCTCTACGGGATCCCGATCACCCTGTTCCGGTTCTTCACCGTCTACGGCACCTGGGGGCGCCCCGACATGGCGCTGTTCAAGTTCACATCGGCCATCCTGGAAGGGCGGCCCATCGACGTCTACAACCACGGCAAGATGCGCCGCGACTTCACCTATGTGACGGACCTGGTGGACGGGCTGGCCGGTCTGATCCCGGTTCCGCCGGGTGATGTGCCGGTGTCGGACCGGGATTCCCTGAGCCCCGTCGCGCCGCACCGCATCGTCAATATCGGCAACGGCGAGACGGTCGAACTGGGCCGCTTCATCGACGCCATCGAAACGGCGATCGGCCGGAAGGCCGAGCGGAACCTGATGGACATGCAGCCCGGCGACGTGCCCGCCACTTGGGCCGAAACCGGCCTGTTGCGCGACCTGCTGGGCCGCGACCTGCCGCGCACATCCGTGGAAGACGGCGTGAAGGCCTTCGTGGATTGGTATCGGACCTGGGCCAAAGTCTGACGCATAACGTCTGACGGATATTGTCAGGGACCGCCGCCTCGTGTCCTGTGCGGGACGGGGGGATTGCATGGGTCATCTGATCGACGGGCTTCAATATGCGAACTGGTCGAAGAAGGTCTTCCGCCAGATGCGACGCGGCGGCCTGGACGCGGTCCATGTGACGCTGGCCTATCACGAGACCTTCCGCGAGACGGTCGCGCGGATCGAGGCCTGGAACCGCTGGTTCGAGCGGTTTCCCGATCTGATCGTCAGGGCAGGGTCCGGCGACGACGTCCGCCGGGCGAAGGCGGACGGGCGGACAGCCATCGTCTACGGCTCGCAGACCCCGTCGGTGATCGAAGACGATATCGGCCTGGTCGAGGTGCTGCATGCGCTGGGCCTGCGGTTTATGCAGCTCAGCTACAACAACCAATCCCTGCTGGCGACGGGCTGCTACGAGGCCGAGGATCCGGGCCTGACGCGGATGGGGCGGACCGTCGTGGCCGAGATGAACCGCGTCGGGCTGGTCGTCGACATGAGCCATTCGGCGGATCGCTCGACGCTGGAGGCGATCGAGGTGTCGGCCCGACCGATCACGATCTCGCACGCCAATCCGGCGTCCTGGCATCCGGCGCGGCGCAATAAGACGGACGATGTCCTGCGGGCCTTGGGCGCCAGCGGCGGGTTTCTGGGCCTGTCGCTCTATCCGCATCACCTCAAGGACGGATCGGCCTGCACCCTGCGCGGCTTCTGCGAGGGCGCGGCGCTGGCGGCGGATCTGGTCGGTGCGGATAATCTCGGGATCGGATCCGATCTGTGCCAGGACCAGCCGGACAGCGTGGTCGACTGGATGCGCATGGGCCGCTGGACCAAGGCGGTGGATTACGGCGAAGGCAGTGCCGAGGCGCCCGGCTTCCCGCCGATGCCGGACTTCTTCGCCGACAACCGGGACTTCGCGGGGCTCGCCGCCGGATTGCGGGATGTGGGGTTTTCGGAACCCGAGGTGGACGGGATCATGGGCGAGAACTGGCTGCGGTTCTTCGACCGGTCCTTCGGGCCGCAATGACGGCCCGGGGTCCCATCGGCCCGCGTCCGCCCGAGGTGGTGATGCAGCTGGACCGGATGGGCTCGTTCCATCCGACGCGCCTGTCGTTCCTGCGGGTGCTGCTGCGGCGGATGAAGCGCGATGCCTGGCGCTTCGACCGCCCCGTTTTTCAGATCGCGCCCGACGGGACCGGGCGCGCGGTCTATGGGGCCCATGGCCCCAAGCGCTCCTATTCGCTGGTCTGCTTCGCCCATGACCTACCGGACGAGGCGCGGTCGGATCGGGTGATCGCCACGCGCTGGGACACGACATTCGCGCTGTTCGACGGCGTGCCGACCGAGGCCGATCTGGCGCGGCTGGGAAAGAACGTACCCCTGCAAGAGGCGGGCCGGGTGACCCCGTCCGAGCTGACGCTCAGCCGGGCCAACCGCTCGGTCCGGTTATGGGACCATGTGGTCGAAACCTTGGCCGGGGGACGCCAACCCGACCCGGCGCGTCTGGCCGAGGTCGGCTATCTGATGCGCACGACGGCGGTCTATGGCTCCGGCAAATTCGGCGCGGCGGACCGGGCCGACATCGCGGACCGGCCCGAACTGGCGGCGCCCTTCCAGGCCGAGATGTTGACCGTCTGGCTGATCCGCGCCTTCGTCGCCGACCTGATCGACGCCATGGCCGCCCATCGGTCGCCGATGGCCGTTTCCTTGGACCCCGGGTTGCGCCGGGGTCTGGGCATCGGAAATTCGACGGGCTTGGGCATGGCGCCGTTCCTGATCAACCATCCGGTGCTTCTGAACAACTGGATCGCCGCGCGCGAGGCCGCGCTGGCCCGCATCCGGGGGTTGGAGAGAGCGGCCGCCGAGACGCGGGCCGCCTTTGCCGATGCCGTCGACATGGCGCGGGACAACGCGGCAGCCTGGCGGTCCACCCATTCGGTGCAGGTCCGAAAGCTGACCGATCTCAGGGCCGATCTGGACCGCGTGGCGGCGTTCGCCTTTCCGGAGACGCGTCCCTGGGACGCGGTCTGGCGTTGGGGGGAAGGCGCCTTGTCTCTGGAGGGGCAGGAGGCCCTGCTGTCCCTTCTGTTGGAGCCGCACGGCGATCTGCTGGACGATCTGGTCGAGACCATGTCCGCGGACGAGGACGCCGCCTTCCCGATCAATGGCGGGATGGACCTGGCGCGTCTGGAAGACATCCTGGAGACGACCTACGCGCCGCCCGACGGGCCGGCGGCGCGCATCTGGTACGTCTCGGCCGACAAGCTGGAACCGCGATTGGGCGAGGCCGGCCCCGATTTAGCGCCTTACGCGCAGCCCCTGGCGCCCTTGCGCGACGCCATGGCGCTGCGCCGCGATCTGGCGGGGCGCAAGGGGCGGGTGGCCGACTTCCTGCTGGACCATCCCGAGCATCGCCACACCGTGCGCCGGGCCCAGATCGTGGCCAGGTTTCCCTATGCCGAGATCCGCGGCGACACCGCGTCCCGCGACTTGCTGCCCATCGACCTGTTGCGGGCGAAACTGTCCTTCTTCGGGGCCACGCGGTTCGATCCGCGATCGGACCGGTGGGTCCGGATCAGCCTGTTTCAGGGGGCCCCCTATCCTGGGGATTTGGCCACCTGTTCGGCCGATGAATGGGCCGGGGGCGTGCCGTGATCCTATCGGGCGGGGAAATCGAGGCGCTTTGCCGGAAGGCGGCGCGCGGCGGCGGCATGCCCTGGGGCCTGGCCGAGGAGAGCGGTCGGGCCGTTCGCTGGCTGGAAGCGCGCGGGCTGGCCGGTGCCGACGCGCTGGTCGAGGTGTTGGGCCGCGCCCGGCCGCGCCCGCCCCGAAACGAGGGCAGCGTCTGGATGGCCGATTGCCCGATCTTCCTGGGTGCCACCCTGACGGATCGCGCGTCCGAGATCGCGCCGAGGGGCGCCGACATCCGCGTCTTGATGGGCGCGATCCTCCTGCTGCCGGCCCTGGCCCGTATCGCGCGGCACCAGTCACTCATGCTGGCTTGGCCCGGCGGACGCGGGTTTCTGGGCCGCCGCGAGGTCTGGTTGGATGGCGAGGTTCCCGAAGGCCTGATCCGTGCGCGGCCCGGCAACCTGCGCAGCGGGGTCAAGCTGCTGCGCGTGCCGCCCCGCGCGCTGCCCCAAGGCGCGCTGGAGGCACTGACGGCCCTCGCCCAGCGGACCTATGCGCCGGCGCATCTGGGTCAGGACGGTGGCGCGGGCGCCGGACGCACCGACAACGATTGAAGGATCGAGCATGACAACGGAAACCCTGACCACGGACGCCATCGAGGCCCTGGCCTTCGACGCGCTGACGGCGGCGGGCACCGCGCCCGGGAACGCCCGCCCCCTGGCCCGCGCCACGGCGGTGACCGAAGAGCCTTGTTTCCTACAGTTACTATTTTGATATTATTGGCTGTCAACAGACAACTAGAAAACAATTCAGTGATATCCACACATGCTTGCAGTTTGTTAATTTAACATGCAGCCCC
>JBCCCB010000136.1:0-10394 GCA_039033775.1 Pseudomonadota bacterium | reverse complement strand
TCCTTCTTGATCCGCTCGGCCGTGGTTTCGCCGATCAATAGGTTCTGATGGCGCCGCAGATACGAGATCAGCGCCTCGTCCATCCGGTCACCGCCCACCCGGACCGACCGGGCATAGACGATATCCGCCAGGGACAGGACCGCCACCTCGGTCGTGCCGCCGCCGATATCAACGACCATGGAGCCCGTGGGATCGGTGATCGGCATGCCCGCGCCGATCGCCGCCGCGATCGGCTCGGCGATCAGGCCGGCTTTCCGGGCCCCGGCGCCCAGCACCGATTGGCGAATGGCCCGCTTTTCCACCGGAGTCGCGCCGTGGGGCACGCAGACGATGATCTTCGGCTTGGTGAAGGTCGACCGCCGGTGCACCTTCTTGATGAAGTGCTTGATCATTTCCTCAGCGGTGTCGAAATCGGCGATCACGCCTTCGCGCATCGGCCGGATCGCCTCGATCGAGCCGGGCGTGCGGCCCAGCATCAGCTTGGCGTCCTCGCCCACGGCCAGCACTTCCTTGCGGCCCTGCTTCATGTGGTACGCGACGACCGAGGGTTCGTTCAGCACGATTCCCTTGCCCTTGACGTAGACCAGCGTATTCGCCGTGCCCAGGTCGATGGCCATGTCCGAGCTGAACAGGCTTCCGAAGATTGACATGCGCGTCCCCCAAGACCGTACCGCCCCCATGGCCGCCCGGCCCGGGGTTTTGCGCGTTCTAGCGGAGGGGTGCGGCGGGGGAAAGGGCGCCAGTCGGCGGGGACCTGCCATCAAGCAGACCGATGTTCTTATGTCATATGCCCGTCATTCCGAAGCGGCCTGTTGGAAGTCCTATCACCTCAATTGCAAAGGAGGATCCGCCATGATCCGACCTTCTATCGCGGCCCTGGTCGCGATGGGTACGGCCTTGGCCGCCGCAGCCCAGGAGGCCCCCCGCATCACGGCCGAGACGCAGCGCATCTGGGACATTGCCGATGCCGACCAAGGCGTGGGCGTCGATGCGGGCCATTTCTATGCCGTCGACAACCGCGTCGTCTCGAAGATCGACAAGCAAACGGGTCAGGAAGTCGCCCGTTTCGAAGGCGACCGCGATGGTCCGATCATCCATTTCGACAGCGCCGCCATCGTCGACGGCCTGCTCTATGCGTCCCATTCCAACTATCCCGAATGGCCCATGACCTCCTCGGTGGAGATCTTCGATGCAGAGACGCTTGAACACGTGGGAACCCACAGCTTCGGCATCAATTACGGCTCGCTCACCTGGATTGACCGGCATGACGGCTTCTGGTGGGGCACCTTCGCGAACTACAACCGTGTCTTCGGACGCAGTCCCCTGGCCTACGGCAACAAATACAACACCATGATGGTCCAATTCGACGACGAGTTCCGGTTCGTCCAAGGCTGGACGTTCCCCGAACACCTCGTCGACAGCTTCGACAACATGAGCAATTCCGGCGGGTCCTGGGGCCCCGACGGCAAGCTCTATATCACCGGCCATGACGAGCCGGAGCTATACGCCATGGAGCTGCCGCAGATGGGCTCGACCCTCGTCCATGTGGGCACCGTCGA
Organism: Pseudomonadota bacterium; assembly: GCA_039033775.1. Taxonomy (GTDB): domain Bacteria; phylum Pseudomonadota; class Alphaproteobacteria; order Rhodobacterales; family Rhodobacteraceae; genus Jannaschia. The sequence goes on along the minus strand of JBCCCB010000136.1, from coordinate 8,835 downwards.
GATCGAGAATACCGGCCAGGGCTTCGCCTGGGACCGCACGGCCGACGTGCCCACCGTCTACGCCATGATCCGTGGCCCCAGCGATCCTGAGAACAAGGTGACGGTCAGCACGATCCCCCTCGACCAAGCCCCCTGGAACGCCGTCGACAGCCAATGACTCGGGCGGACGCGCGGGCCCCAAGGCGCACCCTATGCGGTGTCCTTGTAGCTGATCTCCCGCGCGTCCGTCCCGGCCTTCTCGCGCCGCACCAAGAGCCGGTTCAGCGCATTCACATAGGCCCGCACACTCGACACCACCGTATCTGTATCCGCCGACTGGCCGGACACGATCCGGCCGTCTTCCTCCATCCGCACCGTCACCGTGGCCTGGGCATCCGTCCCCTCGGTCACCGCCGACACCTGATAGAGCTGCAACCGTGCCTTGTGCGGCACCAAAGACTTGACCGCGTTGAAGGCCGCATCCACCGGCCCATCGCCCGTGGCTTCGGCCGATTGCGGCGCGCCGTCGATCATCAGCGTGATCTCGGCGGTTTGCGGCCCCTCCGTCCCGCAGACCACGCGCAGGCGCTCGACCTTGATCCGGTCCTCGCCCGTCCGCTCCTCGTCCTGCATCAGCGCGATCAGGTCGTCGTCGTAGATCTCCTTCTTGCGGTCGGCCAGCGCCTTGAACCGCACGAACACATCGGCCAGTTGGTTGTCCGCCAGGTCATAGCCCAGCTCCTTCAGCTTCGAGCGCAGCGCCGCCCGCCCGGAATGCTTGCCCATCACCAGCGAGGTCTCCGACAGTCCCACGTCCTCGGGCCGCATGATCTCGAAGGTCTCGGCGTTCTTGAGCATACCGTCTTGGTGAATGCCGCTCTCGTGCGCGAAAGCGTTCTTGCCGACGATGGCCTTGTTGAACTGCACCGGGAACCCGCTGACCGCGGCCACGCGCCGGGAAATCGCGATCAACTTCGTCGTCTCCACCCCCGTCTGATAGGGCATGATGTCTCCGCGTACGCGCAGGGCCATCACCACCTCTTCCAGCGCGGTATTGCCCGCGCGCTCGCCCAAGCCGTTGATCGTGCATTCGATCTGCCGCGCGCCACCTTCCACGGCGGCCAGCGCGTTGGCCGTCGCCATGCCCAGATCGTTGTGGCAATGGGTGGCGAACACCACCTCGTCGGCGCCCGGCACCTCGGCGATCAGGCGTCGGATCAGGTCCGCGCTTTCATTGGGCGCTGTGTAGCCCACCGTGTCGGGGATGTTGATCGTCGTGGCCCCCGCCTTGATCGCGATTTCGACCACGCGGGCCAGATAATCCCACTCGGTCCGCGTCGCGTCCATAGGCGACCATTGCACGTTCTCACACAGGTTCCGCGCATGGGTCACCGTCTCGTGGATGCGGTCCGCCATCTCGTCCATGGTCAGGTTCGGGATCGCCCGGTGCAGCGGTGACGTCCCGATAAACGTATGGATCCGGGGCGATTTGGCATGGCGCACCGCCTCCCAACAGCGGTCGATATCCTTGAAATTCGCCCGCGCCAGGCCGCAGATCGTGGCCCGTTCCGCCGCCTTCGCGATCTCCGACACGGCCTCGAAATCCCCGTCCGAGGCAATCGGGAACCCGGCTTCGATGATATCGACGCCCATCTCGTCGAGCATGGAGGCGATCTCCAGCTTCTCGTCATGGGTCATGGTCGCGCCCGGCGATTGCTCGCCGTCGCGCAGGGTGGTGTCGAAGATGACGACTCTATCTTTGCTCGTCTCTGGCGCGACGCCGTCTTTCTGGGAAGTCATGGTCTTGATCCTGTTTCTGGGTTTCGTCCTCCGGCGCTACCCACTCCCGAGCGGTCGCGCCGGATGGCACGCTCAGGAGCGGCTAAGAAGGAGGATGTCCAGGATCGCAAACGTCATGATGGTCAAGATACCGATCCCCGCGCCCATGTGAAGCCCCTGTGTCGCCCATATTCCGTCATCGGCCAGGACCCTCTCCGGCAGACGTGATCCCATCAGGACCATCTTCCCGTCATACAGGACCCACCCGCCGAAACAGCCACAGAGATATGCCATGCGCCTTCCCGTCCTTGTCCTTGCCCTCCTTGCCGCATCCCCTGCCTCCGCCTGCGGCCCCGACACCGATTGCATCATCGACAACGGCAGCTACCGCATCGCACTGCCTGACGGTGCGCCCGCCGGGGCGGTCTTCTTTGCCCATGGATACCGGGGATCGGCCGCGGGAATGATGCGAAACGACCGCCTGCGCGATATGACTGATGCCAGGGGCCTGGCGTTGGTCGCGCTGAAATCGGCGGGCGAGGATTGGACCCTGCCAAACGCTCCCGGCGCCGGCGAAACCCTGCTGCGAGACGAGCCGGCCTACATCGCCCGCGTCCAGGCCGACGTGGCCCAACGCTTCGCCATCGACCCGGCCCGCATGATCCTGGCCGGCTTCTCGGCGGGTGGAATGATGACCTGGACCATGGCCTGCGACCGGCCCGAAGCCTTCGCTGCCTATATCCCGATCTCCGGCACCTTCTGGGATCCCGTGCCGCTAGCCTGTCCCGGTGACCCCGCCACGGTCCATCATATCCACGGCACGGCCGATCCGGTCGTCCCCATCGCTGGCCGCCCCATCGCCGAGACCCGGCAAGGCAACGTGATGCAAGCGCTCGCAATGTATCGCGCGAAGGGCTTGGATGCGTCCGTTCCGTTCGCGCTTGCCGACCTTGATTGCGAGGCCTGGACCGATGGTGCCGAAACCTTGTCCTATTGTCTCCATCCCGGCGGGCACAGCTTTTCCGTGGATTGGGTCGGTGCGCTTTGGGATCGGACTTTTCCGGACTGATGAGATGCTGAAAGAGAGTGGCGCCGCCCGACGGTCCCCCGGCATCCGCTCTGGCGGTGCCGATACGCGCAGGTTCGCGGCTACTCCCTCCCGTCCCAAGCCGCTTCGCCAAATGGAAACGGCGGCGCCCAAGGAAGGGCGCCGCCGTTTTCGGAATGCCAGTCGCCCCAGAGTGAGAGGCAGGGGGCTGCAGTCCCGGGCGCGCACTGCTCAAGGGTGGGCGCGCAGCCGGTTATCTCGACCGACGGTCCCGGCGACGCCCCAAGGGAGGAGAGGGACGTCACCGGTCCGTCGTCCGCCCGACCAATGGGAGGAGAGGCCGGGCCGACCGATCCCGCCCTAGGGAGGCAGGGCGGGATCGGGGTATCAGGCGGCGTGGTCGCGATGGGAGGATCGCCCACCCCGCCTTGTCCGCGCCGCCTCAAGGGAGGATCGGCGGCGCGGCATCACATCACTTGCCGTAGGCGGCCTCCAGCGCGATCGAGCGGATCGAGGCGCGGGCAATGCCCAGGTCGTCCAGGTCGCGGGTCGACAGCGCCGACAATTCGGCCAATGTCTTCCGATAGAGCCGCCACTTGGCCCAGTCGGCCCGCAAGGTGGCGAAACGGTTGGGCAATCGGCCCCGAAGGCTGGCGATAAGAGCATTGTTGCCATAGGTGGTCGTAGCCATGTCTTTATCCTCTCAGATGCGTTCCGACCCCATTGCCGGTGAACGCCGTGTCTTGTTGACTGACAGATGGCGCTATCGCTGCGTCTGCACAATCCCGAGTTGGATCAATGCTGCTATGCAGCATTTGCATGGCAAACCCTACGTCGGATTCCTTGATAAATGAGTGCATTGGCCCATCCTGGCTTCCGTGCCTACTTCTTCGCCGCCGTGCCCTTGACCCAGGCACTTTGGGCCCAGCGGGTCACGTTGGGCTGGCTGGCATGGGACGTGTCGGGGTCTGCGCCCTTCGTCGGCCTTGTGGCGGCGCTGGGGCTTCTGCCCATGGTCTTCGCCGGGCCGGTCTTCGGCGTGCTGGTGGACCGCGCCGACATTCGGCGCGCGCTCATTGGTACATCGGGTGGCATGGCCATGCTGCTGGCCCTCGGGGCACTGATGGCGGGCGGTCCGGGCCTGGGACAGGGCATCTTGGTTGCGCTGGCCCTTGCCATCGGGATGGTCACGGCGGCGCATCACCCGGTGCGTCTGTCCCTGGGACCACGTCTCGTTCCGCTGAGGGAGGTTCCGAACGTCGTCGCGCTGTCTGCGCTGAATTTCAATCTCGCGCGGATGGTCGCGCCGGTCCTGGCCGGGCTGGCCTTGGCGACCATCGGGCCCGTTGCGACGCTCTGGATTTCGGCGGCGCTCTATCTGCCGATGCTGCTGGCGATCCGGTTCATGGAGCCGCGCCCGCTGCCGGCCGGCGCGGCGGGCGGGTCGATTTCGGGCGGCATCGCCCAGGCGGCCCGCCACGTGGCCGACAGCCCGGTCGCGCGCCAATCCATGATCCTGACCTTCGCCATGGCCGTGACGGTTCGCGGATATCTCGAACTGCTGCCGGTCATGGCCGAGGGGGTGCATGGCCGGGGCGCCGACGGGCTGGGATATCTTACTGCCGCCGCGGGGGGCGGGGCCTTGGTGGCCGCCCTCGCGAAGGCGGCGGGGGCGGGGCAGGGCGGCCTGTCGGCTGCCACCCGGGTCACGCTGATCGGCGGCATGGTTGCCTTGGCTGCGTTGGGGCTGTCGGGATCTTGGCCAGCCGCGCTGGCCTGGACCGCGATACTGGGTTTCGTATCGACCTTCCTGGCGGTCGGCTTGCAGGCCGCCATGCAGGAAACCCTGCCCGACGATCTGCGGGGCCGGGTCATGTCGTTATGGGTCGTGGTCGCCATCGGGGCGGTTGCCATTGGATCGGGCGCGATGGGCTGGGCGGCCGGGGCGTTCGGCCTACCCGCCGTTTTGATTGTCTCCGGCGCGGCGGGGGCGGTCGCGGCGATTGCCCTGACCTTGCCAAGTCGATCCGGGGGCGCCACCTGACAGAGGCAAAGCCCGAAGGATCCCCGATGCCCAGCCGAGACGACGTCACCGCCGCCTTGTCGCGGATCGCCACGCCCAATGGCGGCAATCTGATCGCCAGCGACATGATCCGCGCGCTCAGCGTGGAGGGCGACACGGTCCGCTTCGTCATCGAGGCACCGTCCGCCGAGATCGCAAAGATCTCCGAACCCCTGCGCGCCACCGCCGAGGCGGCGGTGGCGCAATTGCCAGGCGTGGCCCGCGTGCAGGCCGTCCTGACGGCGCCGACGGCCGAAAAACAGCCACCGGCATTGAAGATCGGCGGCCACCCCAAGCCGCAGGACGGGCCCAAACGCGTGCCCGGCGTCCGCAACGTGATCGCCATCGGCTCGGGCAAGGGGGGCGTGGGCAAGTCGACCCTGTCGGCCAATCTGGCGGTCGCCCTGGCCAGGCAGGGCCGCAAGGTCGGCCTGTTGGACGCCGACATCTATGGCCCCTCGCAGCCCCGCATGATGGGCGTCAGCCAGCGCCCGGCTTCGCCCGACGGCAAGACGATCTTGCCGCTTCTGGCCCACGGCGTCACGATCATGTCCCTGGGCCTGATGCTGCCCGAGGACAAGGCCGTCGTCTGGCGGGGGCCGATGTTGATGGGCGCCTTGCAGCAGATGCTGGGTCAGGTGGCCTGGACGCACCATGCCGGGGCCGATCTGGACGTACTCATCGTGGACCTGCCGCCAGGGACGGGGGACGTGCAATTGACCCTGTCCACCAAGTCCATCGTCGCAGGAGCCATCGTCGTGTCCACGCCGCAGGACGTGGCCCTGCGGGATGCCCGCAAGGCGCTGGACATGTTCGCCACCGTCAAGACCCCGGTCTTGGGCCTGGTGGAGAACATGTCTACCTTCCACTGCCCCAAATGCGGCCATGAAGCCCATATCTTCGGCCATGGCGGTGTCGCGACCGAGGCCTCGCGTCTGGGTTTGCCGTTTCTGGGGGCGCTTCCCATCGACCTGGACACCCGCCTCGCCGGGGACGGGGGGGTCCCGGTCGCGGCCGGGGACGGCTTGATGGCGGAGGCTTTCGCAGGGCTGGCTAAAAAGCTGATCTGCGACGGAATTGCCTGACCTGCCTTGGTGCGGAACTTCGTGCCACTGAATGCCCCGTTCTAATCCACCTTTTGGTCGGACGTTGGCACACCGATTCGGAATCAGGGGTTCAAATCAGTAGATCTGATAAGAATCAAAATCTTATAAAGACAAAGGGGCGCGTTCTCTGGAATCCTCACCTGTAAACCCTCTTGAGCAGGAGTCGGGCGACATGCGGATCCATGTGTTTTCGGCGCAACGTAGGTGCGTCTGGCCACGCCTTACCGATAAATATCAAAATACCAAGTTTACGTTCTATTCATGATAAAAGACACAATATGTTGTAGTCTTATCGCGTTATCCACTGGTTTTACACATCCTGTGGATATTCTTGGTGGCGCGAAGTGGCATATTTGGGCTTTGAATTGCATAAAGTTCGTGTCATCACCTTCTCACAGAGCAAGGGAAGGCAACGGGGCGCAAACGACCCCGCACCCGCAAACAAAAAACAAAACGCAGGTAGATACAGGCAACCACCCACACTCTGGACGACGAAGATCCAACGCGCGCTGTGAGCACACATCATCCCCCCAGGTGACGCGCGCGAAGGACGCCCGGAAACGGGACATGACGGCGGGTCGGGTTTTGGCAGAGACCCGATCCGCCGCTTTCCGTTTTGGCGGCTTTGCCCGCCGAGGCGGACGCATTTCAAACCCGCGCCCCGGGGGAGGGCAGGAACAAGGACGGTCGGGTGCGGCTTCGCTTCAGTGGCAACGACACCCATAAGGTGGACGAGAAGGGCCGGGTTTCGATTCCGGCCGACTTCCGCCGCGTGCTCGACGCCCAGGACCCGCACCGCGACCCCGACACCCAGCCCCGCATCCACATTCTTTATGGCGACAAGCGCGAGCCGTGGCTGACCTGTCATTCCATGGATAGCATCGACCGGATCGGCGACCTGCTGGACGAGATGGACGAGGGCGACCCCAAGCTGCCCGGGCTCGAGGCCTATTACTTCGGTCATGCGGATCGCGCGACCCTGGACCCGTCCGGTCGCCTCGTCCTGGGGGCGAAGCTGCGGCAGCGCGCCGGCATCACCAAGCAGGCGGCCTTCATGGGCATGGGCAAGACGTTCCGCATCTATTCGCCCGATGCGCCCATCGAGGCGGTCGATCCGTTGGAACAGATGATTTCTGGGCTTTCGGATGGGGAATCCATTCGTGGTCAGCTTCCGCCGCGCCGCCGGGCGGCCGAATGATTGATGGTGAGTCCAGCGCGCCACACGTTTCCGTTCTTCTCGGCGCGATTCTCTCTGAGGTGGCCCCGGTCCGGGGCGTTTGGCTAGATGGCACCATGGGCGCCGGGGGATACACCCGGGGGCTGCTGGAAGCGGGCGCGGACCGGGTCATCGGTCTCGACCGCGATCCGCTGGCTCACCAGATGGCGACCCGATGGGCAGACGGCAGGGTAATGATGGTTCAGGATGTCTTCTCGAATCTGGACGCGCATGGCGCGGACCTGGACGGAGTGGTGCTCGATCTCGGGGTCAGCTCGATGCAGTTGGACCAGGCGGATCGCGGCTTTTCCTTCATGAAGGACGGCCCGCTGGACATGCGGATGGATCCCGCCGACGCGGCGTCGCCCACGGCGGCCGACCTGGTCAACGCCATCGAGGAGGGGGCGCTTGCCGATATCCTGCACCGCTACGGCGAGGAGCGGGCGGCCCGGCGCATCGCCAAGTCCATCGTCAAGCGCCGGCAGGAGGTCCCGTTCGAGACCACGCTCGACCTGGCCGAGACGGTTTCGGCCAGCCTGCCGCGTCCGAAACCGGGTCAGTCGCATCCCGCGACACGCAGCTTCCAGGCGCTTCGCATTGCGGTGAACGATGAATTCGGCGAGTTGGTCGCTGGCCTGCAAGCCGCTGAACGCGCTTTGAAACCCGGTGGCTGGCTGGCCGTCGTCACCTTCCATTCCATGGAAGATCGCGCCGTGAAGCGCTTCCTGGCCGACCGCGCCGATGCGGGTGGCGGCGGCAGCCGCTATGCGCCCGAACGCGCCGCGCGCCATCCGGCCTTCCGGATCCTGCACAAAGCCATCGCGCCTAGCCCCGACGAGGTCGCCAACAACCCGCGCGCCCGGTCGGCCCGTCTGCGCCTGGCCAAGCGCACCGATGCGCCCGCGGGGCAAGTCGACCGCCGCAGCCTGGGCCTGCCCGATCCCGTGGAGATCCGCCGATGAGAACGCTTCTATACGCCCTCTCGATCGCCGCCGTCGTCGGTCTGGCCTTCTGGTCCTACCGCGAAAGCTACGAGACCCGCGCGACTGAACGCGCGGTCGCCGATCTGCAACGTAAGATCGGCCAGCGGCACCAGAAGCTGTCCATGCTGCGGGCCGAATGGGCCTATCTGAACCGCCCCGACCGATTGAACGCCCTGGCCGAGATGAATTTCGAGACGCTGGGCCTGATGCCCCTGACCCCAGATCATTTCGCGGATCTGGGCGATGTGGGTTTCGCGCCACCGGCACCGGAATGGCCCCAAGACTGGACACCTGAGGCACCGCTGGATGGTAAGATCGGTGACATCATCATCATGAACCACGCCTATGGCGCGGACGCGCCGCCGCGCGTGATCGCGCCGCCGACCCTGGCCGACGATGGAGAGCAATTGCCATGATCCGCCGCCGCCGCAAGATCCTTGCCACCGACCCGTTCGTCCCCGTGGCTCCCACTATCCCGGCCGCTCCGATCGCGAAACCGCTCGGGGCGCGCCCGAACCCCGAACGCCTGCGCGCCCGGGCCGAGGTACGGTTGAAGTTCACGGCGGCCTGCTTCGTGCTGGGCTTCGCGGTGATCGGCGCCAAGATGGCCGGCATCTCCGCGTCCGAGGCACGCGAGCCGTCGACCATAGGGTTGGCGGGGG
>JBCCCB010000135.1:0-10523 GCA_039033775.1 Pseudomonadota bacterium | reverse complement strand
TCTTCCCTTCACAAATATCCCGGGGAGCGCGAGGGGAGACCCCTCGCTCCTGCCATTTCCGCAGGCGCAAGACTGGAACCCTTAAGATTCCATTACCAAAACCGTGCGAACGCACGTTCGCACGGGGGGTGTACGCCGGGTGTACGGGGGGCACCCCTACCGAAACGCCCGCCGCCACCCCGCGATCCGCGCCTCGGTTTCCGAACAGAACCACCGCTCGCCCCGCGCCGCGTCGATCCGCGTCCGGTCGTAATGCGCCTGCCCCGGCAGGTGATAGATCCGCCCGTTCTCCGAGATGTTGCCCTTGATCCCGCACCCGTCCGGCGGCGCCCCCCGCGCCGCCGCCCGATACGCCGCCGGATCCGCCATCTCATAGGCCCAGAGCCCCCGCGCCAGCAGGATCGCGGCCTTCTCCTCCTCGGCATAGGTCGCGTCGTCCCGGTAGGTCCGCGCGATCCCCAACCGCACCAACTCCCCGCCCATATCGACCCCATCGACCCGACAGACGGCCAGGAACCGGCCATACCGATCCCGCCCCTCGATTGCGCAATCCGCCCGGCGCCCCTCATACAGCCGCCGCGCAGCCTCGGTGGCCATCGCCCCGCAGGCCAGCACCCGCGTCCCGTCCCGGCAGGTCTGCGCCCCCTCCGGCGCGTCGATGGACGCCAGCCGGATATTAGCCTCGGCCCCGATGTCGATCGTATCCGCGTCGATCACCCGGATCGGACCCGACAGAACGCCCCCAAAACAAGGACTTGCAAGTAGAAGTAAAAGTGAACAAAGTCTGAACATGCGTCAGCCATGCGGCATGCCGACCTCCCGGACAACCCCAAAGGTTGCCAAATCGTTAACGCGTCAATGCTTCGTGGCCATCGGGTTCGGCGTCACCTGCCGCCTCAGCCGCGCCTCGCGCCAGGCGATGAAGCTGACCGACGCGATGATAAGCCCCGCCCCCAGGATCACGAAGCCGTCCGGCGGCTCGTCGAACAGGGCCCAGCCCAGCAGCACCGCCCAGACCATCTGTAGGAACGTCACCGGCTGCGTCACCGACACGGGCGCCGCCGCGAAGGCCCGTGTCATCGAATAATGTCCCGCCGTCGCGAAGATCGCGACCAGGAACATCCAGCCCAGGTCCGCCCAGGTCGGCGGCACCCAAACCGCCCAGGCGAACGGCGCCAACCCGATGGTCACCGTCACCGACAGCATGCCCACGACCACAGTCGCCGAATGCCGCCCGGACAACATCTTGGCCGTCAGGTAGGACCCCGCGAAAAACAAAGCCGTCGCCAGCATCGCCAGATGTCCCGTCTCCACCTCGCGAAACCCGGGCCGCAGGATGACCACGACCCCCAGCAGCGCCACGATGACGGCGATGATCCGCCGGGCCGCCAGCCGCTCGCCCAGGAACAGGGCGGCGCCCAAGGTCACGTAGACCGGGTTCAGGTAATTCATCGCCGTCACCTCGGCGATGGGGATCTGCGTCATCGCGTAGAACCACAGGATCACCGCCAGCGTATGCGCCAAGCCGCGCACCGAATAGAGCGCCAGGTCGCCCCGGGTCAGCCGGACCGCCAACAATGTCTTGGCCACCGGCACAAGGAACACCAGGCCCAGCAGATACCGCAGGAACGCCGCCTGCGCGGCGGGCAGGTCCTGCGCGCCATGCTTCACGACAGCCGTCACCGCGATGAAGCACAGCCCCGTCGCGACCATCCACAAGATACCTTCGACGGGACGAGACGGAGCGGCCATGCCCCCTCCTGCGCCCCAGCGCTGCCGCGCGCAAGTCAGCCCAAGACCAGGCCCAAGGCGACCGCCCACATCACCAGCGCGATGAAGACATCCAGCACCCGCCACGCCGCCGGACGCGCAAAGATCGGCCGCAACAGCCCGGCCCCATAGCCCAGGATAGCGAAGAACAGGATCGACGCGGTCATCGCACCCGCCGCATAGACCCAAGGCTGCGGCTTGGTGGCCCCGATCCCCCCCAGCAGGATCACCGTGTCCAGATAGACATGGGGGTTCAGCCAAGTCAGCGCCAGGCACGTCGCCAGCGCCGCCCGCAAGCTGCCCGCCGCCTCGCCCGCCTCCAAGGCCGCGCCGCCCCTCCAGGCCGCCCACAGCGCCCGCGCGCCATAGACGACCAGGAACACCGCCCCGCCCCAGCGGAACGCCACCAGCAACGCGGGCTGCGCCTCGATCAGGGCGCCCAGCCCCGCCACCCCGGCCGAGATCAGGACGATTTCCGAGAGGGAGCAGATCGCCACCACCGCCAAGACATGCTCGCCCCGCAGACCCTGGCGCAGGACAAAGGCGTTCTGCGCGCCGATGGCCAGGATCAGGGACAGGGACAGGCCGAAACCGGAGAGATAGGATGTCATGGGGCCGGGGATGGACCGCCATGCCAGGTCAGGGCAACTTAGGATTGCTTCTCCTGGATAAGATTTCCGAATGCTCACGCCCGCCCTGCTCGACACCCTGACCGCCGTCCTGGAAACCGGCAGCTTCGACCGGGCCGCCGCCCGGCTGAACGTGACGCCCCCGGCCGTCAGCCAACGGATGCGCGCCTTGGCCGAAGCCGCGGGCGGCCCCGTCCTGGCGCGGGTAAAACCCGCCGAACCCACGGCGCTCGGCCGCCGCCTGCTGCGCCATGCCCGCGATGTGGCCGCCCTGAAGGCCGATCTGGCCGCCGATCTGGGCCAGGGCCGCGGTCCGCGGCCCGTCACTCTGGCGCTCAATGCCGATAGCCTGGAGACCTGGGCCGTCCCGCCCCTGGCCGCCGCCCCGGATTTCCGCTTCGACATCGTCATCCTGGACCAGGACCACACGGCCGATCTGCTCCGTCGGGGCGAGGTCAGCGCCGCCATCACCGCAGATGGTCCACCCGTGCCCGGCTGCACCGCCTATCCGCTGGGCGCGCTGCGCTACCGCGCCACCTGCACGCCCGGCTTCCAAGACCGCCATTTCCGAACCGGCGTGACCGCAGATACCATGGCCCGCGCGCCCATCCTGCAATTCACGCCGCAAGACGCGCTGCAACACCGCTGGCTCGCGCGCCATGTCCCGGGTGCCGAGCCGCCCCCGGCCCACCGCATCCCCGCCCCCGGCCCCTTCGTGCAGGCCACGCGGGCGGGCCTGGGCTGGGGCCTGAATCCCGAAGTCGCCATCGCCGGAGACTTGGCCGCCGGGCGCCTCGTGGAGCTGATCGCGGACACGCCGCTCGACACGCCGCTGGCGTGGCAGGTCAGCCGTGCCATGGCCGAAACGCTCAAGCCGCTGACACGCGCCGTCGGGCCGCCCGAAGGGCCTTGATTTAGCGCGCCTCGATCGCCGCCGCCCGGCCGCGCAAGGCCAACGCGATGGCGGTGACGAAGATGAAGGTGATCCCGCCCAACATCCGCTCGTAGATGCCGTCGATGCTGTCGGGCAGCAGGAAGAAGACCGGCGCCAATGGCACCCAGAGCACCGTGGCCGCCTTGCAGGCCCAATCCAACCGATGCGAAATCGCTCCGGCCCCCTGGGACATGGCCCAGGGGATGATCGCAAAGGCCACGCCCAGCGCGTAAACCAAGTAGATATGGATGACAGCGCCGTCCTTGTCGGCATCGCCGTATTCGTTGCGCGCCCCCACCAGGAAGACGATCAGCGCCGTGACGATCAAGCCATAGATGCCGATCGTCCAGCCGCGCCCGCCCAGATGGGCGTGGGACGCGCCGACGGCGCAGGCGATCAGGCCGGCCGAGAAGCAATAGATCCCGATGTCGACAATGTATTCGTAAGGCCCCGCGCCCAGATCGCTGATCGTGTCGGCGACCCAGTCGTGGTTGGGGACGACGAAATCCGCGATCAGGATCGACAGCGCGAAGACCACGCAGCCGCCGATGGCGATCCAGGCCATGCCGCGCAGCATATGCGGATGCTCGGGCAGCGGGTCGCCCGGATTATGCGGGATGTCGCTTGGGTCTAGATTGGCGTCCATGTCGGTCCTTCCGGCCGGTGGCTCCGGCATCGGAAGGGAAACGGGCAGGCCGCCGCCCGGGTTCCCGCAGGGTCAAAGCTGGGCCATGACCTCGTCGCTGGCCTCGAAATTCGCCGTGACGTTCTGGACGTCGTCGTCGTCTTCCAGCGCCTCGATCAGCTTCATCAGCGACTGCATCCCGTCCAGATCCAATTCCGTCGTGGTGGTCGGCCGCCAGACCAGCTTCGTCGTCTCCGCCTCGCCCAACGCCTCTTCCAGCGCCGTCGAGACCGCGTTCAGGTCGGTATCCGCACACCAGACGACGTGGCTTTCCTCGTCGCTTTCCACATCCTCGGCGCCCGCCTCGATGGCGGCCATCATCACATCGTCCTCGGACCCGACCGAGGCCGGATAGACCACCTGCCCCTTGCGGTCGAACATGAAGCCGACGGACCCGGTCTCGCCCAAATTTCCGCCGTTCTTGGAAAACGTCGACCGCACGGACGACGCCGTCCGGTTGCGGTTGTCGGTCATCGCTTCGACGATGATGGCCACGCCATTGGGGCCATAACCCTCGTAGCGGATCTCGTCGTAATTCTCGGCGTCGCCGCCGGTCGCCTTGGCGATCGCCCGTTCGATATTGTCCTTGGGCATCGAATTGGACTTGGCTTCCTTCACCGCCAGGCGCAGGCGCGGGTTCTTGTCCGGATCGGGATCGCCCATCTTGGCGGCCACGGTGATCTCCTTCGACAGCCGGCTGAAGATCTTCGCCCGCAGCTTATCCTGCCGCCCCTTGCGGTGTTGAATATTCGCCCATTTGCTGTGGCCTGCCATGGTCATCCCCTCCGTCGCGCAAGCGGGATATATGTCGGGCCGTCCGTCCGTCGCAAGCCCGGAGGGTTCGGGCCCCTTGCCACCGGATCGAGCCATTCATCCCGACCACCGGCCCGCGCCGGCACCCTCCGGGACGGCGGCCCAAATCAACGGGACCGGCATGCCATCCCATCAGACTTGCGTCCGGGTCAAGCCAGACGCACCCCCCGTCTGAGCGACCCCGCGCCCCCCAACCCGCGCTCACGAATCCGGCGCGACCAGCCCCAAGCCCCGCAGATAAATCCCGATCCCCGCCTCCAGCAGATCCTCGGGCGGGAAAGGCACGTTGCCGCCCGGATTGCCGCGGGCGAACAGCTCGACCACGCCGTGGGACATGGCCCAGATATGGGACGAAAACATCGCGGCGGGCGGGCGGCGGTCTGCGGGAATGTGCTCCGACAAGGCCTCGGCGGCCTTCTCCAGCACTCCGCGCGACCGGGCCACGGCGCGGGCCAGATCCGGCGTGGCGTGGCGGCTGAGCCCCGATTCGAACATCGCCATGTAATGGCCGGGATACTTCCGGGCGAAGGCCAGATAGGCCCGCCCCGTCGCCTCGAACGCGGACAGGGCCGAAGGCTGGCCCGTCTCGTAGGCGTATTCCATCAGGTCGCCGAAGATGTCGTGCCCCTGCACCGCGCATTCGATGATCAGGTCCTCGCGCCCCTCGAAATGGCGGTAGACGGCGGCGGGGGTCACGCCCGCGCGCTTGGCGGCCTCCGACAGGGTGAAGCCGGTCGGGCCCTTCTCCTCGATCAGAACCAGCGCCGCGTCGATCAGCGCCTGCTTGAGGTTCCCGTGATGGTAGCCGCGCTTAGGCACCGTTCAGCCACAGATCGGGGCCGCCGGCGATCTTCGCATCGGCGTCCAGCGCCGCGTCGTCGCGGCCGTCATAATCGACCGCGCGCAGCACGGCGCGGATCGCGTTCAGCCGCGCGCGCCGCTTGTCGTCGGACCGCACCACCGTCCAGGGCGCGAAATCGAACGAGGCATGGTCCAACGTCTCACCGATGGCGGCGGTATAGGCGTCCCACTTCGCCAAGCCCTCCACGTCGATCCGGCTCAGCTTCCAGTGCTTCAGGGGATCGTTCTCGCGCGCCAGCATGCGGCGCAATTGCTCGGCCTGGCTGACATTGAGCCAGAGCTTGACCAGCGTGATGCCGTCATCGACCAGCAGACGCTCGAAATTGGGGAGCTGCTGGAAGAAGGCGTGCCGTTCCTCGGGCGTGCAGAAGTCGAAGACATGCTCGACCACGGCCCGGTTGTACCAGGACCGGTCGTAGATCGCGATCTGACCGGCCGTCGGCAGATGCCGGACATAGCGCTGGAAATACCATTCCCCGGCCTCCGTCTCGGTGGGCTTCGACAGGGCCACGACCTTCGCCGAGCGGGGGCTCAGGTTCTCGCGCATGCGCCGGATCGTGCCGCCCTTTCCGGCGGCATCCCGGCCCTCGAAGACGGCGACGATCCGGGCGCCCTTGTCCCGCGCCCAGGACTGCATCTTGACCAATTCGATCTGCAACGCCGCCAGTTCGGCCTCGTAAACCTTCTTGTCCATCCAGCGGTCATAGGGAAAGTCTTCCGTCAGAATGTCCTTCTTGCCGCTGTCTTCGATGGCCGCGCGAACGGCGTCGGGCGCTTCGTCTTCGTAAAAGCGGGTGATGGCGGCGTCGAAGGGCTTTGTCATCGGGATCTCCTGGCTTTGGCCCTTATCGCTCGCGGAGGGGGCGCGGGGCCAGCCCGTTTCGCCAAAGGCGCACCGGGGGCAGGCTCTTCGGGGATGCCCCCCGGCGAAAGACGCGCGGGAAGGCCGCATCCTTAGGCCCTGGCGGCGGCCCGGTCTATGGCGGCGATGGCGGTGGGTTCGTCGTCGTGGTGGGGCATATGGCCCACCCCGTCCAGCAGGGTCAGGTTGGTCTGGGGAACCAGGGCCTTGAAGGGATGGGCGTGGATGTCGGCGGGCACGGTTTCGTCCTGAACGCCGTGGACCCACTCGATGGGCAGCGTCAGGTCCGCATAGCGCTTCTGCATCTCGATGATCTGCGGCTTCAGGTTGTTGACCTGACGGCCATTGGCCCGCAGCGACGCGCGCCGCAGGGTCAGAAGCGGGCCCAGATGGTCGTCATAGCCCGGCGGCGGCTGGTTCGGGCGGAACGTCCGATCGACGATCTTGCGGATATGGGCCTCGGACAAAGTCGCCGTCAGGGTCGGGATCAACATGGCCCCGCCCATGGCGGACCCGGTGATGGTGTAGATCGGTCCCAGGCCGCCGGGCCATTCCATGGCGGGCGCCCCCAGCAGGATCAGGGCCCGCGGCCCGCCCTCCAGCGCCCAGGCCAGCGCGATGGTGCCCCCGAAGCTGTGGCCCAGGACCAGCGGCGCCCCGGCGCCCAGCCGCGCGGCGGCGGCCTTCATCAGCCGGGCCTGTTCGGCCGGGGTCTCGGCCCGGTCGGTGAAGGCCGAGGCATAGGCCGGATCGGTGCGCCCGGTATAGCCCAGGCCCGGCCGGTCCAGCGCGATCACCCGGTATCGCGGCGCCAGCCTGTCCATCAGCGAAAAGGTGAAATCCCGGCAATTGCCCGACGCACCGTGCAGCAGCACCAGATCCGGCCCGCTGCCGCGTACAACCGCATGGACCTGCACGCCGTCGATATCCAGCAATACGCCCTCGGGCGGGTGGCGCGCCTCGATGGCCCGTTCGCGGGCGGCGGCGCGCGCATTGATCAGCAACGCGCCGGTCATGGTGGCGGCGGCGGTGGTGACGGCGGGGGTCAGCAGCATGGGCACTCCGGTCTCGGATACGCCCTCTCACCTAGGTGATCCCCCCGCCGGCGCCAGATCTGCGCGCCGCTTCGCCGAAGAACCGGCGCGATACCAACGTGGCGGCCAGGACCAAACCCAACCCATAGCCGATCCAGATGCCATTCGGGCCAAGGCCCAGCGTCACGCCCAAGCCCCACCCGGCGGGCAGCGCGACGATCCAATAGGCTGCCAGGGTGATGGCCACCGGCAGGCGGTTGTCGCTCAGCCCCCTCGCCGCGCCCAGCATCGTCCCTTGCACGCCGTCGGCGATCTGCATGGCGGCCACCACCAAGAACAGCGACGCGGCCAGGCCGACGACCTCGGGATCGTCGGACAGCGCATCGGACAGGGGGCCCCGCGCCGCCAGAAGCGCGATCATCACCAACGTCATCCAGCCCACGATCAGGGCCAGCGCGGCCCGCCCGATGGGCAGCAGGCGCGCGGGCTCGGCCGCGCCCACGGCCTGACCCACGCGGATCGACGCGGCCATCGAGACGCCCAGCGGCACCATGTAGAGCACGCCGCTCACCGACGTGACGATCTGGTTGGCGGCCAAGGCGGCGGCGCCGAAAACGCCCATCATCAGGCTCGCCACCGCATAGGCCCCGCCCTCGCCCACGTAACCCAGCGCGATGGTGGCGCCTTCGCGCCATTGGATGCGGCGCTCGGCGGTGCTGCGCCGGACCCGGCGGCGGCTGCGGGCGAAGACCGGCGACCGGCGCCAGACGATCCAGGCCAGCACCAGCGACGCCGTCTGCGACAGCAGGCTGGCCAACCCCGCGCCCAGCAGACCGAACCCGCTCCAGGGGCCGATCCCATGGATCAGCAACCAATTCGCCGGGATGTTCAGTGCCACCGCGGCGAAAGCCAGGCCGACGCCGATCCAAGGGCGGCCGACCGCATCGAAGAGGCCCTTGAGCGCATAAAACAGGGTGAACGGGACCAGCAGCGCCGCCATCGCCGTCCAATAGCCGCCCAGCACCGCCAGAACCTCGGGCGGCTGGCCGATCAGCGGCAGAAGGGGGCGCGCGGCCAACATGAACCCCGTCCCGGCCAGGCCGGTCACCAACGCGACCAGAAGGCCCGTGCGCGTGGCGTCGGACAGCCGATCGGCATCGTCCCGCCCCTCGGCCTCGGCCATCCGCACGCCGGTGGCCGAGACGAACCCATAGAGCGCGGAATAGAAGACGATCATGACGGCGGCCGTAACCCCGGCGGCGGCCAGCGGGACGGTGCCGAGCGGCGAGATCATGACCGTGTCCACGGCGCCGA
Source organism: Pseudomonadota bacterium (assembly GCA_039033775.1). Classification (GTDB taxonomy): domain Bacteria; phylum Pseudomonadota; class Alphaproteobacteria; order Rhodobacterales; family Rhodobacteraceae; genus Jannaschia. The sequence continues at coordinate 1,621 of JBCCCB010000135.1, read as the reverse complement.
TCAGGGTCGCGGCGCCCAGCGAGACCATGATGGGAACGCTGAGCTTGGCCAATTGACGAAGTTCGGCGACGACGGCGGGTGACATGATGGCTCCTGTCGCCGGCGGCCGGCCACGTGGCCGGTTTCCGACCTGATGGCCAACGGGTCAAGACCCTGCGCGGCGGTCGTCGGGGCCCGCATCCCCCGTGCCCGGATGCCGTGCCAAGGCGCGGGGCCGGATATCGACCGCGCCCGATCCAGCCGACGCCCTGTCCCGCGCTCCTACCCGCGCAGGAGGTCTTAACCCAGCACTAAGTGTAACGCGCCCAGACGTCCCTGGTCCAAAAATACGCAAATCCCAGCGTATCCGCCCATCCGCACCCCGCGGCGGGGCGGACAGCCTGCCCCAGGCCCGACACGGCGGCCCGCGTCAAGACCGCCCGAAACCGTCGGGCGACACGGCAGGAACGATCCAACGGGGCAACGCCCCCCTCCGGGCCCGGACCGCTCCGGCCAAGACCGCCGACACCCGAATCGTTTCAACCCCGGTCCCGTCGTCACACCTCCGCGAGGCAGGGGCCACCCTCCGTGACGACGGTGCGGATCGTCCGACCCAATGTGCACAGGCGCACGCCGTTCCCGCAAACCTCACGCACCCGTTGATTGAGGCAAGGCCCCGGCCCTGCGATGCTTCCTCCAACGGCCGGACATGTCCCGCTCCCGCACATAAAAGGACAGATACCATGAAATCCCTGATCCTCCCCGCCCTGATCGCCGCGGCCACCCTGACCGGCGCCGCCGCCGCCCAGCAGCAGGCCCCGCTGCCCCGGACCACGCTCTTCCATCTCGACATCCAGCGCGACGGTGCCGAAGGCGGGACGCTCGGCCCGGTTGCCCTGGGCAGTCAGGACCGCTCGACCAGAGCCCCCGTGAGCATGCGCAACATTCTCAGCGCCATCGCCCGCCACAACGCTTCGGCCGCGTCCAGCACCGACCGGATCATCATCCGTGACACCGCGTTCGGCCGCGAGGCCTTCTCCGAAAACCCCAACGGCCTCAGCGACGATGCCCGGCGCGCCATCGCCATCCAGAACGCGACAGCCGCCGATGCCAGCGAGCGGATCTACGCCCGTCCCTAAAACGCCCCCGCCCCTAAGACGCCCCCGCGCTAAGATGCCCCCGCCCGCGCGACCAATTCCGCCACGCGCGGGCCGATGGCCTCCACGATCACCCGCACGCCGTCGCGGTTCGGGTGGATGCCGTCGCCCTGCATGTACCGCACCCGCGCCTCGCCGATGGGAACCTCGGCCACCAGCGGCGCCAGAAAACTCTCCTCGTGCAGCGCGCCGTATTCCCGGGCCAGATCCGGATACATCGCGTCGAACGCCGCCTTGAAATCGGGCCCGTAATTCCCCGGCGCCTCCAACCCCACCACTAGGGCGGGCAGCCCGGCCGCCTCCAACCGCGCTAGGATCCCCTCCAAGTTCGCCCGCGAACTCTCGGGCGGGATCCCCCGCAGCAGATCGTTGCCCCCCAATGCCACGATCATCGCATCCGCCTCGGGTGTCAGCGCCCAATCGATCCGCGCCAACCCGCCCGCCGTCGTGTCGCCCGAGACGCCCGCATTCACGACCTCCGCATC
>JBCCCB010000134.1:0-10620 GCA_039033775.1 Pseudomonadota bacterium | reverse complement strand
GTCTCCGACGTGGTCCCCGCCGTCGCCAGCCTGGCCCTGCCGGAAGGCCAGTGGACCAATGGCCAGACGATCTTCGTCAACGGCGGCTATCTGACACGCTGATCCCGAACCCAAAAACAAGGGACGCGACGGCGCACTTGCCATCGCGTCCCTTTCCGCGCGTCCTGTCTTCCAAGGAGGACGCATCATGGCGGACGCGGATATCATCGTGGTGGGCGCGGGCCTGTCGGGCCTGGTCGCCGCCGTCGAGGCGGCGGATCGCTGCCGATCGGTCCTGATCGTCGATCAGGAGGGGCGCCAGAACCTGGGCGCCCAAGCCTTCTGGTCGGTGGGCGGGCTCTTCATGGTCGACACGCCCGAGCAGCGCCGCATGGGTATCCGCGATAGCCGGGACCTGGCGCTGGCCGATTGGATGGGCTCCGCCGCCTTCGACCGCCCCGAAGATGCCTGGCCCCGACGCTGGGCCGAAGCCTATGTGGACTTCGCCGCGGGCGAGATGCGGGCCTGGCTGCACGGATTGGGCATGCGCTGGTTCCCCATCGTCGGCTGGGCCGAGCGCGGCGGCGGCTTCGCGGGCGGGCATGGTAATTCCGTCCCCCGCTTCCATCTGACCTGGGGCGTCGGCCCGGGCGTGATCGCACCGTTTGTGGAGCGGGCCTTGGCGCATGAAAAGGCTGGGAAAATCACCTTCCGTTTCCGCCATCGCGTGGCGCAGGTGGTCACCACCGGCATCGCGGCCACCGGCGTCGCGGGCGATGTGCTGGCCGACGATCCCGCGCCCCAAGGGGCGCCGACGAACCGTGACGTCATCGGTGATTTCGCGCTTTCCGCAGACGCCATCATCGTCGCCTCCGGCGGCATCGGCGGGAACTTCGAGATGGTCCGCGAGAAATGGCCCCGCGACCGGCTGGGCGCGCCGCCCGACCGGATGCTGTCGGGCGTGCCGGCCCATGTGGATGGCCGGATGATCGGCGTGGCCGAGGCGGCGGGCGGGCGCGTCGTGAATGCCGACCGGATGTGGCACTATACGGAGGGGGTGATGAATTGGGACCCGATCTGGCCGCATCATGGGATCCGGATCCTGCCCGGGCCGTCCTCGCTGTGGTTGGACGCGATGGGCAATCGGCTGCCCGTGCCCTGCCTGCCGGGCTTCGACACGATGGCGACGCTGAAGGCGATCCTGGCGACGGGGCAGGCGCATAGCTGGTTCGTGGCGACCTCGACCATCGTGAAGAAGGAATTCGCGCTCTCGGGGTCGGAACAGAACCCGGATTTCGCCGACAAGGATTGGCTGCGCGTGGTGCGGGAACGGCTGTTGAACAAGACGGCGATGCCGGCTGTCGAGGCGTTCAAGGAGAAGGGCGAGGATTTCGTGGTCGCCCCAGATTTGGATCAGCTTATCAAGGGGATGGAGCAGGTGGGCGGAGGCGATCTGCTGGATGCCGACCGGGTCCGGGCGGAAGTCGCGGCGCGGGACGGGCAGATGGACAACATGTTCTCGAAGGATGCGCAGGTCATGGCGATCCATGCCATCCGGAACCATCGGGTTTACCGGCTGATGCGGGCGGCGAAGCCGCACAAGCTGACCGATCCGGCGCATGGGCCGATGGTGGCGGTGCGGCTTAACATATTGACGCGCAAGACGTTGGGCGGGCTTCTGACCGACCTGGAAGGCCGGATGCTGGGGGCCGATGGGGCGCCGGTGCCGGGGCTGTTCGCCTGCGGCGAGGCGGCGGGATTCGGGGGCGGCGGGTATCATGGGTGGAACGCGTTGGAGGGGACGTTTCTGGGGGGATGCCTGTTTTCCGGGCGGGTCGTGGGGCGGTCGGTTTAGCGGCTTGGCCGGTGTCCTTGGAGGGGGCACCCCCCGTACACCCGGCGTACACCCCCCGTGCGAACGTGCGTTCGCACGGTTTTGGTGATGGGATCTTAAGAGTTCCAGTCTTGCGCCTGTGGAGAGGGCGGGAGCGAGGGGTCTCCCCTCGCGCTCCCCGGGATATTCATTAAGGGAAGAAAAGGGCGCGCGTTAAGGTTAATGCGGGCGTGTCATCACTGGTCCGAGGATGCGCATGGCGCGACAGTCGGGCAGGACTATCATCTGGGTCGATCAGGTCCGGTCGGGCAGACCCTCGGTGCCCCAGCGGGTTTCCAGGGTCTCGATAGCGGCGATGCGCTCGGCCGTTTTCGGGTGGCTCATCAGCCAGGCGGGCGCGCCGATGCCACCCATGCCGGTCAGCTTGTCCAGCTTGTCGAACAGGGATTTCTGGGGCGCCGTGCCGATCCCGGCCTTGGTCAAGAGCGCGCTGGCATAGGCGTCGGCCTCGTATTCGTCCTGCCGCGACAGGCGGGCGGCGACCATGCCGGCGATGATGTTGGCGATCCAGGGCCCGAGGCCGGGGATGAACCGGCCCAGGACACCGGCCAGGGCGACGCGAATGGCGTTCTGGCCCGAGAAGTCGATCAGCCGGCGGCGGGCATGGCCCAGCGCCACATGGCCCAGTTCGTGGGCCACGACGGAGGCCAGTTCCTCGGCGGTGACGTCGCCGTCGTGGTACTTCTTCAGGAAGCCGCGGGTCAGGAAGATGCGGCCGTCGGGAGCGGCCAGGCCGTTGACCGGCTCGACCTCGTGCACGTTGACCTTGATGCGCTCGACTTCCAGCACGCGGGCGAGTTTGGCGAAGGTCTTTTCCAGCTTCGGGTCGGCCAGGGGTGTAGACGTCTGGTCCATCTGCCGTTTCAGGCGCCAGGCGGAGAAGATCCACAGGACGAGGCCGTAGCCGATGGCCAGGAGCAGGGCGGGGAACTTGATCATGGCCGTCATATGGGGCCGCGGCTTCGGGGAACCAGAGGCCGGTTGGCGGCTTGAGACCATATGCCCGACTGGATCACCCCCTTCGTCGACGCGGCCGTGATGGTGCCGTTCATGGTGCTGTGCGTGCGCCTGGCCGGGCTACGGGCCTTCTCGAAGATGTCGTCTTACGATTTCGCCGTCACGGTCGCCTTCGGATCGGTCCTGGCCGGCACGGTGCTGGCGCCGGGCACATCGCTTTGGGAAGGGATGCTGGCCATGACCGCCCTGTTCGGCGTGCAGTGGATCATCGGGATCGGCCGGTCCCGCAGCGGCGCGGTGCGGCAATTGACGGATAACGAGCCGATCCTGCTGATGCGGAATGGAACCGTGTTGGAGGCCAATCTGCGGCGGTCGCGCGTCACCCGCACCGAGCTGATCGCCAAACTGCGCGAGGCGAATGCATTGGACATGTCATCGGTCCGTGCTGTCGTTCTGGAGACGACGGGCGATGTGAGCGTGCTGCATGGGCACCGTCTGGACGAGACCGTTTTGGACGGCGTGCAGCGGATCGGCGGCTCCAGCTAGCGCCCGCGCCGGATGGGGTCAGAGCATTTTCATGCCACGGGTCAGGCCGTCCAGGGTCATGGGCACCATGCGGTCTTCGAAGATCTCGCGGATCATGCGGATCGAATGGGTGTATTGCCAATGGGTTTCGGGGACCGGGTTGATCCAGAGGTTGGACGGCCATTGATCGCGCGCGCGGCCGAGCCAGACCTGACCGGGCTCATCGTTCCAATGTTCGTTGGCGCCGCCCTGGTAGGCGATCTCGTAGGGGGACATGGAGGCGTCGCCCACGAAGATACAGCGGTAGTCCGAGCCGTAGGTGTTCAGGACCTCGTGGGTGGGCGTCACGGCGTTCCAGCGGCGGCGATTGTCCTTCCAGACGCCCTCGTAGAGGCAGTTGTGGAAGTAGAAATGTTCGAGGGTCTTGAATTCGGCCCGGGCGGCCGAGAAGAGTTCTTCCAGGACCTTGATATAGGGGTCCATGGAGCCGCCCACGTCCAGGAACAGCAGGACCTTGACCGCATTGTGCCGCTCGGGCCGGGTCTGGACGTCCAGGTAGCCGTTCTTGGCCGTCGAGCGGATGGTGCCGTCCAGGTCCAGCTCTTCATGGGCGCTTTCGCGGGCCCAGTTGCGCAGGCGTTTCAGGGCGACCTTGATGTTGCGCGTGCCCAACTCGACGCTGTCGTCCAGGTTGCGGAATTCGCGTTTGTCCCAGACCTTGACGGCGCGCTGGTGGCGGCTTTCGTCCTGGCCGATGCGCACACCTTCGGGGTTGTAGCCATAGGCGCCGAAGGGGGAGGTGCCCGCCGTGCCGATCCATTTGGAGCCGCCCTGGTGGCGGCCTTGCTGTTCCTTCAGGCGCTCGCGCAGGGTCTCCATCAGCTTGTCGAAGCCGCCCAGGGCCTCGATATCGGCGCGTTCTTCGGGGGTCAGGTGCTTCTCGGCCTGCTTTTCCAGCCAATCGGCGGGCAGGTCGACGGCGTTCAGGACCTGGTCGACCGAGATCGCGTCCAGCCCGTCGAAGGTGGCGGCGAAGGCGCGGTCGAAGCGGTCGATATGGCGTTCATCCTTGACCAGGATGGCGCGAGCCAGGTGGTAGAAGCCTTCGGGATCGTAGATCACCAGACCGGCGGCCAGCGCATCCAGGAAGGCCAGGTGTTCGCGCAGGGAGACGGGGACGCCGGCGGCGCGCAACGTGCCGAAGAAGCGCAGGAACATCGCCGTCAGGCCCGGCCGAGCAGGATGGCGATCAGCACGGAGAGCAGGAACCCGATGATCGCGAAGACCGCCGCCCATTGCGCCATGTCGAAGGCGGAGCCCTTGCGGCGGCGGGCCATGACGGCGCCGAGCACGGCACCGCCCAGGGGAAGGACGATCAACATGGGACGGATTTAGGCCCCCGGGCTGAGGGCCGCAACCTCTGCCGCGCGGCGGGCCAGGACGCGGTCGCCCCAGGCGTAGCGGCCCCAGGCCAGCCCCTCGCGGCGGATGCGGTCGGCTTCGGCGGGGGCGCCCTGCATCCGCGTGGCCTCGGCCCGCAAAAGCAGCAGGGTCGACAGGAGCGCGGCGTTCTGGGCGCCGTCGGCGGCGGGGATGGCGCGGTCGAGCAGCGCCAGGGCGGCGTCGGGGCGGCCCGAGGACACCGCGAAGGCGCCCAATTGCAGGGCGACCTGGGCGGAATGGATGCCGTCGCCGGTCAGGTCCTTGTAGATGGCGGCGGCGTCCAGGAAGGACGCCACGGCCAGGTCGCCGTCCAGCGCCAGGGCCGCGCGGCCCTGGGCCAGCAGGGAGAAGGCGACCCGTTCGTCGGTCCAGCCCGCGCCTTTGGCCAGGGCGACGGCGCGCCGGGCCTGGTCCAGGCGGGCCCGGTCGGAGCCGTCCGGGGACAGGGCCTGGGCGATGGCGGCCTTCCAGGCGGGGTCGCTTTCGGGCACGGGGCCGGTGTCGGCGCGGCGACCCGCCGGGTTGGTCCGGGCCAGCACGGCGGGCAGGGCGGCGGCGACCTGCGCCTGGGTCATGCCCGACCGCAGGGCGGGGTCGTAGGTCGCCCGCAGGATCGCCATGTCGAAGGCGGTCAGGACCACGTGGACATTGTCGTCGTTGAAGATGGAATGGGCCAGGCGGTGCAGGTCGTTGAGGGGGCCGAGCGCCTGGGCGACCTCTTCATGGAGGCAATCGCGGATTTCCTGCGCGCTGACATCCGAGGGCAGGAAGACCGACGCACGGGTGCGTGTCTCAAGCGTCGTCCAGTCGGTCGTCGGTCCGATCCGGTTGGCCAGATAGTCCTGCCAGCCCGAGACCCGCGGGACCACGAAGCAGGCGGCGCCGGGCACGGCGCGCTGCAATTGGGCGCGGGGCAGGGCGCTGATGGTGATCGCGCCCATCTCGCCCGGGGCGGCGCGGCGGATGTCGATGCGGGCCTCGCGGCGCAGGCGGTCCAGCAGGTCGTCGAGATCGGCGTCCAGCGTGGCGGGTGCGTCGCCTTCGACGGCGACGGTGACCGGCCCTTCGAACCGGGTGAAGAGCGGGACGGCGCGGCCGGTTTCCAGCTGGAAGGTCAAGGCCATGAAGTCGCGGGCCAACTGGCCGTTGCCGGGGAGGACCGGGTCCAGCGTGGGCGGGCCGGTGAAGCGGCGGGCGGCGGGCAGTGCGGCGCTGACATCGGCCACGGTGGCGCGGGTGGCCACCGGCTGGCCCGAGGGCGCGCAGGAGGACAGGACCATCCCGGCGGCGAACAGGGCGGCGCGCAGCATCAGGCCAGGGCCCGGTCGTAGCGGATGAAGGGGGATTTGAAGCCGATCCGGTCATAGAGCCGGCGGGCGGTGGCGTTGAAGTCCTGGGTCAGCCAGTAGACCCGCGGCGCGCCGCGCGCGTCGGCGGCGGCATAGACGGCCTCGATCAGCGCGCGGGCCACGCCCTTGCCGAGCGCGGCGGGGGCGGTGAACAGGTCTTGCAGGTAGGTCACGCCCTCGGGCCGCCACATGTGGGGGTGGGTGACCCAATGCACCAGGCCGACGGCCGCGTCCCCATGCCAGGCGATCAGGCCGGAGAAGGTCGTCGGGTCGTCCGACAGGAGGCGCGCGAAGGCGGTGTCGTGGACCGCGTCGGGGAGCCGAGTTTCATAGTAATCGAGATAGCCCGTCCAGAGCACGCCCCAAACGGCGCGATCCTGGGGGCGGGGCGCCCGCAAGTGAATGGTTTCGCTGCTCATATCCGCACCTGTCCGGCGTCTGCTTTGACAGCACACTGAGACGGCATTGCGGCGATTGTTTGGCGGGGCGCAACAGCCCATGACGGGGCGCCGGGGCGGCGTGGCGGAAAGGTGCTAGCGGATGCCGCGCCGGCCCGCGGCTTTCCGCGATGCTACCATGTGGGCCCTTGAAACGCGGCCGTCGAATTCCGGGGGCCTATCGCAGGCGCCAGCCGACGGCCTGCCGCAACATCGCCTGGGCGCCCGTCCGGATCGGCGATTCATGGGCGATGGCGAGCTTGTCGGCCATGCGGGGATGCGGTCGACGGCGTGACGCGCCAGGGCCCTGTCGGTCGTCGCCAGACGGAATTTGCGCGGGACGGAGGGGGAGGCGCGCGACAACGGCCCGCCAACCGCGATACCAGTCTTCCTGGAGGTGCTGGACCAGGTCCTTGACCAGGATCGTGGACGAGGCGCGGTGGAAGAACACCGTCTCGGTCGTGAGGTCGTTGCCCAGGAAAAAGACCTGATCCAACGCATCGCCCCAGGCCGGATCCGGCGCCGGACCCAACGTGGCGCGGATCGCGGTGTCCGTTGTCTGTTCGGTCAAGCCGGGCGCGTCGTGGATCCGTGCCGTTGGATAGGCGGCTGCCCAACCGGCGAGAAACCTGTGACCCAGGCCATTGCGCGCAATCAGGTGGCGGACCGGGCCGAGGGCGTCGACGGCGGCGCGAACGGCCGGGGTCGGGGCCACCGGCAACCGGATCCAGAGCCCGCCATCGCCCCGCAGTCGGATGACGGCCATGCGGCGGAAAACCGGAGGCCCGCCGCGCCCGTGACCGCCGAACCATCGGAGAGCCGGATGTCGGAGCCGAAATGTATCATGCGAGGACCGATCCGCCTTTGGGGCATTCGCGAGCCTGGCTGAGGCCTGCCGGTGGATCCGTCCAATCTTTCAGGGCGGCGGCCAGGTTGCCGCGCCGATCGGCAACGGGCACGGGCAATGCCGCCATCCGTCGGGACGGCGTCATACCGTCTTTTCGACGATATGGGTGGGCGATCTGCTGTCTTTCGCGCCGTCATGCCCCTTGCCCGAATGCCGGATCAGCCGCGCCCGCTGCGCGCCATGAAGGCCAGACGCTCGAACAGGGCGACGTCCTGTTCGTTCTTTAGAAGAGCGCCGTGCAGCTTGGGCAAGGCCGTCTTCGGATCGGCCTTGAGATCCTCTGCCGACAGATCCTCGGCCAGAAGCAGTTTCAGCCAGTCCAGCACTTCGGAGGTCGAGGGCTTCTTCTTCAATCCCTGCTGATCGCGGATGGAATAAAACTGTGTCAGGGCCGCGGACAATAGGCTCTGCTTGATGCCGGGATGGTGGACTTCGACGATCTGGCGCAGCGTCGCCTCGTCCGGGAAGCGGATGTAGTGGAAGAAGCAGCGGCGCAGGAAGGCGTCGGGAAGCTCCTTCTCGTTGTTGGAGGTGATGATGACGATGGGGCGGTGACGGGCGGCGACGGTCTGACCGGTCTCGTAGACGTGGAATTCCATCCGGTCGAGTTCCTGGAGCAGGTCGTTCGGGAATTCGATATCGGCCTTGTCGACCTCGTCGATCAGCAGGACCACGCGCCGATCGGCCTCAAACGCCTGCCACAGCTTGCCCTTCTTGATGTAATTGGCCACGTCATGGACCCGTTCGTCGCCCAATTGGCTGTCGCGCAGGCGGGACACGGCGTCGTATTCGTAAAGGCCCTGCTGCGCCCGTGTGGTGGATTTCACGGCCCATTCGATCATCGGCACGTCCAGCGAGGCGGCGACCTGGCGGGCCAATTCGGTCTTGCCTGTGCCCGGCTCGCCCTTGACCAGAAGCGGGCGTTGCAGCGTGATGGCGGCGTTCACCGCGATCCTGAGATCGTCGGTGGCCACGTAGGTCTTCGTTCCGTCGAACCGCATCCGCGCGCTCCTTCACCCAATCGGCGGCACCGTAACAGCGACATGACGGCGCGCAACCGCGCCAACACGAGGTCGTGACATCCACGTCGCCGTCCTGTAAGCGCGCCTCAGAAACCCGGTTCGAGCGATTGTCGGGACCACACCCGCTTCGGGCCGGTGCGAGGGAGCGCCAGACCATGAAAGCCGAGACTTTTCTACCAAACGACTATCGACCAGCCGAAGACGAGCCCTTCATGAACGAGCGGCAGACGGAGTATTTCCGCCGGAAACTGCTGTCTTGGAAGGCTGACCTGCTGGACGAGACCCAGAGTACCATCGAGGGCCTGCAGGGCGCGGCCCGCAATATCCCCGACATCGCGGACCGCGCGTCGGAGGAGACGGACCGGGCGCTGGAACTGCGCACGCGGGACCGGCAGCGCAAGCTGATTTCCAAGATCGACTCCGCTTTGCGCCGGATCGAGGAAGGGGAATACGGCTATTGCGAGGTGACGGGCGACCCGATCTCGTTGAAGCGCCTGGATGCGCGACCGATCGCGACCATGTCGCTGGAGGCGCAGGAGCGGCACGAGCGGCGCGAGAAGGTGCATCGCGACGACTGACGGAATGGCCCCGCCCGATGTGACGATCCTGGGGGCGGGGATTTCCGGTCTGGCTTGCGCGCTGGCCTGCGCCCGGCGTGGGCTATCGGTTGAAGTTCTGGAACAGGCGCCCGCCTTGACCGAGGTCGGGGCGGGCTTGCAGATCGCCCCCAATGGTGGGCGGGTTCTGGATGCGCTGGGCGTCCAGGTCCGGTCGCTGGCCTCCGAGGCGATTCACCTGATCGACGGGCGGACGGGCAAGCGGCTGGTGCGGATGCCGCTGGGGTCCGGCTTCCGGCTGGTGCATCGGGCGGACCTGATTTCCGGTTTGGCGGAGGCGGTCGCGGCGGCGGGGGTGTCGGTGCGGCTGGGGGCGGGCGTCTCTTCAGTCGAGGACGGGGTCCTCTCCCTCATCGACGGGGGGCGGCATTCCTTTCGACGGTTGATCGGTGCGGATGGGGCGCGGGGGGCGTCGCGGGCCTTCGTGGCGCCGGACCATGTGCCGGTGTTCACCGGGCAGGTGGCGTGGCGGACCATCGTGCCGGTGCGGCCCGATTGGCCGCACGAGGCGCAGGTGCTGGTCGGACCGGGGCGGCATCTGGTCTGCTATCCGCTGCGGGACGGGCGATCGCTGAACGTCGTGGCGGTGGAGGAACGGCGGGATTGGGCGGCCGCGGGGTGGAGCCACCGGGACGACCCCGGGACCCTGCGGGCGGCCTTTGCCGGCTATGCGCCCCCGGTCCGGGCGTTGCTGGACCGGGTGGAGATTGTCCATCTCTGGGGGTTGATGGATCACGGGTCGCGGTCGCGCTGGCATCGCGGGGCGGTGACCCTGATCGGGGATGCGGCGCATCCGACACTGCCGTTCCTGGCGCAAGGCGCCAATCTGGGGCTGGAGGATGCCTGGACCCTGGCCGCGTCCCTGGACGATGTCGAGGGCTGGGAGGCGGCGCGGCGCCCTCGGGTCGAGCGGGCGCTGGCGGCGGCGAAGGCGAATGCGGCGAATTACCATCTGACAGGGGTCAAGAAGGCCGCGGCCCATGCGGCGCTGCGTCTGGCGGATCGGGTCCGACCCCAGGCCTTGGCGGCGCGGTTCGCCTGGCTTTACGAGCATGATGTGACGGCGGGATGAGGGCCGGGACGGCCGCTTGTGCGGGGCGCGGCGGGACGGGTCCCGGCCCGGTCGGTGTTGCGCATTTGGGCCTGGAGCGGACATTGGTCGACTGGGTGAAAGCCGGTCCATCGGCGGGCCGCGGTGCGGCGATCCGACGCTTGTTCGGCAGCACTTTATGTCAGCCAAGTCCGCAGAAGCCCTGAGCGTCGCGCCAACGGCAATCAGATCGCCGGGCCGGGGGGCGGTCGCCAGTGGGGCGCCATTGGTTCGAGATCCACTGGCGACGCGATGGACCGGCGCCCTGCGGGCTTGATTCCGGTCCAGGCTAAGCCCGAAGGTCCGCTCCGGGCCCAAATGCGCAATATCGACCGGGCCGGGACCCGTCCCGCCGCGCCCCGCACAAGCGGCCGTCCCGGCCCTCATCCCGCCGTCACAT
>JBCCCB010000133.1:0-10631 GCA_039033775.1 Pseudomonadota bacterium | reverse complement strand
CTTCGTCGCCGCCATCCGCGTCGGCGGCCCCGACGCCAACGGACAGCCTGCCGAGCGGGCGATCAGCGACGGGCCGGGAAATCCCTGCCGCGCCTGTCTACGGAACATCGACGCGGGCGATCCCATGCTGATTCTCGCCGCGCGCCCCTTCCCGGAGCTGCAGCCCTACGCCGAGACCGGACCGATCTTCCTGCATGCCGAGGCCTGCGCGCCCTGGCAGGATGACGGAATCCCGCCCATCCTGACCACGTCGCCGAACTATCTGGTCAAAGCCTATACGGGCGACCACCGCATCCTCTACGGCACCGGCGCCATCGTCGCGTCCGATCTCCTGATGCAGGCGGTCGAGGACCGTCTCGCCAACCCCGAGGTGGCCTTCGTCGACATCCGCTCGGCCCGCAACAACTGCTTCCAGACCCGCGCGCGGCGGGCCGCCGATATGCGATAACACGAGGCAGACTTGGAACATCGGCGGCCGTCGGACGATTAAGGTCAGGACATTCCTGTCTTGGAGACCCGCATGACCCGCACCCTTCGCTCCGCCACCGCGCTCGCGACCAGCCTGTCGCTGATCGTGCCGTCCCTGCCCATGACCGCCCGGGCCCAAGACGCGTCCATCACGCGGGAGACCGCTTTGGCGGCCTGCCAGACAGCACTCGGCACAGCCGAGGGCGAGGCGGTGGAGGCGTGCCTGACGGACGCTCTGGTCGCCGCGGGGATCGACCCCGAAGCAGCGGATGCCGCGGCCGCCGCGACCGTGGAGGCGGAAGCCGAACCGGCCGAGGCCGTCGATGCGCCCGAAGCTGCCGAAGCGCCAGAGGTGGCCGAGGAACCGGAGGCCCCCGAAGTCGTGGAGGCCCCCGCCGAAGCCGAGCCCGAAGCCGTCGATGTCGAGGTCACCGAGGACGCGCCGGTCGATGCCGCGCCGGAGGCTGAGACGCCGGCCCCAGAACTGGCCGAAGACGTCCCGGCTCCCGCCGAGGTGCCGACCGAGGAATCCATCGCCGAAGAACTGACCGAGGACGCGGTCGAACAGGCCACGCCCGCCGCCGAGGCGGAGGTGACCGAAGCCCCGGTCGAGGCGGCGCCGGTCGAAGAATCCGGCGAGGTCGCCGAAGAGGCCCCGGCGGTCGAGGTTGTGGAGGGCGCGGAAGACCCGGTCGTCGACGTCGCGACACCCGAACAGCCGGTCGAGACCGCCGAGGAGGCACCTGCCGCGGAAGAAACCCTCGTGGAACGGATCGAAGAGCCCGTCGAAAGCGACGCGGCCGCGCCGGGAACCGCTCAGGAAGAGGTGCTCGCCGAAGACGAGGCGCCCACCGATGCCGATGCGGTCCAGATGACGCGGCAGGATGCCCGACAGCTCTGCCGGGCCGAGATCGGCGGCGGCCAGCGGGAGGCCGTGCAGGCCTGCATGGTCGAAACGCTGGCGGAAAACGGCCAGACCGATCTGGCCCAACGCCTGGCCGACCGTTTTGCCGCCCGGGCCGAAGGCGACGTGAACGCCGCCACCGAAAGCGCCGTAGCCGAAGAAATCGCCAGCCAGCCCGAGCCCGAACTGACCGAAGCCGAGGAACTGGCGCGCGCGCAGACCGAGGCCGCGCTGGCCAATCTGGAGGAGGCCGGCACGCCTGCGGCGGCCGCAGCCGCAGCGGACGACGACGAGACCGAGGCCGAAGTGACCGAGGAAGTCGTCGAGGCCGAAGACGTGCGCACGTCGTCCGAGGATTTCGAGACCTCCGCCGTCGAGACCGAGCGGGACCGCGACGATGACGGCCTGTTGACGACCCAGAAGATCGCCATCGGCGCGCTGGGCGCTTTGGCCGTCGGCACGCTCCTTAACAACCGCACCCGGGTGATCTCCAATTCCGGCGACCGGGTCGTCGTCCAGCGCGACGACGGTGATCTGCAGGTGCTGAAGGACGACGACGCCCTGCTGCGCCAGGCCGGATCCAACATCCGCACGCAAAGCTTCTCGGACGGCTCCACCCGGTCCATCGTCACACGTGAAGATGGCAGTCAGGTCATCACCGTCCGCGACGCGTCGCTGCGGGTCCTGCGGCGCCTTCTGATCCGGCCCGATGGCAGCGAAGTCGTCCTGATCGACGACACTGCAGTGGTCGAACCCGTCGACGTTTCGACCCTTCCGCCCGCCACGTTGTCGGCCCGCCAGGGCCAGGAAAGCGACCCGCTGCGTGACGCGCTGCGCCGCGAGACCGGGTTGGACCGCCGGTTCAGCCTGGCCCAGGTGCGCAACATCGCCGAAGTCCGCGCCCTGGCTCCCGCCTTCGAGGTCGAGTCGGTCACCTTCGCCAGTGCATCGGCCGCGATCACGCCGGAACAGGCCGGCAATCTGACCGACATCGCCCGCGAGGTGATATCCGCGATCCGCGAGAACCCGCGCGAGGTCTTCCTGATCGAAGGCCATACCGATGCGGTCGGCGATGCGGCTTATAACCTGGCCCTATCGGACCGGCGGGCCGAAAGCCTGGCCCTGGCGTTGAACGAATATTTCGACGTCCCGGTCGAGAACATGGTGGTGCAGGGCTATGGCGAGCGGTTCCTGAAGGTTCCGACCCTGGAAGACGAGCGCCAGAACCGGCGCGCCACGGTGCGGCGGATCACCGAACTTCTGCAGACGGCGGCGGCGAACTGAGCCCTCCGTCCTCGCGGAGTGCGGCCCGTCTCTGGTCAGAGGCGGGCCGTTTCGCGTAGTCTGGTCGAAACGGGGCCTGTCCCGTTTCCGATCAGAGGATGACGATGAATCCATTGGACGACGCGCCGAAGGCGGCCTTGGCCTGGCACCGCGCCGGGAAGGGCGCGGCCTTGGCCACGGTCATCGAGACCTGGGGCAGTGCCCCGCGGCCGCGGGGCGCGCAGTTGGCCATCTCGGAAGACGCGGAACTGGTCGGCTCCGTGTCAGGGGGGTGCGTTGAGGGCGCGGTCGTGGCCGAAGCGCTCGACGCTATGGGCGACGGTAAGCATCGGGTGCTGGAATACGGCGTCAGCGACGACGAAGCCTTCGCCGTGGGCCTGGCTTGCGGTGGCGAGATCAAGGTCCTGCTGGAGCCGGTGGGCGGCACCTTGCCGCCCGATCTGCTGGCGGATCTGGTGGCCCGGCGGGATCGGTCCGAAGCGGTCGGCCAGGCGGTAAATGTACAAAACGGGGCAACTTTTCTGGTCGACGAACCCAATTTGTACACTCGTCTGGCCGGTGATCGCAGCGACTTCGAACCCGATGGCGAGACGTTCGTCACCCTCCACGCACCGCCCCTGCGGCTGGCCGTGGTCGGCGGCGTGCACATCGCCCAGGCGCTCGTCCCCATGGCGCGGCTGGCCGGCTATGCGCCCACGGTGATCGACCCGCGCGAGGCCTTCGCGGCACCCGCCCGCTTTCCCGACACGACCCTGGTCCATGACTGGCCCGACGAGGCGATGGCGGCCTTCGCGCCGGATGCGCGTTCGGCCGTCGTCCTGCTGACCCACGACCCGAAATTGGACGACCCCGCGCTGCGCATCGCGCTGGGCAGTCGGGCCTTCTATGTGGGGGCCCTCGGCTCGACCCGGACCCATGCCAAACGCGTCGCCCGCCTGACCGAAGCGGGAATCGCGCCCGAGGCGCTGGATCGGCTGGACGCGCCCATCGGCCTCGATATCGGCGCGGCGTCCCCGGCAGAGATCGCCGTCGCCATCCTAGCGGCCATGACCCAATCCCTGAGAAAATCCGGCGACGTTCCATGAGCTTCGGGCCCATGACCCTGGATCAGGCCAAGGGGGGCGTCCTGGCCCATTCGCTGTCCACGCCCGACGGCCGCATCCGCAAAGGCAGTCGGATCGACGGGCCCGTCTTGAGGCGCCTCCGCGCCGCCGGATATCAGGAGGTCGTCGCCGGTCTGCCCGAGGACGGCGATGTGCCGGAGGACGCAGCCGCCGCCTTGGTCGCCGCGGCGCTGGTCGCGGATGGCATCGAGGCGCGCGCGCCCTTCACCGGCCGCTGCAACCTTCACGCCACCGGTCCAGGCGTGCTGGACGTGTCGCGGCCAAAGATCGACGCGCTGAACCGGCTGACCGACGACGTCACCGTGGCCACCTTGCCGGAATGGCAGCGCGTGACCGCCGGGATGATGGTCGCGACCGTCAAGATCATCTCGTTCTTCGCCAACGAACATGCCTTCGCCGACCGGTTGGAGGCCGCCGAGGGCGCGCTGCGCCTGCATCGGCCGGTGATCGACTTGGCCGAGCTGATCGTCACCAAGCTGGACGGCGCGCCCGAGAAGACGGCGCCGGTCCTGGCGCGGCTCGACCGGTTGGGCATCGCCCATCACGTCACCGAAGTGCCGCATGAGACGGGGGCGTTGACCACGGCGCTGGAGCGGGGGCAGGCGCCCCTGCGCCTGATCCTGACCGCCTCGGCCACATGCGACCCGCGCGACGTCGGCCCGGCGGCTTTGGTCGCGGCCGGGGGGATGCTGACGCGGTTCGGGATGCCGGTGGATCCGGGCAACCTGCTGTTTTTGGGGGATCTGGGCCCGGCCAAGGTGATCGGTCTGCCGGGCTGCGCCCGATCCCCGGCGCTGAACGGGGCCGATTGGGTCCTGGAGCGGATCGCCTGCGGGCTGGAGGTCAGCCATGCCGATATCGCGGGCATGGGGGTCGGCGGATTGCTCAACGAGATCCCGACCCGGCCGCAGCCACGCGAGAAGCGATAGCTTCTTTGCGACGTCAGCGTCAAAAAATGACGCTTCCCCCGCCTGCGGCCCCGTGCTTTCCTGACGTCAACGAGAGGGAGGTGGTTTCATGACCAAGACGATAAGTATGAATGTAAACGGCAAAGTCCGCACGGCGTCTGCGGAGGGTCGGACGTTGTTGGTGGATTGGTTGCGGGAGGGTTTGCGTCTGACGGGGACGCATGTGGGGTGTGATACGTCGCAATGTGGGGCCTGTGTGGTGCATGTGGATGGGGAAGCGGTGAAGGCCTGTTCCGTTTTGGCGCAGGAATTGGAGGGGGCGGAGGTCGTCACGATCGAAGGGATGGCGGGGGCGGATGGGTCGCTCAGTGCGATCCAGGCGGCGTTTCAGGAGTATCACGGGCTGCAATGCGGATTCTGCACGCCCGGCATGGTGATGTCGGCGGCCGCGCTTCTGAAGGAGAATCCGACGCCCAGCGAGGCCGAGGTGCGGCATTACCTGGAGGGCAATATCTGCCGCTGCACGGGCTACCACAACATCGTCAAGGCGGTGCTGGCGGCGTCGGGCCAGGACGTGGCGCCGGTGGCGGCCGAATAGCGCCCGGATCGAGACCGGGGTGTGGGAGAACGACCCGTCGCACGCCCCCGGGGACGCGGACGGGAGGAGCCGCGTCCCCATTCTGACCAGACATATGGGCGGCGCGGCCGTCCGCCTTAGGGAGAGACGAGATGCCGAAGGACACTGGAATAGGCGCGAGCCCGAAGCGGCGGGAGGATGTGCGCTTCCTCACGGGCAAGGGGCGCTATACCGACGATATCAACGTGGCGGGGCAGGCCCATGTGGCGTTCCTGCGCTCGGACGTGGCCCATGGGGTGATCAAGGGGATCGACGCCTCGGCGGCCGAGGCGATGGAGGGCGTGGTGAAGGTCTTCACCGCCGCCGATTTCGAGGGGGTGGGGGGCATTCCCTGCGGCTGGCAGATCACGTCGATCGACGGCAGCCCGATGCACGAGCCCAAGCATCCGATCCTGGCCGAGGGCAAGGTGCGCCATGTGGGCGACCCGATCGCGGCCGTGGTGGCCGAGAGCGCGGCGCAGGCGCGCGATGCGGCCGAGGCGATCGAGGTGGAGATCGACGAGCTGCCGGCGGTGGTCGACATGAAGGCCGCCGTGGCCGAGGGCGCGCCGAAGGTGCATGACGATCTGCCCGGCAACCTCTGTTACGATTGGGGCTTCGTGGAGGAGAACAAGGCGGCGGTCGACAAGGCCATCGCCGAGGCGGCCCATGTGACCACGCTGGAGCTGGTCAACAACCGCCTGGTGGCCAACCCGATGGAGCCGCGGGTGGCGGTGGGCGATTACGCGGCCCATGACGATTCCAGCACGCTTTATACGACCTCGCAGAACCCCCATGTGATCCGGCTTCTGATGGGGGCCTTCGTGCTGGGCATCCCCGAACACAAGCTGCGGGTGGTGGCCCCCGATGTGGGCGGCGGCTTCGGCACCAAGATCTTCCATTATGCCGAGGAAGCCTTCTGCACCTTCGCGGCCAAGGCCATCGGCCGCCCGGTCAAGTGGACCTCGTCGCGGTCCGAGGCGTTCATGTCCGACGCCCATGGCCGCGACCACGTCACCAAGATCGAACTGGCCTTGAACGCTGACCATGAGTTCACCGCCATCCGCACCGAGACCTATGCGAATATGGGCGCGTATCTCTCGACCTTCGCGCCCTCGGTGCCGACCTGGCTGCATGGCACGCTGATGGCCGGCAACTACCGCACGCCGCTGGTCTATGTGAACGTGAAGGCGGTGTTCACCAACACGGTGCCGGTGGACGCGTATCGCGGCGCGGGCCGGCCCGAGGCCACGTTCCAGTTGGAGCGGGTGGTCGACAAGGCCGCGCGCGAGCTGGGGGTGGACCCCGTCGAGCTGCGCCGCAAGAACTTCATCCGGGAGTTTCCGTACGCCACCCCGGTCGCCGTGGAATACGATACCGGCGATTACGACGCGACCATGGACCGGCTGCTCGAGATGATCGACCGCGACGGCTTCCCGGCGCGGCGCGCGGACAGCGAGGCGCGCGGCAAGCTGCGGGGCCTGGGCGTGAACTGCTATATCGAGGCCTGCGGCATCGCGCCGTCGTCCCTGGTGGGCCAGTTGGGCGCGCGGGCGGGGCTCTACGAGAGCGCGACCGTGCGGGTGAACGCCACCGGCGGGCTGGTCGTCATGACCGGCTCGCATTCCCACGGCCAGGGCCACGAGACCAGCTTCCCGCAGGTGGTGGCCGACATGATCGGCATCAACGAAGACCAGGTGGAGATCGTCCATGGCGACACCGCCAACACGCCCATGGGGATGGGGACCTACGGGTCGCGGTCCCTGGCGGTGGGCGGCAGCGCGCTGGTGCGGGCCACCGAGAAGATCATCAAGAAGGCCAAGAAGATCGCGAGCCACCTGATGGAGGCCAGCGAGGACGATATCGAACTGAAGGACGGGAAGTTCACCGTCGCCGGCACCGACAAGGAGCTGGCCTGGGGCGACGTGACGCTGGCGGCCTACGTGCCCCACAATTACCCGCTCGACGAGATCGAGCCGGGGCTGGAGGAGACGGCGTTCTACGACCCCAACAACTTCACCTATCCGTCGGGCGCCTATGCCTGCGAGGTGGAGGTGGACCCCGAGACCGGCCGCGTCGAGATCCTGGACTTCGCCGCGGCCGACGATTTCGGCAACGTGGTCAACCCGATGATCGTCGAAGGCCAGGTCCATGGCGGCATCGCGCAAGGGATCGGCCAGGCACTTCTGGAGAACTGCGCCTATGACGAGGACGGCCAGCTGATCTCGGCCAGCTACATGGATTACGCCATGCCGCGCTCGTCGGACCTGCCGATGTTCCAGGTGGACCATTCCTGCCGCACGCCCTGCACCCACAACCCGCTGGGCGTGAAGGGCTGCGGCGAGGCCGGGGCCATCGGCTCGCCGCCCTCGGTGGTGAACGCGGTGATCGACGCGCTGCATTCGGGCGGCCACAAGGTCGAGCACATCAACATGCCCCTGACCCCGCCCCGGGTCTGGGCGGCGATGCAAGGCTGATCCCGGCGGCGGGCGCGTCGGTTGCGGGCGCGCCCGCCTCGCCATCCCGCCGCGACCGGGGGACGCCCCCACATCAAACCGTGCCCCGGCCAAAGACCGGAGCGCCCCACGGGACAGAAGGCCCCCTTCTTCCCTTCGAAACTATCCTGGGGAGCGCGAGGGGCGTTCGGCGCATACGCCTCACCCTCGCATCCCCCCGCCCCAACCGGGAGAGAGACATGTACGACTTCGAGCTCAAAACCCCCAAGACCCTGCAGGACGCCGTCGCGGCCCTCGGGTCCGAAGACGCCCAGCTGCTCGGCGGCGGCCAGACCCTGCTGCCGACCATGAAGCAGCGCCTGGCCATGGCCGAGACGCTGGTGGCGCTGTCGGGCGTGGACGAGATCAAGGGCATCTGCACCGACGATCAGGGCCGGATCTGCATCGGCGGCGCCACCACCCATGCTCAGGTCGCCCGCGACTGCGCCCAGAGCTATCCCGCGCTCGCCTCGCTGGCCGGCCGCATCGGCGACCCGGCGGTGCGCGCCCGCGGCACGATCGGCGGCAGCCTCGCCAACAACGACCCCTCGGCCTGCTACCCGGCCGGCGCCCTGGCCTCGAACGCGGTGATCGTCGCCACCGGCCCCTCGGGCCCCCGCGAGATCGCCGCCGACGCCTACTTCCAAGGCATGTTCACCACCGCCCTGGAGGAGGGCGAGATCATCACCGAGGTCAAACTCCCGGTCCCCCAAGCGGCCGCCTACGAGAAGTTCATCCAACCCGCCTCCCGCTTCCCCCTGGTCGCCGCCTTCGTCGCCAAGTTCGAGGACGGCGTCCGTATCGCCATCACCGGCGCCTCCTCCGACGGCGTCTTCCGCTGGACCGAGGCCGAAGACGCCCTGGCGGCGAGTTTCACCGCCGAAGCGGTCAAGGGATTGGCCGCCCCAGACGCCGCGGCCATGATCGCAGACCTCCACGGCGACGCAGCCTACCGCGCCCACCTGTGCAAGGTCATGACACAACGCGCCGTCAAAGCCGCACGCTGACCACGCGCCACGATATGGAGACAGGGCGGTGGTATAGCTGCCTCGACCCGGACCTCGCGGCGATGCGAGAGACCGCGCGGGCGGCCTGTCACGCCCATCGGGTGATGGACCCGGCCGCGCGCGGCGCACTCGCGCCGGATCTGGCCGATCTCTTCGCGTCGGTCGGTCCGGACGTCTTCGTGGAGGCCCCCTTCCATTGCGCCTATGGCGTCAACATCCATCTCGGCGCGCAGGTCTACGTGAATGCCGGCTGCGTGTTCCTCGATAGCGGGATGATCCGGATCGGCGATCGGTCGATGCTGGGACCGCATGTCCAGATCTATTGCGCCGACCATCACCGCGACCCGGCGCGTCGGGCCGACGGGTTGGAGCGCGCGCGGCCCGTCACCGTCGGACGGGACGTGTGGATCGGCGGCGGGGCCATCCTGCTGCCTGGGGTGGAGATCGGGGACGGGGCGATCGTCGGAGCGGGATCGGTGGTCACGCGCACCGTCGCATCGGGCGCGACGGTGATCGGATCGCCGGCGCGCCCGGTGACGGCGTAATCAGGATCTTGCGGAACCCCGACCAGATCCTTGCAAGGATTTGGCGGGCATCCGATCCCGGGCGCGGCCGGCGATCTCCCACATCCGTCGATCGGAGCTGACGGGCCCGGCCGTCAGCCGCGCGGGCGACACTGCCCGGTGTCGAGCAGCAAGAGCGGCGGCGGGAGCACGCACCTGGTCAGATCGAAATCCGGCACGCGGCCGCTTCGCAGATCGAAGACATCGCCGGGCACCTTGGCGACCCAGCCGCCGTCGCCGTAATATCGGTTGCAGAGTTCCTGACCGGCGACGCTGCGCTGACCGGTGACGGAATTGAAGCTGGCCTGTCCATACGTGTAGCAGAGCGTCTTGCGATCCCCGAAGCGCCATGTCCCAAGCAAGGCGCCCCGGTTCCCCGGATACCAGAGGGCGTACTCGCCCCCTCGCCGTAATAGGCGACCTGGATTCCGTGGGCCTTCGTCGACGAGGCCAGCGTGAACCCGGGCTCGGGGGGCGGGCCCTCCCAACGAAAGCCCGGGGCCTCCTCGTTCCCGAACTGCGTCAGGAACGTCGGCTCGCCGGAGCATCCGACGAGAAGGCCGACGGCCAGGAGCATCGCGATCGGTCTGAGCATGGCGACACCCTTCCCGATGGGCCGTCCCGTGCGGCCCGTGGACACCGGCTAGCCAAGCAAAAAGGACGGCGCAGCGGCCGTCCTTCCTTATCCTCACGTCATGGATCGGCCGTCACCGCGTCGACGGCCCGATCATCATGACCATCTGGCGGCCTTCCATCTTCGGGAAATTCTCGATCTTGCCGATCTCTTTGGTGTCCTCGGCCACCCGTTCCAGCAATTCGCGGCCCAGGTTCTGGTGCGCCATCTCGCGGCCGCGGAAGCGCAGGGTGACCTTCACCTTGTCGCCGGCCTCCAGGAAGCGGGTCACGTTGCGCATCTTGACGTCGTAATCGTGGGTGTCGGTGTTGGGGCGGAACTTCACCTCCTTCACCTCGATCGTCTTCTGCTTCTTGCGGGCCTCGGCCTCTTTCTTCTGGGTCTCGTATTTGTACTTGCCGAAAT
Organism: Pseudomonadota bacterium; assembly: GCA_039033775.1. Lineage (GTDB taxonomy): Bacteria > Pseudomonadota > Alphaproteobacteria > Rhodobacterales > Rhodobacteraceae > Jannaschia. The sequence goes on along the minus strand of JBCCCB010000133.1, from coordinate 223 downwards.
CCATGATCTTGCAGACCGGCGGATTGGCGTTGGGGCTGATCTCGACGAGGTCCAGGCCGGCGTCTTCCGCCATCTGGCGGGCGCGGGCGGGGCTGACGACGCCGACATTTTCGCCGTCGGCGCCGATCAGGCGAATCTCGACGGCACGGATCTTGTCGTTGACGCGGGGGCCGGTGTCACGTGTGGGGGGCGCGTTGTGAGGTCTGCGGGCGATGGTCGTAGT
>JBCCCB010000132.1:0-10650 GCA_039033775.1 Pseudomonadota bacterium | reverse complement strand
CGCGACGACCCGGGTGACGGCCCATTCGGCACTGGCCTCGGAGGGCCGGGTGGTGAAGGCGGCGGCGGTACCGGCGGGGCCACGATAGATGGCACAGGTCGAAAAAGGCCCGGCACCGGAATGGCCGGCCACGGGTATACTGCGGGCCTTGCCGCACATCAGGCCTAACCCGTACCGCGCTTCGGACCAGGGGCGACCCGAGATGGCGCCGCCCAACCGCCGCCCGTCGGCCATGGCGGCGCGGGCCGCCGGGCTAAGCAGTCCGCCCAGGATGCCGTCCAGCATCCGCACGGCGTCTTGTGGCGGGCCGATCAGGCAGCCGTGATAGACCCAGCCGAAATCGTAGGCCGCGCTCTGCGGCATATGGGGCAGGTCGACATGGCCTGCGGCCAGCCAGGTGCCGGTGCAGCCCGCCGGCGTTAGGATTTCGCGGTCCAGCAGCGTGGCCAGGGGGGCTTTGGTAATGGCCTCCAGATGCAAGCGGGCCATCAGATAGCCGACATTGGAATAGGCCCATTCCGCGCCGGGTGCGGCGAAGGGCCGGTCGGCGTCGGTGCGGGCCAGGACCTCGTCCGTAGACCAGGGCGCGTCGCCCCGCGCAACGGCCGCGTGATAGGCGGGCAGGGGGCCGTAGCAGCGAAGGCCGGCCGTGTGCCCCAGCAGGTGCCGCAGCGAAAAGGCGCGACCGGGTAGGGCCGCGTCAAGGTCCAGCCGGCCGCAGCTTGCCAAGCGCAGGGCGCAGGCGGCGATGGCGGTCTTGGTCAAGCTCCACCAGGGCCAGGGGCGACCGTCGCCGGTGCGCGTGCGCGTGGCGAGGGTGGCTATCGCTGGACCTTGGAGGCCATGGCGGCGGCCGCACGGAGTTCTTCGGCGATTTCCAGAGCCTCGTCAGGCTCGAAATCCATGGCGATTTCGCGGTCGCCGCTTTCCACGAACAGGCGCACCATCCCTAGCTCGGTCGGTCCGATCTGGAGGTTAGCTTCAGTGTCGGTTTCGTCGTTGATGCCCATGGCGGGGGCCTAGACCCCGCCGCGCCGCCGTGCAAGGCCGGGGACATGGAGTTTCGGGACCTGGAACCGGGCGATGCGGGCTGGATCGCCATGCGGCATGGCGAATTGTATTGGCGCGACGAAGGGTTCGGGCCGTCCTTCGAGGCACTGGTCTTGGGTCTTCTGACCGATTTCATCGCCAATCGGACCGAACATGAACGTGCTTGGATCGCCGTGGACGGCGAGGGCGCGCGGCAAGGCTGCGTCTTCTGCACTCGGCCCGCGCCCGACACGGCCAAGCTGCGCATGTTTCTGGTCGAGCCCGCGATGCGCGGCACCGGCTTGGCGCAGCGGTTGCTGGATGCGGTGATCGGCCATGCGCGGGCGACGGCTGCGGCGCGGCTGGTGCTGTGGACCCATGAGAGCCACCGGGCGGCCGGGCGGCTTTACGCGCGCAACGGCTTCCGCTTGCTGGACGAGAGGCCGGTGGACGCCTTCGGGCAGCCGGCGGTCGAGCAGAACTGGGAATTGGCGTTGTAGCGCCCCTTGCGCGGCGGCGCCTGCGAAGGTAATCCCGACGGCGTGCCGGCGTAGCTCAGTTGGTTAGAGCGCCTGATTGTGGATCAGGAGGTCCCCCGTTCGAGCCGGGGCGCTGGTACCATCCCATTCGATCCTGACACACCCGGGGCGCTATTCCGGCTGCCAGTCCTGCCGTGTCATCCCGATGAACGTGTCGCCGACGCCGCCCTCGACATTGCGGTCCAGGACGTCGCGCAGGCTGCTGGTCGACCGGATCGCGCGCCAGCCGGGGGCCGAGAAGGTGCTGCGCTTGAACACGTTTCGCGACAGGAGCGGGTTGGTCAGCGCCTGGCTGAAGGCGTCGAGCGCCACGAAGCGCAGGATCAGGGCGGGCAGGGGGCTGTTGGGCACGCGGTCCTGGCAGAAGAGCCCCACATGGAAGTCGACGTCGCGGGGATGGTCGTAGAACTGCGCCAGCAGGTCCGCGACCGCGGGCTTGGACGAGATGTCCTTGAGCGAATAGGGCCGGGGCAGTTGCAGATAGTCGCAGTAATCCGAAAAGCCGGCCAATTCGCAGGCGCGGTCCTGGATAATCGACGCCTTTTCGACCTCCAGCAGGCTGTCGGCGGTATTTTGCGGGCCCAGCTCGGCGGCTTGGGTGGCGCTCATATCGGCAAAGGCGCCCAGCAGGCCGCGATCGGTGAGCAGGCGGTTGTCCTGGATGGTCTGGAGGACGGGCCGCATCTGGCCGTTCCAACGCACCTCGTCCGGGATCAGCGCGTGCCAGCGGTAGAGCAGGCTGAATTCGGTCGTGATCCAGTTCGGCTTGTTCCAGGGCGCGTCCCAGGCGACGGACGGATCGGCCTTCAGGTGGAAGGGCAGGGGCGAGATGTGGTTGATGTATTCCTCGACCACGATCTTGATGAAGATCACGATCATAGTGTTGCGTGCTGTCTCGAAGACGCGGTCGTCGTCCCAATCGGGGTGATCGGCTTCGATCTCGGCGGCCAGGCGATTGTGTTCGCGCAGGAAGAGCGTGTTCAGCATCGCCGTCTGCGGCACGGAATTGACCCGGTCCCCGCCCATGGCGAAGAGCGCGGCGCGGCGGTCGGGATCCAAGTCCGGGCTGACGAGCGGCGGGTCGAGATCGGCGAATTGGGGATCGACGGCGCCGTCGCGGTCGAGGAGTGGGGGATATTCTTCGCCGTTGATCATGACGCTCTTCAGGCGGCCCTTCCGGCCTTCTTCATCGCTGTGCAGGCGCAGCGCGGCGGTCTGGGCGGCGGTGCGGCCGTACAGCGTGCAGAGGTCTATGTCGTGGTTCGAGGTGTTTCGCTTCAAGCGGTCGGCCGGGTCCAGGCCGTCAGGTGTGAGCCCCTCGGATTCGGTGCGGATGAAGCCGTCGGTGAGGTATTGGGCGAAGGCGGGGAAGAGGCAGGTGGATTTCGGGCAAAGCCGCTGCCGCCCATCGGGCCGCTCGAAGAGCGGCAACAGCGCTTCGGGCGCCGTCTTGTGGTCGCGGGGATCGGGCGGGAGGTGTCGCGCGCTCCACCGCTTGTCGGTCAGACCGGGCCAATTCACGTAGTCGCGTTCGGTGCTGTAGGGATGCGGCCGGGCCCGGGCACGGGTGACGGTGCGGTTGATCGCCCAGCGATTCACGGCTTCGGCCAGGGGCGGGATCGCTTCGACAACGGAGAATAGAAATTCTTGAACCCGGTAGGGCAAACGGAGCATGGGGCACCTCGAAATCGACGTCTGGGAAATGCTACCAGATTAGTCTCGATGCCCCATTTCCGGCCAGGATCATGTCCCGCGCGGCCGCAAAGCCCTATTGCAGATCCGCGAAGGCCCGTTGCAACCGCTCTACCGCATCTTCGACGTTCTTGCGCGGCGTGGCGATGTTGAACCGCAGGAAGCTGTCCCCGCCCTTGCCGAAGGTCGGGCCGTGATTGGCGGCGATCTTGGCGTCCTGCTCGACCCGGCGCGTGAACTCCTCGCGCGTCATGCCGGTGCCGTCGAAATCCACCCAGCTGAGATAGGTGGCCTCCAGCGGGACCGAGCGGAGGCCGGGGATGGCGTTGATCCCCTTGTCGAAGAGTGTCCGGTTGCCGTCCAGGTAGACCATCAGGTCGTCGACCCAGGCGGCGCCGGCCTCGGAATAGGCGGCCGTGGCCATGAACAGGCCGAAGGAATTGGGCGACATGCCCAGCGCGGCCATGCGCTTGGCGAACTGGGCGCGCAGGGCAGGGTCGTGGACGATGACGTTGCCGGTATGGCCGCCCGACAAGTTGAAGGTCTTGTTCGTGGACGTCATCATCACCAGGCGGTCCTCCGTCCCCGCCAGATTGGCCATGGGGATGTGGCGATGGCCGGGATAGACCAGGTCGTGATGGATCTCGTCGGAGACCAGGATCAGGTCGTGGCGTTTCGCGAAGGCGGCGAAGCCTTCCAGCTCCGCCTGCGTCCAGACCCGGCCGTTCGGGTTATGGGGCGAGCAGAGGATCATCATCTTGGCGCTGTCTTGTTCGACAACCGCGTCCCAGGCATCGAAATCGGGCGTGTAGCGCATGCCGTCATAGGCCAGTTCGCATTCGACCACGCGGCGGTCATTGGCTTTGATGACCTTGGCGAAGGCATGGTAGACCGGCGTGAAGAGCACGACGCCGTCGCCCGCCTGCGTCCAGGTATCGACACACATGGCGGTGCCATTGACGAGCCCGTGGGTCGTGAAGATCGCGTCGGGGTCGACGTCCCAGCCGTGGCGCGTGGACATCCACCATTGGATCGCCTCGCGATAGGGGCCGTCATTGCCGAAATAGCCGACGATGCCATGGTCCAACTGCTTCTGCACGATGTCCAAGACACATTGCGGCGGGCGGAAATCCATATCCGCGACCCACATCGCCAAGCCGTCGGCCTCGGGCACGCCGTAGATCCCCTCCATCCCGTCCCATTTGACGCAATGGGTGTCGCGGCGGTCGATGACTTGGTCGAAGCGGGGATCGGCGTTCATGGGGGTCTCCTGCGGGGATGGGGTGGATGTGCCCCGCGGCGGGGGCAGGCGCAAGCCGTGTCGCCGGACAGTCGGCGCCGCCGGTCGGCGATGGTGGCGCCGGCGCCTCGCCCCCCGGTTGCGCGCCGTGGCGCGCCCGCTTACATCGCCCCCGATGAAGCGCTCGATCATCCTCCACCCCGACCCGCGTCTGAAGCAGGTGTCCAAGCCCGTGGCCGATCTGTCGGACACGCTTCGGTCGCTGGCCGATGACATGCTGGAGACGATGTACGACGCCCCCGGTATCGGACTGGCCGCGCCGCAGGTCGGCGTTCATCACCGGCTGATCGTGCTGGATTGCGTCAAGGACGACGATGGCCCGCCGCGCCCCCTGATCATGTTCAATCCCGAAATCACGGCGGTGTCGGACGAGATCAGCACCTACGAGGAAGGGTGCCTGTCGATCCCGGAGCACTTCGCCGAGGTCAAGCGCCCGGCCGAGGTGTCGGTCCGCTGGATCGACGAGACCGGGTCCGAGCGGGCCGAAGACATGGCCGGTCTCTGGGCGACGTGCGTGCAGCACGAGATCGACCACCTGAACGGCACGCTTTTCATCGACCATATCGGTCCGATGAAGCGGCAGATGATCACCCGGAAGATGGTCAAGATGAAGCGGGAACTGGCGCGGGGTTGACCGAAGGGCACCCCGGCGGGAAAGGTTCTGCGCGCGTGTTGGGAGACCTGAAATGCCCGCTAGGCCCATTGTGTTCTACCCCGATGACCGGCTGCGCCAAGTCGCGGCCCCGGTCGACACGGATGTCGCCGACCTGACCCGCGATATGTTCGACACCATGTACGAGGCGAAGGGGCGGGGCCTGGCCGCGCCGCAAGTCGGCGTGTCGCGCCGCGTGTTCGTCATGGATTGCGCATGGAAGGAGGGATTGCCCGATCCCCGCGTCTTCGTGAACCCGACGATCGTGGCGGCCGAAGGCCAGCAGGTGAATGAGGAAGGCTGCCTGTCAATCCCGGGCGTGCCGCGGCGCCTGACCCGTCCCCGGCGGGTGGTCCTGTCTTTCGACGGGCCCGGTGGCCGTCGGGACGAGGCGTTCGAAGGCTTCGCGGCGGCCTGCATCTGCCACGAGGTGGACCATCTGGACGGCGTGCTGATCCTGGATCATCCCGAAGCGGCATGACCCCCCGGCCGTTTCTTCGCTGGCCAGACCCGCGCCTGCGCCAGATGGCTGCCCCGGTCGAGGCGATCACCGACGGAATCCGCGCGATCTGGGACGAGATGGAGGTGGTCATGCGGGGCATGCCGGGCGCGGGTGTGGGCCTAGCCGCGCCGCAGCTGGGCATTCCCCTGGCGCTGGCCCTTGTGGATGCGGGGGACGCGCTGGGCTGTACGCGGCTGGCCAATCCGCGGATCGTGCATGCCTCGACCCAGTTCCGGGACCATGAGGAGGCCTCGCCCAACTTGCCCGGCGTCTCGGCCAAAGTGCGGCGGCCACGGGCCGTGACGGTGGCCTATACCGATGAGCACGGCGCGGCGTGCGAAGAGGAGTTCGTAATGCTGCGCGCCACATCGGTTCAGCACCAGATCGACCATCTGCACGGCAAGCTGTTCATCCATCGCCTGTCGCCGACCAAGCGGCAGATGCTGGAGCGGAAGGCCGCCAAGCGGGCGCGCGGCTGAGACCGGGCGACCGCGCGCCGACGCGCGGTTTGCCTGCGATCGACCGCAGGTTCGCCTCGGCTTGCCAGCCTGTCCGTCCCATGGCACCTGACGCGAAGGAGGACCGGGATGCGATTGATCTTCATGGGAACGCCCGATTTCTCGGTCCCGGTGCTCGACGCGTTGCATGTGGCCGGTCACGAGATCGCCGCAGTCTATTCCCAGCCGCCCCGCCGCGCGGGCCGCGGCAAGCAGGAGCGGCCCTCGCCGGTCCAGGCCCGGGCCGAGGCGCTGGGGCTTGACGTCCGCACCCCGGTCTCACTGAAAGCCGAGGCGGAGCAATCCGCCTTCGCCGCGCTGGAGGCCGATGCCGCCGTGGTCGTCGCCTATGGCCTGCTGCTGCCGCGGCCCGTGCTCGATGCGCCGCGCCACGGCTGCTTGAACATCCATGCCTCGCTGCTGCCGCGCTGGCGCGGGGCCGCGCCGATCCACCGGGCCATCATGGCGGGCGACGACCGGACCGGCATCTGCATCATGCAGATGGAGGCGGGACTCGATACCGGCCCGGTCCTGATGCGCGAGGGCACCGATATTGGGCCGACCGACACGACCGGCGACCTGCATGACCGTCTGTCGGAGATGGGCGCGCGGCTGATCGTCCGGGCCTTGGCCCAGATCGGCCGCCTGTCTCCGGTCGACCAGCCGGCGGATGGCATCACCTATGCGGCCAAGATCGACAAGTCCGAAGCACGGGCCGATCTGTCCTGGGACGCCCGCACCTTGGCCCGGCACGTCAACGGCCTGTCGCCGTTTCCCGGCGCCTGGATCGACCGGCAGGGCACGCGGCTGAGATTGCTGCGCGCCCACGCGGTCCAGGGCGATGGTCCGCCCGGCGCCATCCTGGACGCCCCGGGCCTTGTCGTGGCCACCGGCAGCGGCGCGCTTGACCTGTTGGAGGTTCAGCCGGCCGGCAAGGCCCCCATATCGGGCGAGGATTTCCGCAATGGGGCCCGGCTGGCCCCCGGTGACCTATTGGAAGGATAGCGCATGTTTCCCACCCTGATCGGCACCGTCGTGATCGCGGGCATCGTCGGCTACGTCTCCGAGAAGACGGGCTGGACCCATAACGGCATCTTGCAAAGCATCATCATCTGCATCGGCGGCGCCTTCCTGATGTACTTCGTGACGCTCATGTTCGGGCTCGGCTTCCGATCGCCCGGTTTGAATGCCATCGTCGCGTCCATCGGCGCGTTGATCATCGTGCCGTTCCACTGGCGTCGGTGACCCAGGCGGGCTGGACGCCGCCGGGTGGGCGGCTTACCTCGGAGGGGACCGAGGAGAGTGCCATGACCAAGCCGCCCCTGACCCTCCATATGGCTGCCCCGCGCGGATTCTGCGCGGGCGTGGACCGCGCCATCAAGATCGTCGAGATGGCGTTGGAGAAATGGGGGGCGCCCGTCTATGTGCGCCATGAGATCGTCCACAACCGCTATGTGGTCGACGGCCTGCGCGAGAAAGGTGCCATTTTCGTCGAGGAACTGGACGAATGCCCGCCCGACCGGCCCGTGATCTTTTCCGCCCATGGCGTGCCCAAGGCCGTCCCGGCCGAGGCCGCGCGCCGCGAGATGGTGTTCGTGGACGCGACCTGCCCACTGGTGTCGAAGGTCCATATCGAGGCGGCCCGACACCACGAGAACGGATTGCAGATGGTGATGATCGGCCATGCCGGTCACCCGGAGACGGTGGGTACGATGGGCCAGTTGCCCGAGGGCGAAGTCCTGCTGGTCGAGACGCCCGAGGATGTGGCCGGGATCGAACCGAGGGACCCGAACCGTCTGGCCTTCATCACGCAGACGACCCTGTCGGTGGACGACACGGCGGACATGGTGGCCGCTTTAAAGACCCGGTTCCCGGCTATCGTGGGGCCCCATAAGGAAGACATCTGCTACGCAACCACCAACCGCCAAGAGGCCGTGAAGGCGATGGCGTCTTCGATCGACGCCTTGCTGGTCGTGGGCGCACCCAATTCGTCGAATTCGAAGCGGCTGGTCGAAGTCGGCGCGAAGGCGGGCTGCGGCTATGCGCAATTGGTGCAGCGAGCCGAGGATATCGACTGGCGCGCGTTGGACGGCGTGTCGGCGGTCGGGATCACCGCAGGGGCCAGCGCGCCGGAGGTGCTGGTCCGCGAAGTGGTCGATGCGTTCAGAGCCCGCTACGACGTCCGCGAAATTCCAATCGTCACAGCCGAGGAAAACGTCGAATTCAAGGTCCCCCGGGTGCTGCGCGAACTGGCCTGACCGGGTTCTCGGGGCGCGGAGCGCGGTTTTTCCGCAGAATGCAGCGTGCCTTCCACGCTGGATGACCGGCCATCTCGCGAAATGCGTGATCGAAGTGTAACGTTGGATGTCCGTTCGACAAGTGCCTGATTTAAATTAGCTACTACAGGTGAACAAGGTTCAATTCGACGCCGCGTCAGTTCGAATTCGGTCACGAGCGGTGCCGTGGATGGGATGCATCGTTGGGTGCAATCCGGGGCCGGAGCGTCCAACTTCTATCCCAACGGAGGCGATACGCCGTCTCCGAAACTGGAAAGGTAGAAGACAATGACACATCGTACCATTTACGCCGCCCTGACCGCCGCTCTGATCGCCGTAGGCGCCACGCAGCCGGTCCTGGCCGCCGCCCCCGCCTTCGACAATCAGATCATCGAGACCGTCCAAGATCAGGAGCTGGAAAACTTCAAATTCAAGAAATTCAAGTTCAAGAAGTTTGGCGGCAAGAAGTTCAAGAAGAAGAAGTTCTTCTACGGCTACTAAACCCCCAGGAACGCCGCCTCCAAGCGGTCGAACCGGCCTCGCGCAGCACATGCGCGGGGCCGGTTTTACTATTTTGAATCAGAAGCTTACCGAGATCACGGCCCGTCTTCGTTTCGTGAAGTGACGTGCAGTGACAACCGCGCCCGTGCCGCCTATCTCAGGGTCAGACAGGCGGCATTCCCCGCCAGAGACAAGGAAGAAACCCATGACCAACCGTACCGTTTACGCCGCCATCCTGACCGCCGCCCTTCTCGCCGTTGGTGTCACCCAGCCGGTTCTGGCGGCCCCGACCTTCGACAACCAGATCGTCGAGACCGTGCAGGATCAAGAACTGGCCAACTTCAAGTTCAAGAAGTTCGGCGGCAAGAAATTCGGCGGCAAGAAGTTCAAGAAAAAGTTCTACTACGGTTTCTAAGCCCCCCAGCCGTCCCTTTCCCCCCGACGGCGAAGCCGGCCCTGCACATGGTTTGTGCAGGGCCGTTTTATTTTTTATATCAGACCATTAGACTTCACGCCCGATGGGTCTTTCGTGAGGCGACGTGCAGTGACGGACACGATGCGGATGTCTAGCTTGATGGTCAGAGAGACCGCTTCGCGGGCTCACCCAGAACCGGAGAAAACCCATGACCTATACTTGGACCGTTCCCGCCCTGCTGCTCGCCATCGCCCTGATTGGCACCAGCTTCGTGCCCTCCGCGACCACCGAAACGGCCTTCATCGCCGACACCGCGACCGTCTCCATGTGACCCAATCGGCGGGCTGGACAGGTCCGGCCCGTCCGTGGATGCTGATCGGGTCCATATTGCGAGAGACCCATGATCAGCGTCCAATTCCTTCTGACCGCCTTCATCGTGGTCATCGCTCCCGGCACCGGCGTCGTCTATACCCTGGCCATGGGGCTTGGCCGTGGCCGCCGCGCCGCCATCGCCGCCGCTGCCGGTTGTACCTTGGGGATCGTTCCCCATCTGGCCGCCGCCGCGTTGGGACTGGCCGCTTTGCTCCATGCCTCGGCCCTGCTGTTCAACGTCGTGAAATTCGCAGGCGTGGCCTATCTGCTCTGGATGGCCTGGGGCGCGCTGCGCCAAGATGGCGCGCTGGCCGTGCGACCCGCCGACACGACGCCCGAGGCGCTGATCCGGGTGGCCCGACGCGGGACGCTGATCAACTTGCTCAATCCAAAACTGTCGATCTTCTTCCTGGCGCTCCTGCCGCCCTTCCTGTCGGGCGAGCCGTCGCGCGCCGTGATCGAGATGGCGACCCTGGGGGCGGTCTTCATGGCCATGACATTCGCGGTCTTCGCGGTTTACGGCGTCTTCGCCAGCGCGGTGCGTGCGCGCATCCTTGCGTCTCGGCGGGCAATGGCCTGGCTGAACCGATCCTTCGCTGCCGTGTTCGCGGCGCTGGCCGGGCGGTTGGCCCTGGAGCGTGCATGACATTGTCCACGGCCCCCGAAAATTCGCTTGCGCCGTGTGGCAAAGTCGCCTGTGCAGCTTTGGAACCGGGCGGGAATCCTTCGTAAGAATTCGGGTTTCGCGGGGCGGCGGGGCGTGGCACTCCGGGCCCATGTTCGATACACCCATCCCCCGATCCGCGCTGCTGCTCGGCTTGGCTGGTCTTCTGCCCTTCGCCTGGGGCGTGGTGACGTTGTGGTTTCCGGCGGTG
>JBCCCB010000131.1:0-10650 GCA_039033775.1 Pseudomonadota bacterium | reverse complement strand
TTCGAACGCGCCCCAGCCGCCCGACGCGCTCTGCATGCCGACGAGCCATTCGCACGCCCGGTCGACCGCTTCAGTATACTTCGTGTCACCCTGTCGATGCATGGCGAGCGCCACGACGGCGGTATCGTCGACGTCCGGGTAATGGGCGTTTTCGTACTGGAACGCCCAACCACCCGGTCGAACATCCGGGCGCCGCACGCTCCAGTCGCCCCGCGTCTCCAGGATCTGCCGGTCGGCCAGCCAATCGAGCGCCTCGCCCACACAGGCATGATCGGACTCGCTCTCGCCCGCTTCCATCAGCGCGTGGGCGGCCAGGCTGGTGTCCCAGACCGGCGATACGCAGGGCTGGAAATAAACGCCCTCCTCGCGCTCGACAATCAGGTCCTCGATGGCGGCCCAGGCCGCCACCACGTCGGGGTCGTCGTCGGGGCGGCCCAGGGAATGCAAAGCCATGACGGCATTGGCCATGGCCGGATAGATCGCACCGAGCCCGTGCCGTCCGTTCAGCCGTTCGGTGAAGAAGTCCGTGGCAGCCGTGATGGCCTTGGCGCGCAGTCCCTTGGGAAAGCGCGGCTCCACGCTTTGCAGGATGCGATCCAGTCCCAGGAACAGATCCCCGATCCGTTCACCCGTGGGGTTTACGTTATAGGCCTGATGCCGATCCGGCGGGGTCACGAACAGTTCCGCGATGGTCCGCCCCGTCGGGTTCATGGCCCGCGGCTTCAGCGCGTAGAGCACCAGGAGCGGAGCGATCACGGTCCGCGACCAATAGGCGACCTTGGACATGTGGAACGGGAACCAGCGCGGCAACAACATAATCTCCACAGGCATGACGGGGACGCCGCGCCAAGGGATTTCACCGAACAGAGCCAGCATGATGCGCGTGAACACGTTCGCCGTGGCCGCGCCGCCCTGGCCCTGCACCCAGGCGCGGGCCCGGACCATATGGGCTGCGTCTATATCTTCTCCCGCCAGTTTCAGCGCCCAATAAGCCTTGACCGTGGCGGATACGTTCCCTGCCCCGGTATGGAACAGAGGCCAGGATCCGTCGGCGTTCTGAATCTCGCGGAGATAGGGCAGGATCCGCTGCTCCCGCTCGGGATCGACGTTGCCGATGAAGTGGCGCAGCAGAACGTATTCGGACGGGACCGTGGCGTCAGCCTCCAGCTCGAACAGGAAATGGCCGTCGGCTCGCTGAAGATCGAAGAGCGAGTCGCGCTGGGTTTCGATCGTGTCGTGGAGATCGCGGGGCGCGGCATGTGGCCGTCCCGTCGAGAGATGACGGGACGCAAAGAGGACGTTCATGGGGTCGTGATCCTTGTGCCGAAGCCGCGAAAGAGGAGGCGCAATCTCATGGGCGCGACCCCATGACCCCGGGCGAAATAGGTGCGGTGCCGCGCGGCGGAGCGAAGGCGTAGCGCAGGCTGCGGGCCAGCTTTTGCCATCGCGGCATGGTCAAGGCCCGAACATGACGGGCATGGCCGAGCGAGTCCATTCGATCCAAGTATCCCTCGTAGACGCCCATCATCATGAGGGCCGGGCGCACCGATGCAGCATCGAGCGCCGCCAGGGCCTGGCGCGCCTCGTGAAAGCGCATCCGGGCCATCTGGCCGACTTCGGCACAGATTGCGGGGATGACGGGATGTCCCCGGAGCAGGTCCTGGATCAGCGCGGCCGGGTCGTCGACAGGCAAGCCATGGGCTGTCAGCACGTCACGGGGCAGATAGACCCGCCCGATCTGCGCATCTTCCTCGACGTCCCTCAGAATGTTGGTCAATTGCAGCGCATCGGCCAGCGCCAGGGCGAAGTCGTCCCGTTCCGGACAATCGCGCGCGCCGAAGATGCGAATGCTCAACGCACCCACGCTGCCCGCGACGCGCCTGGTATAGGCGAACAGCTCGGCACGGGACGGCGCCACGACGGGGCCGTCCACATCCATGCCCATCCCGTCGAGCATCAACAGGAATTCGGATTGCGGCAGGTCGAATCGATCGACGGCAATTCGCAAGGCCTGGCCGATCGACGAAACGGGCGCGCCGACATAGGCCGCCGCGATCTCGGTCCGCCAGGCTTGAAGCAGGGCGCGCTTGCGTTCTGCATGCATCGTCTCACTGTCGGCGATATCATCGGCCATGCGGCAGAAGGCATAGACCGCGAAGATCGCATCCCGGCGGGGCTTCGGCAGCGACCGCATGCCCCACGTGAACGAGGACCGCGACCGAGCCACGATGGCGGACACATCGGCCATGGGGTTCTGGCCGTGGACGACGGGGCGAGGCGCGAGGTCGGCATCCCGACCATCGAAGACAGGCACGAGCACGCTCAGAACTGCGGGCGAAGGGCTGGCAGAGGTGTTGAGTGTGGTGCTGGCGGGAGTGGCGTTAGGTGGGGACAAAGAGGGTCTTTCGATCGGCCGATACGGCGCGCGATTCTTCAATCAGCGGCGGCAGGCCCCTTGTAGTGAGCAACTTGCCGTAGCGTAGCTCTGCTGAAATATGCCTGGCAAGCGGGTTGGCCCGCTGGCGCCAGAGCGGCGGATGACCGGGCTTGGACAAAGCCGGACAGAGGGCGGAATAGGCCGGGATCGCAATCGTCTTGCACAGCGGCTAGGCGCCCTGAATACTTGGCTCCATTGGCCCAGATGACTGATTTTCGTCGCGAATCGATGCAAGCGCCGCGGGCAGACCGGGCAACGGCCGATGAATCATGCCGCGGCCGACCATCCAGTCCAACGCCAGGGCGGTCGTCCGCCGAAGATCGGTTTCGCCCAATTTCAGCTCGCGTTGCGCGGCCGCATTGGAGAATCGCCGCACGCGGCCGGCCATGCGGGCCCCGTCGAACGATGCAGCGGGTATGCGCCCCGTCAATCTCGATATGATCCGATCTTCGGCGAAGGCGGCCAGCCAGGCCACGCCATGGGGAACCCGCTCTCTCGGCATGGCCAAGCCCGTGATTTCGGCCAAGATCTCGGCCAGGTGTCCGAAGGAAGTATCGCATCCTGTCAGGAGGTATCTTGCACCTGACGGCGCAAGATATCGAGATTCTGCAATCGCGCGCGCCAACACGGAAACGTCAACCAAGTTGATGGAATTCCGGGTGGGAAGGGCCGGAATGGCGCCATTTGCCAAGTCGCGCAGAAGCCGTCCCGGAGGGGTCGGTCGGTGGTCCCCTGGGCCGATGGGCGTTCCGGGCAGGACGATCACCGTTTCGATGCGATCCTCGGCGGCTTCCACCACGCGCTCTGCCTGGGCCTTCGATCTCGCATAGGGGCCGAAAAGCGCGTCTGTCCGAGCGCGGTTCGTTTCGTCGACCGGCAGCAGGCCCCGCCCGCCCGAGATCAAGGTGACGTTGGACGAGCAATAGACGAACCGCCGCGCCCCGGCGTCGATGGCAGCCCGAAGCACAGTCTGGGTTCCGCCGACATTGACACGGTGATGGCGGGCCGGATCCCCTGGTGGAACCCAGAGATCGCTGATTGCGGCAAGGTGAATGACGGTCCCGACGCCCCGCATGGCAGACCTGACAGCGTCTTGGTCGAGAATATCTCCGGCAATCGTCTCGACTCCGCCTGGAACGCCCGCCCCGAATTCCAGGTCCAGCGCGCGAACGGGACCGCCGTTCCCGGCCAATGCGGCGACCACATGCCGACCGACGAACCCATCGGCCCCGGTAACCAGAACCGTTTCGTTTTCCTGGGCGGCGATGTCGTCATCCTTCCATCGAAAATCGGGATCCTGCCGTCCCCCCGGGGCGCGAGATCGGTCGGCCGCAGCTAGGCAACGTCATGGGCAGACGGCAAGACCCAACCAGCCATCGCGGCGACGGTCACATGACACGAACGTGCGGGTTCTGTCGTGAGGTAACAACGGATCGGTCTTGACGGGCTGCGAAGGTTAATCGTTCGCTCGCCGCCACGATCGAACAGCTCGCATCGCCATAGGGAGGGATTGACGATGAGCAACGCGCCAGAACTGGACCGGATTGTCTATTTCGGAGACAGCTTAACGGATTCGGGGGTCTTCTTCGGCCTCTCGGACCTGATCCTGACGGAGCCGTTTCCATCGGCTCTCTTCGGGTATGCCGGACAGTTCTCGAACGGCGACATCTATTCCGATATCGCCCCAGCGCTTCTGGGTATCGAGGTCGGCAATTTCGCCGTGGGCGGCGCGAGGGCCGTCGGCGAGGCGCCGGCGATCTTCCTGCCGTTCGGCCCGCTGGGTGAGGCCTTCCTGGACCCCGACGCCACCCAGGAAGAGATCGACTTCGTGTCGACCTTCGACATCAATCTGGGCGGCCAGGTGGCCCGTTTTCTGGAGACCCTGGGCGGACGCCCCGCCCCAGCGGGAACGGCGGCGTCGATCTTCATCGGCCTGAATGACTTCAACGCGTTCGACCCGGATCCAGAGGGCGACATCATCGCGGAATTCACGGTGCTGGCGGGGGACGTCCTCAGCTCGACCCTGGGCGCAGCGGGCGCGCTGCTGTCCAACGGCGTCTCGAAGGTCTATGTCAACAACCTGCTGCCGGCCGATTTCTTCCCCGCGTTTCAGGCGGCGCCGCCGGCCGTCCAGGCCATCGGCGTTGACGCATTGGAGGGCTACAACGCCACGTTGGAGGCCACGGCGGCAGCGACTTTCGGGGCGGCGGTGGAAATCATCGACCTCAACACCATCGGCGTCGAAATCCAGAGCGACCCGACGGCGTTCGGTTTCCTGAACATCACCGACCCACTGTTCTTCGGCACCGGCGGCGACCCGACGATCGACACCAGCTCCGGCGAGCCGGTCCCGGTCTTCCTCCGGAACCCGGTCCTGGATGGGCTCGATGAGGATCAGTTCGCCTTCTACGACTTCTTGCATTTCACCACCGCTCTGCACGGCGTCATCGGCGCCTACACGGCTAGCGTGATCGCGGGCGAGGTCACGGTGCTGACCGGCGGGAACGACGTGGAGTTTCTGGGGCGGGGGGACGATTTGGTCTTGGCCGGGCTGGGCGACGACACCGTGTCGCTGGGCCGCGGCGAAGACATCGCCCTGGCAGGACTGGGCAACGATCTGGTTTTCGCCGGTCTTGGAGATGACATCGTATCAGGTGGCAGCGGGGATGACGGTCTCTTTGGCGGACGCGGGGACGACGTCGTGGCCGGCGGCCAAGGTGACGATCTGCTGCAGGGCGGCCAAGGGCGCGATGTCCTGATCGACGGGCTCGGATCCGATATTGCCTTCGGCGGTCGCGGCCAGGATGTGTTTCTCTATACCGAGGCGTCCTTGATCGGCGGAACGACGGGCGAAGACCATGACGTCTTTCTTGGCGGCGGCGGCCGCGACACGCTGGTCCTGGCCCTTACAGACGAGACCCGCGCTTCGGTCGAGGCCGATCTGGATGGGGGCTGGTTCGAACACCTGGATGCCATCGGCGTCACGACCATCGGCATCGAACGCTTCGTCTTCGTGGACGACCGCCAGGACCTTGCCGATATCGACACGGCCGCGCGTCTGGCCGAGGCCGATCTGTGGGGGCTGATCTAAGGACATGGGCGACCGGGGAGCCGATTCCGTTGGATCGGCCCTCCGACTGGTCGATGGCTGGGCGCTCGGCGCCAGGATCCGCAATCGGCGGGCTTGCCGCATCGGTCGGTTCGTGCGCCAATGGAGTGGGGGGACATTGAGATGACATCCGAAGATCGCCCGTGGACGGCCTTCTATGGGGCCGGTATGCGGCCCGATATCGAGGCTCCGGCCTATCGCACGGTGGGCGATCTGATCCGCTCGGTCGCCGAAACCTACGGCTCGGCGCCGGCCTTCACGACCTGCCTGGCCAACGGCATGAATGGGACCCTGACCTTTGCCCAAGTCGACGAGATGTCGGATGCCTTCGCGATCTATTTGCGGGAAGTGGCGGGGTTGGATCGAGGCGACCGCGTGGCGCTTCAGATGCCAAACTGTCTCAGCTTTCCGGTCGCGGCCTTCGGCGTGTTCAAGGCGGGCTGTGTCCTGGTGAACGTGAACCCGCTCTACACTGCCGAGGAGATGGGCAAGCAGTTCATGGATGCCGAGCCCCATGCCCTGGTGATCGTGGACATGTTCGCCGACAAGATCCCCGAGGCGACGCGCGGCCATCCCATCCCCAATATCGTCGTCACCCGCGTGGCCGAGTTCCTGCCCGCCCTGCCCCGCGGCATCGTCGGCCTGGTGCAACGGCACTGGGACCGGTCCGTCAAGCCCATCGAGATCGCCCATATCCGATTGCCCGACGCCCTGGCGGCCGGGCGCGCCCACCAGTCGGGTGAGAAGATCGAGGTCGATGCCTATCATCAACCGATCCAGCCCGACGACGTGGCCTGCCTGCAATATACCGGCGGGACCACGGGCGTGTCGAAGGGCGCGATGCTGACCCATGCCAACCTGGTCGTGAACATGGAACAGACCATGGAGCTGATCGAGGGCATGGAGAAGGGCCGCGAGGTCGCGCTGACCGCGCTGCCCATGTACCATATCTTCGCGTTTACCGTGAACCTGCTGGGCTTCTATTGGTTGGGCGCGCGCAATATCCTGATCCCGAACCCACGCCCGCTGTCGAACCTCAAGCGGGCATTCGAGAATTACAAGATCACGTGGATCAGCGGTGTGAACACCCTGTTCAATGGGCTGACCAACGAGATTTGGTTCAAGGACAGCCCACCCCAGCACCTGAAATTCGCCTCGGCCGGCGGTATGGCCTTGCAGGCCGCCGTGGCCGAGGAATGGGAACGCGTCACCGGCAAGCCGGTGCTGCAAGGCTATGGTCTGACCGAGACGTCGCCTGTGCTGACCTTCAATCCTCTGGGCAAGACGCGCGACGGGTCCATCGGGATCCCGGTGCCGTCGACCCTGGTCGCTTGCCTGGACGAGGCCGGACAGCCGGTACTCCAGGGCGAACCGGGCGAGATCGCGGCCAAGGGACCCCAGGTCATGGCGGGGTATTGGAACCGGCCGGACGAGACAGAGAAGGTCATGAAGGACGGCTGGTTCCTGACGGGCGATATCGGTGTGATGGACGCAGATGGCTATATTCGCATCGTGGACCGGAAGAAGGACATGGTCGTCGTCTCGGGCTTCAACGTCTATCCGAACGAGATCGAGGATTGCCTTGCGACCCATCCCGGCATCCTGGAATCGGCCGTGATCGGCGTGCCCGACTCGGCCACGGGCGAGGTGGTGAAGGCCTTCGTCGTCAAGCGCGACCGCGGCCTGACCGAGGCGGATATCCGCGCCCACTGCAAGGCCCACCTGACGGCCTATAAGGTGCCCAGGCGGGTCGAATTCCGCGACGAGTTGCCGAAGTCGAATGTCGGCAAGATCCTCAGAAAAGACCTGCGCGCCGAAGAGCTGACGCAGCACGCGGCGGAGTAGCCCCATATGGTCGGAGCTTTCGAGCAGGCGCTTCTGGCGCTGATGATCTTCGTCATCATGCTGGGGATGGGGGCGTCGCTGACGCCCCGGGATTTTTACCTGGCGCTTAGGCGACCCTATGGCTTGGCGATCGGCGTGATATCGCAATACGGCTTCATGCCGTTTATCGGCTTCCTACTGATCACCCTGCTGCCGCTGCCCGATGCCATCGCTGTGGGCGTGCTGATCATGGCCTGCATGCCGGGCGGGACGACGTCGAACATCTTCACCTATTTCTCGAAAGGAAACTTGGCGCTGTCGGTGCTGATGACGGTGACGTCGACGGTGTTCGGCGTCCTGCTGATCCCGATCATCCTGGTGCTCTATGCCGCCGCCCTCGACCTGCAGATTCCGCGCGAGAACATCATCGCGACCCTGGTCCTGCTTCTGGTTCCGGTCGCCATCGGCATGGTCATGCGCAAGATCAACGCCAATGTGGGCGCGGTGACCGAGTTCATGGGCTCGGCGCTGGCGCTGTTCTTCATCCTGTTCATCGCGCTTAGCTGGATTCCGCGAAACTGGCAGTTCCTGGTAACCACGACGTCCGCGACCTATGTGGCCGCCATTGGCCTGGGTCTGGTCGGGATCGCCATCGGTTACCTGTTCGCGCGGGCGCTGAAACTTCATCCCCGGAATGCCCGCACCGTCGCGTTGGAGACCGGCATCCAGAACGGCCCGCTGGCCATTGCGATCATCGCCTTCACCTTCGCCGGCGACGAGGCGCAGAGCTACATGGCGGTGCCGGCGCTCTATTCGCTCTTCATCGTGATCGTGTCGACGCTGGTGACCCTGATCTTCCGCCGGGCCAACACGGCCGCCGAACAGAAGATCCCCGACAGCCTGCTCTGACCCGGCCTCAATTCAAGGCGACCTCGGCGGCGCGGCGCACCTCCTGCACCGTGGCTGGGGCGTCCATGCGGAAAAGGCCCGGAAGACCGCGTTCCACCCGAGACTCGCGCACCGCGGTCTTGACCGCCAGGAAGACCGACGCCGCCAAAACCAGGGGCGGCTCGCCGACTTCTTTTGAGGACAATACACCCTCATAGGGGCTTTCGGGCACGTGCGGCGCCAGGCTGCGGGGGAAGAGATGGGTGTTCAGTTCCAGCGGGATGGTCGTCGTCGCGGGCGGCTTGTAGCGCCAGGTGTTCAGGGTGTTCAGGCGCCCGGCCTCGGGACCGTCGGGCTGAAACACCAGCTGTTCTGTCAGCACGTAGCCCAAGCCCTGGACAAACGCGCCTTCGACCTGGCCGATGTCGATGGCGGGGTTCAGGCTCCACCCCATGTCATAGACCAGATCCGTCGACAGGACCTTGGTCTCGCCCGTCAGAATGTCGACCTCGACCACAGCGCAAGCGCCAGAATAGGTGAAGCCGACGAAATTGTCGAATTCGCCCGGCGCAGCCTCCGTGGGGGTGTAGCCGGGAATCCCGGGCTGGTCCTCGAAAGGCTTGTATTCCAGCGCGGGCGTCGCGACGTCGCCACCCTTGACCTTGGCCGTGAAGGTGGCCGTCAGGCCGATGCGCTCGGAATGGGCTAGGGCGATCAGGTTCTGCCAAATCATCACCTCGCCGCCCCCGGGCGCGGGCACTTTGGTGGTCCAGCCCGTGTCCGGATGGTTCCAATAGTCGATGCCCTTCGATGTGCACCAATCTGGCCCCTTCTCGTGCAGCATCTTCTGGGCGAAGGCTTGGATCCGGGCCCGCATGTCGGCGCAGAGCTGCTTGACCGCCTCGCCGTTATAGGCCGTCCCGGTCGAGCCGCCGGTGCTGGTCGGGTTGGGAATGACGGAGGTGACGGGGGCCTTTATCTCGATCATGTCCATCGGGATATCGAGGACGTAGGCAGCGATCTGGCGGATATTGGTGACCAGTCCCTGGCCCATCTCGACCCCGCCCTGGTGGATCACGACCGATCCGTCGCCCTGGAAGATCGAGATCAGAGCCGTCGCCTGTTCCAGCATCGCCAGATTGTAGCCGGACCCGTACTTGGTGGGGATCATGGCGATGCCGCGCTTGCGCCACCGGTTTTTGGCGTTGAAGGTCTCGACGTCCTGGGCCTTGCGCTCAAAGTCGGACGTCTCCTTCAGGTAGTCCCAGACCTCGCGCATGTAGCAAAACGACAGGGCCTGGCCGAACGGGGTGACGTCGCCGCGAGCGTAGAGGTTCTTCTCGCGCACCTCCTCGGCCCGCATCCCCACACTGAAGGCGGCATCGTCGACGGCGCTTTCCAGGATCACCTTCATCTGCACGTCGCCAAAGGACCGCATGGCGGTCGAGGGCGCATGGTTCGTGCGGCAGACGTCGATCTCGTTGCGGAAGTCCCGGACGTTGTAAGCAGAATCGGCGCGCGTCTGGATGCAGTTCGAGACGATGAACGAGCAGTCGTAGAACGCGCCGCCATCACCCCACATGCGGTTGAAGAAGCCGTGGATCAGGCCCTTGTCCTCGGGCCGTATCTCGCCGGCGTCGATGGCCACCTGGTACTGGCCGTAATAGCCGTGCCGTTTGCCGATCATCGCGGTGTCCTGTTCGCGTGTCAGGGCCAGGCGCACAGGGCGTTTCAGTTTGTGCGCGGCCAGCACGGCGGCCGCCGTGACGAAGCGCGTCTGTTCGGTCTTGCCGCCGAAGCCACCGCCGACCTGGGGCACGCGGACGTCGATCTTGTTGTATTGCGAGCCCAGGATCATGGCCGAACTCTGGTGCATCTCCATCGGGCTCTGGGTCGAGGGATGGACGACCAATCCATCCTTGTCGGCGGGCACGACAAGGGTGGCCTGAGGCTCCATGTAGAAATGGATCTGCCCGCCGGTCGCCTGGGTGCCGCTGGCGATGCGGCATGGCACACCGCGCACCATGCCGTCGGTGACCTGGTGCGTCTTGTCCAGCGGATCGCGGGCCGTGTCGGCCCAATCGAAGCGAGAGCCGGGGCGCGTCACACGCCAGACATGGTTCATGTAGGGCGCACGGTGCGGGTTGTCGGGGAAGATCGAGCCGACGCGCACGGCATCGTCGATCGCCAAGATCGGCTTGGCCCACCAATCGGGCTTGCCGTGCTCCTGCGGCACGCCCCGATAGCCGATGCAATGGGCCGAAACGAAATCGGCGATGTCCTGGGCGTCCACCTCCGTTTCGGCGCAGACCAGCGCGATGGTCTGACCGACATAGGTGATGGGTTCGGCCGGGTCCGCGAAGACCGGCTGGTCCAGGCCCATACCCTGAAG
>JBCCCB010000130.1:0-10706 GCA_039033775.1 Pseudomonadota bacterium | reverse complement strand
TAGTTTCCAGCGTTGATCGCGTATTCAAGGCGTGCGATCGGTCCCAGCGTATCCCGTGCTTGTCCAACAACCGTGTGATTCCCCTCGAGACGTAGGCTGAGCTCTGGAGCGTGGTTGTCGATACGTAACGGCGGAAGGGGGCGTCGGTCATGGGGCGGTCCTCTGGCATGTCGCGCCATAGATAGGGCGGATTGGGGGCGGACCCCAGGGGGGCGATCCCGGTCGGATGGAAAGCGTCAGAGTTGCAGGTGCATGTGATCGTCGTGGCGCGCGGCGCGGCAGCCTTGGAACCGGAGCTTGGGGGCCGAGACGCCCAAGCTTTCCTGAATATGCGGTTCGACGAACACTCTGTCGATTCTGGGATCGGCCGCGAGGATGTTCAGAGCCGCGATCATGCGGGGCCCATCCAGATTATGGTCCGGCGAGAGCGGTTGGAGCCAGGCGAGATCCCAGCGGAGGGTCAGGTGGCGGGGCGGGCAATCGGTCGGGCCGCGTTGGAAGGCGAAGTAACCGAGGGGCGACCGGAGCAGACCGGGCGCGTATCCATCGGGGCTATTGTAGTAAGAGGCGAGGTCGGCTTGCCGTCCGTCGGAATGGGACAGGTGCGGGATCAGGGGAAAGCCGTCGAAGAATGGGAAGCTGGCGTCCAACGACAGCGTGACCGTTCCGGGAAACCGGGTGTCCATCTCGATGGCCAGGGCGTCCAGCACGGCGACCATCTCGGGCGTCGCATAGCTGCGGTTCAGGGCGCAATAGACCCAGGAGGCCGACCTGAGCGGCCCGTCGTTACCGCAGCCGACCAGCATACGTCCGGTCAGCGGCGCGATCCAGACCGTCGCGAGACTCGCCGCGACATAGAGCCCCAGAAAGACCGAGATGCGGTGTCGAAAGGGTAGGGCGGCCAACCAGCAGAGGCCGCCGATCTGGGTCAGGATCGTCAGTGTCGTGGCCAGGAGACCTTGGAAAAGAAACGCCATTCCGACGGTCTAGCAGCTTGGGTCCGGCTGGCATACGGCGGTATGCGGCGGGTGCGACAGATGACCCCCGGGCCTTGCGGAGCCCCGTTCGGATGTGGTCTTACCCCGGGCGACGATATGGGCGCTGCTGCCGTCGCATGCACGCCGAACCTTGAACAATAATGGGACCGCCGATGACGACTTTCGTGCCGCGCCGCCTTGCCATCGCCGCCGCCGCAGCTTCGCTGGCGTCGGCCCCCGCCCTGGCCCAGGAGACCGCGCCCCCGCCCATGTTCCCGGACTTGCCGATCATCGGCGCGCCGGTTCAGGGGGGCATCGGCTTCCAGCCCGCCACGACGTCGGTGGCCGCCGATCTTCAGTGGCTGGACGGGTTTCTCTTGGTGATCATCACTGTCATCGCGCTGTTCGTGACCGCCCTGCTGGCGTGGTGCATCGTCCGGTTCCGCCGGTCGGCCAATCCCGATCCGGCGCGGTTCACCCATAATTCGCCGCTGGAGGTGACCTGGACGGTCGTGCCGATCCTGATCCTGGTGGGGATCGGGGCCTATTCGCTGCCGGTCCTGTTCGATCAGCAGCGCATCCCCGAGGGCGACGTGGTGGTGAAGGTGACGGGATACCAGTGGTTCTGGGAATACGAATACCCGGACGAGGGCATCACCTTCGCATCCTACATGATCGGGGCCGATCAAGGGAACATGATGACCGAGGAGACCAGCGCCCAATTGCAGGCTGCCGGTTATTCGGACGACGAGTTTCTGCTGGCCACCGACACTGCGATCGTGCTGCCCGTGGGTGCCACTGTGGTGATGCAGGTGACGGCCGGCGACGTAATCCACTCCTGGACGATCCCATCTTTCGGCGTGAAGCAGGACGGCATTCCTGGCCGCTTGGCGCAACTCTGGTTCGCGCCCGAGCAGGAGGGCATCTATTTCGGCCAGTGTTCGGAGCTGTGCGGGATCGCTCATGCGTACATGCCGATCACGGTGAAGGTGGTGTCCGAGGAGGACTACGCGCGTTGGCTGGACGTCATGAAGGGCGACAATCCCCCGCTGGTGTGGTGACCCTTGACCGACGCCGCGCTCCCCATCGCATCGGCGACGCGGCCCGCTGACGAGGCGGGCCTGCGCGATTACTGGCGGCTGTTGAAGCCGCGGCTGATGTCGCTTGCGATCTTCACGGCCGTGGTCGGTTTGCTGGTCGCGCCGGGGCAGATGCATCCGTTCCTGGCCCTGACCTCGATCCTGTGGATCGCCGTGGGCGCGGGCGCCTCGGGCGCGCTGAACATGTGGTTCGATGCCGATATCGACCGGGTGATGAAGCGGACGCGGTCGCGGCCGATCCCGGCGGGACGCGTGGCGCCGGGCGATGCCCTGGCGCTGGGGCTGTTCCTGTCCGTCGCGTCGGTGACCATGCTGGGCCTGACGGCCAATTGGGTCGCGGCGGGCTGGCTGGCCTTCACCATCTTCTTCTACGCCGTGATCTATTCCATGTGGCTGAAGCGGACGACGTCCTGGAACACGGTGATCGGCGGACTGGCGGGCGCCTTCCCCCCGATGATCGGCTGGGCCGCGGCGACCGGGGGCACGCCGCTGGAGGCCTGGCTTCTGGTCGGTCTGATCTTCATGTGGACGCCGCCGCATTTCTGGGCGCTCGCACTCTTTGTGAAGCTCGATTATCATAACGCGCGGATCCCGATGCTGACCGTCACCCATGGCCGGACTGAGACGCGGCGCCAGACCTGGCTCTGGGCGCTGGGTCTGGCGGCGGTGTCGGTCTTCGCGGCGACGACGGCCATGGGCGGGCCGCTGACCTTGGCCGTGGCGCTGATCTTGAACGCGGTCTTCTTGCGCTTGGCGTGGAATATCTACCGCCGGACCGATGCCGACAGCGAGGCCGATGGCCACGGCACCGAGAAGGCGCTGTTTAAATGGTCGCTGATTTACCTTTTCGTGCATTTCTCGGTCTTCGTGGCCGAGGCGGCGCTGCCCTTCGGAGGATGGTGATGCGGGTCGAACATGAACTCCACCTTCGCCGCCGGGGCCGGAATTTTGGCGTGCTGTTTGTCTTGCTGGCATTCATTGGCATCGTCTTCGGGGTCACGGTTGTGAAGGTCGAGACTGGCGGGTTGTCGGAAGGGTTCGACCACGTGCTTCGGCCCGGGCTGATCCCAGCCGAGGAGGCGTCCCAATGAAACGTTGGTGGCGCAGCCTCAGCGGCAATGGACGCGCGCTCGCGATGACGGTTTCGACTGTGATGGCGTTCGGGACGTTGGGTTGGGCGGCGGTGCCGCTTTATGATTTGTTCTGCCGGGTGACCGGCTATGGCGGGACCACCGGCGTGGCCGAAGCGGGCTCGACCGAGGTGCTGGACCAGACCATCCTGGTGCGCTTCGACGCGTCGCGCGAACGCGACATGCCGTGGGACTTCCGGCCCGAGCAGACCAAGATGGAAGTCCGCATCGGCCAGACCAACATCGCCTTCTACGAGGCCCACAACCCCACGGACCAGCCCGTGGCGGGGACGGCCAGCTACAACGTGGCGCCCTTCGCGGTGGGCCCGCATTTCATCAAAATCGACTG
The DNA here is from genome assembly GCA_039033775.1 of Pseudomonadota bacterium. Lineage (GTDB taxonomy): Bacteria > Pseudomonadota > Alphaproteobacteria > Rhodobacterales > Rhodobacteraceae > Jannaschia. The sequence continues at coordinate 7,150 of JBCCCB010000130.1, read as the reverse complement.
CTTCTGCTTCGAAGAGCAGGTGCTGATGCCGGGCGAGACCGTCTCGATGCCGGTCACCTTCTTCGTCGAGCCGTCCATCGTGGACGACCCCGAAGCGAAGCACATGCCGGAGATCACGCTCTCCTACACGTTCCACACCATCGACCTGCCCGAGGATTATGCCTTGGCGGATGTCGAGACCCGCTCGCTGAACTGAGGACTCCGCCATGGCCCACGCCAAGAACCACGACTACCACATCCTTCCGCCCTCGGTTTGGCCGTTCATCGTGGCCCTGTCGGGCTTCGTCATGTTGGTCGGTGCCGTGATCTGGATGTCGCCCAACATCTCCAACAACCATCCCTGGCTGTTCCTGGCGGGACTGGTGGGCGTGTTGTTCACCATGTTCGCCTGGTGGTCCGATGTGGTCCGCGAGAGCAATACGGGTGATCACACCCCGGTTGTCCGCATCGGTCTGCGCTATGGCTTCATCTTCTTCATCATGTCGGAGGTGATGTTCTTCTCGGCCTGGTTCTGGTCATTCTTCAAACATGCTTTGTACCCCATGGGCCCGCTCTCACCCGCCGTGGACGGCGTCTGGCCGCCGGTGGGGATCGAGACCTTCGACCCCTGGCACTTGCCACTCATCAACACGCTGATCCTGCTGCTGTCGGGCGCGACGCTGACCTGGGCGCACCATGCGTTGGTCCATGAGAACAATCGCCAGGATGTGAAGTGGGGTCTGATCCTGACCGTGGCGTTGGGCGCGATCTTCACGGCGTTCCAGGCTTATGAGTACAGCCATGCGGGCTTTGGCTTCGGCGGCAATATCTACGGCGCCAACTTCTTCATGGCCACGGGCTTCCACGGCGCCCACGTGATCATCGGGACGATCTTTCTGGCGGTCTGCCTGTTCCGCCTGATGTCCGGCCACTTCACGCCAGAGCGCCATACCGGGTTCGAGGCCGCCGCTTGGTATTGGCACTTCGTCGACGTGGTCTGGCTGTTCCTTTTCGCCTCGATCTATATCTGGGGCTCCTGAGCCTGGCGGACCTCCGGTCGACGGGAGGTTCATGCGGGGTTGACCCCGTATGTCGCGGCGCGGGGGGGCTCGCGCCGTTATTCGTTTTGGGGAGACTGGGAGATGACTGAGCGACCCACAGAAGTCATGCAGTTGTCCCATCGCGTTGTGCATATGCAAGGCCGGCCTTTTCCAGCTGTTGTCCTACAAGGAGACACGTTGCACACCTACGTCGCCGACCTTGAGCGGGTCGATCGAGAATTGGATCCTGAAGAATGGACTGCACAGATAGAGTATGTGCTGGAGGCGCTCCGGGGTTTACTCGGCGAGTATGAGGAGACTTGCCGCGAACACGGCATCGGCTTGCCCTACGTCAAAGCGCCTCGCAGCTAGCGAACAGGTCACGAATGCGCCTGATACTTCCCTTGCTGTTCGGTCTTTTGGGCACCGGCGTCCTGGTCTGGCTCGGCCTATGGCAATTGGACCGGCTGGAGTGGAAGGAAGGCGTCTTGGCCGAGATCGAGGGAAAGATCGTTGCCGCGCCCGTGCCCTTGCCCGAGACGCCCGATGCCAGCAGGGATCGGTTCCAGCCCGTCACTGTGACCGGGACCGTCGCCGGGGAAACCTTGCGCGTGCTGGGCGCCTGGCGCGAGGGCGGATCGGGCTACCGCGTCATCGCGCCGCTGGCGGTGGGCGAGCGGCGGATCTTGGTGGATCTGGGGTTGGTGCCGCTCAACGCGAGCGAATTGGACCTGCCGAACGGCCCCATAGACATCGTGGGTAACCTCGATTGGCCCGACGACGTCCAAGCCGGGACGCCCGACCCAGATGGCACCACTTGGTTTGGGCGCGACACCGTTGCGATGGCGGAGGTCTTGGGGACCGAGCCGGTGATGATCGTTGCCCGCACCGTGGTTCCTGAAGCGGGGCCGCGCCCGCTGCCCGTCGGCACCGAGGGCATCCCCAACAACCACCTGGGATACGCGATCCAGTGGTTCGGGCTGGCCATCGTCTGGCTGGGGATGACAGTGTTCCTGCTGTGGCGTATGACGCGCCGCACCGCCTGAGAAGGACCCCCATGCGCTACGTCTCCACCCGCGGACAGGCCCCCGTTCTGGGCTTCGAGGACACGATGCTGACCGGCCTCGCCCGCGATGGCGGTCTCTACGTGCCCGAAGAGGTGCCCGTTTTGTCCCCGGGCGACATCGCCGCCCTGGCCGGGCTGCCCTATGAGGAGGTGGCGGTGCGCGTCATGGCGCCCTTCGTGGCCGACGCCTTCGCCGAGGACGATTTCGCTGCCATGGTCGCCCGCGCCTATGCGGGCTTCGGGCATGACGCGCGGGCGCCGCTGGTCCAATTGGGCCCGAACCACCACCTGCTGGAGCTGTTCCACGGGCCGACGCTGGCCTTCAAGGACTTCGCCATGCAGCTGATCGGCCGGATGTTCGAGGCGAGCCTCACGCGCCGAGGCGACCGCGTCACCATCGTGGGCGCGACCTCTGGCGATACCGGCAGCGCGGCCATCGAAGCCTTCCGCGGCCTCGATGCGGTCGACGTCTTCATCCTCTACCCCCATGGCCGCGTCTCGGACGTCCAACGCCGCCAGATGACCACCCCGTCCGAGGCGAATGTCCACGCCCTCGCCCTGACGGGCCATTTCGACGATTGCCAGGCCCGCGTGAAGGACATGTTTAACGACTTCCCGTTCCGTGACCGGGTCGGCTTGGCGGGTGTGAACTCGATCAACTTCGCCCGGGTGCTTGCCCAGGTCGTCTACTATTTCACCGCCGCCACGGCCCTTGGCGCGCCCCACCGGCCTGTCAGCTTCGCCGTCCCCACTGGCAATTTCGGCGACATCTTCGCGGGCCATATCGCCAAGCGCATGGGCCTGCCCATCGAGCGTCTAGTCGTCGCAACCAATCAGAACGACATCCTGCACCGTTGCCTAACCACGGGCGCCTATCGCCCCGGCACGGTCGAGCCCTCCATTTCCCCTTCCATGGACATCCAGGTCAGCAGCAATTTCGAACGCGCCCTGCACCTGGCCTATGATGGTGATGGCGCGGCGGTCGCCCAGCTCATGGACGAACTCAAAGCTGGCGGCTTCACAGTGTCCCAAGGGGCGCTCCAAGCCCTGCGGGAAACCTACATCTCCGGCAGCGCGTCCGAGGCCGAGACGTCCCAAGCCATCACCGACTACCTCAAGCGCACTGGCGAATTGCTCTGCCCGCACAGCGCCGTCGGCGTGAAAGTCGCCGAGGATCACCTGGGCCGAACCCCCATGATCACCCTCGCCACCGCCCACCCGGCCAAGTTCCCCGACGCCGTCGAGGCCGCCACCGGGAACCGCCCGCCGCTTCCGCCCCGCATGGCCGACCTGTTCGACCGGGACGAACGCCTGACCCGCGTCGACAACGACCTGGCCGCCGTCGAAACCCTGATCGAAGAGAAGCGCGCCGCATGACCACGCAGCTCCACCGCCTGTCCAACGGTTTGCGCATCGTGACTGAGCATATGCCGGGCCTCGAATCCGCGAGCGTCGGCATCTGGGTCGGCGCCGGGGGGCGCCACGAAGCGCCCGAGCAGAACGGCATCGCCCATTTCCTGGAGCACATGGCTTTCAAGGGCACCGAACAGCGCACGGCCCTGCAGATCGCCGAGCAGATCGAGGATGTGGGCGGCTACATCAACGCCTACACGTCTCGGGAAGTGACGGCTTATTATGCCCGTGTTCTGGACAACGACGTGCCCTTGGCGCTGGACCTGATCTCGGACATCGTCCTCAACCCCATCTTCCTGGAAGATGAGATCGAGACAGAGCGTGGCGTCATCCTGCAGGAGATCGGTCAGGCGCTGGATACGCCCGACGACATCATCTTCGACTGGCTGCAAGAGGCGGCCTACCCCGAGCAACCCATGGGCCGCACCATCCTGGGCCCCTCCGAGCGCGTGCAGGCCTTCACCCGCGATGACCTGCGCCAATTCACAGGGCAGCATTACGGGCCGGAGCAGATGATCCTGTCGGCCGCCGGGGCCGTCGATCACGAGGCCATCGTCCGCCAGGCCGAGGCGCTGCTGGGGCATCTGAAACCTCAGCCCCAGGCCGACCCGATCCCGTCGCTGTTCCAAGGCGGCGAGGCGCGCCACGTGAAGGGCCTGGAACAGGCCCACCTGGCGCTCGGCTTCGCCCAGCCGGGCTATCGCGACGATGCCATCTACACCGCTCAGGTCTTCGCGGGCGCCATGGGGGGCGGCATGTCGTCCCGGCTGTTCCAGGAAGCGCGGGAGAAGCGGGGGCTGTGCTACACGATCTTCGCCTCCGTCGGCGCCTATTCCGACACGGGCCTGCTGACGATCTACGCGGGGACGGGCGAGGACGATATCGCGGGCCTTGCCACTTTGACCATCGACGAGCTGAAGCGCGCCGCCGACGACATGTCCGAGGCGGAGATCGCGCGCGCCCGGGCGCAGATGAAATCGGGCATGCTGATGGGGCTCGAATCCCCGTCGTCCCGTGCGGAACGCCTAGCCCGTGTTGTCGCGGTGTGGGACCGCGTCCCGCCGTTGTCGGAAGCTGTCGAGAAGATCGACGCCGTCGACATGGCCGCTATCCGCGCCCATGCCGAGGCCCTGACCCAAGGCGAGCCGGCGCTGGCGCTCTATGGTCCGGTGGATCGCGCACCCGATGCCGCGGCACTCAAGGCCCGGCTCGCCGCGTGATGTTCGCGACCTTCCGCCGCCCGCGGATCGAAACGGATCGTCTGATCCTGCGCCTGCCGCAGCATTCCGACTATCGCGCCTGGGTTGCCTTGCGGGAGCAATCGGCCCAGTTCCTGCAACCCTGGGAGCCCGCCTGGGCCGACGATCACCTGTCGCGCAAGTCCTTCACGAACCGGGTCTATTGGGCCCAGCGGAGCCATTCCCAGGGCGCGGCGCTGGCGTTGTTCCTGACGCGGAAGACCGATGGTGCCGTGCTGGGGGCGATCACGCTGGACAACATCCGCCGCGGCCCGTCCCAATCGGCGACACTGGGCTATTGGATCGGCCAACCCCATGCCCGCCAGGGCTACATGCGCGAGGCCATCGTGGCCCTGTCGCACCACGCTTTCCGGCGCCTGGATCTCAGCCGCGTCGAAGCCGCCTGCCTGGAGGAGAACACCGCCTCGCGCGGTCTGTTGGAAAAGGCCGGTTTCAAGTATGAAGGCGTCGCCCAGGCCTATCTTCAGATTGCCGGACGGTGGCGGAACCATGTTCTGTATGCCCAGCTCCGTTCGGACCGTCGAGGTCGGGCGGATACGTGATCGCCGCCCAAATTCCGACAGATTGCGCCGCTAGGTCGAGCCCGTCGCAGTAACACGGAGTCTGCCATGAACGTCTGCACCATGATCGCGTCCGGCCCGCTGGACGTGGATACCTTTCTCTTCGTCGTGGGCATGGGCATTACCGCCATCGCCCTGTCCTTCGCCAAGGCGGAGCCGAGAGACGACGTCGAGGCCGTCGAGGCCTGACCTCTCCGGAGGCCGGACGCTTGGCGTCCGGCCTCTTTTCCCCCAAGGTCAGGTCGAATAGATCACCTGATCGGCCCCGAACCGGACCAGCCGACGGGTCTCGGACATCTCCAACCGTTCCAACAATTGGCGCGACGCGACATTGGCGACCTGCGTCTCCGCGACCAGCCGGGCATGTCCAAGACCCTTGAGCGCAACATCGCGCACCCGCCGGGTCGCCTCGGTGGCATATCCCTGTCCCCAGGTGTCGGGGTGAAACTGATAGGAGAGTTCCGGGTCCGGTTCGTCGTGATGGGGCGCCAGGATCACCATCCCGATGGCCCGCTTCGGCACCTTGAGTTGCACGATCCAGGCTGTCTGGTCCGGTCCCAGCTTGACGTATTGCGCAACACGGCCCGCGACGTGATCCGCGGGCACCGGTCCCCCGAGGAAGCGGCGCACATCCGCCCGCGACAGCAGGGCCGCGATCAATTCCGCATCGTCGCGGCGTATCCCGCGCAGGATCAGACGGTCGGTGACGAAGGTCTGCGGCATATCTCGTATCTAACTCCTTCGGGACAGACATCCTTCAAGAACGGACTTTTCGAACCCTTCGCAAAAGGGTCTGCCCCACCCGCGACCGATCGTACCTGTCCCCCGCCCGGCAGCGTCCTATTTCCTGTCGCATCGAACAGGAGAGACGCCCATGCTCCGAGCCCTCGCCGCCGTTCTCTTGCTGGCCGGCCCCGCCTTGGCCCAGGACCAAGACCGACGCCCCAGCCACTGCATCGCCATCGCCCAAGCGCCCGGTATCGAATACATCCGGAAGGCCAGCTACGGCGCCCCGCTGGAGGATTTCACGGTTCGGCTCAACTTCGTCGATCACGCCATGTTCCTTCTGGAAACCAAGGGCGGGCTGCGCGCGGTCACCGATTACAATGGCTTCATCGGCAGTGTCCCGCCGCCCGACGTGGTCACCATGAACCGCGCGCACAGCACCCATTGGACGGCCAATCCCGACCCGGCGATTGACCATGTCCTACCCGGCTGGTCCGAACGCGTTGGGGAGCCCGCGAACCATTGGGTCGATCTGGGCGAGATGGTCGTCCGCTCCGTCTCGACCGATATCCGCTCGACCGCGGGCGACGGGCGCGAAGAGAACGGCAATTCCATCTTCATCTTCGAGGTCGAGGGTCTGTGCATCGGTCATCTGGGTCACCTGCATCACGAGCCCACCGAGGCGCAATATGCCGCCATCGGCCGCTTGGACGTAGTCATGGCGCCGGTCGATGGCGGGTTGACGTTGGATCTGCCGACGATGACGCGGGTGCTGCAACGACTGCGGTCGTCGGTCGTGATCCCCATGCATTGGTGGGGCCGCATGTCGCTGGATCGTTTTCTTGGGGGCATGTCCGAGGACTTCGCCATCGACATTCGCGACAGCTCTCACATCGAGGTCTCGCTTCGCACTCTTCCGGACCGCCCGACCGTCGTGGTGCTGCAACCGCAATTCCTGTCGCAGCCCTAGGCGGCGTCTGCATTTGAGGATTCACGGGCGTCTGCTTGTCTGATTCAAGATCGCAAACGGGAGGCGATCATGAGCAGGCGGGTTCTGACGGACAGGCAGTGGGCGATCATCGGGCCGCTTCTTCCGGGCAAGAAAGG
>JBCCCB010000129.1:0-10790 GCA_039033775.1 Pseudomonadota bacterium | reverse complement strand
TGGGCAGGTGGATCGCCTGTCGAAGATGATCCCGGTGGAAGGGGTGAAACCCGTCTCCATCGAACAGGCGCTGGCGCAGGAGGATCGCCTGCGCGAAGAGGCTCGGAGTGAAGAGGTTGTCGACCGGCTACTCAAATACGGCATGCAGGTCGAGGGGCTGCTCAGGAATGCCTCCACCCACGCGGCGGGCGTGGTGATCGGCGATCGCGCGCTCGATGAGCTGGTGCCTGTCTATCAGGATCCGCGTTCAGATATGCCCGCCACGCAATTCAACATGAAATGGGTGGAACAGGCCGGGCTGGTGAAGTTCGACTTTCTGGGGCTGAAGACCCTGACCCAGGTGCAAAACGCGGTCGCGTTGATCCGGGCCCAGGGCCGCGACATTCATGTCGCGGCGGATGGCCGGGTCATCTATGACCCGGCGCCCGGGACCGAGAACGACATCAACGCCATCCCGCTGGACGACGAGGCGAGCTACAAGCTCTATGCCTCTGCCAACACCGTCGCCGTGTTCCAGGTGGAAAGCACGGGGATGATGGATGCGCTGCGGCGCATGAAACCGACCTGCATCGAGGATATCGTGGCACTGGTGGCGCTCTATCGGCCGGGGCCGATGGAGAACATTCCGAAATATTGCGAGGTGAAGAACGGGCTGAGCGCGCGCGACAAGCTGCACCCGTCCATCGACCATATCCTGGACGAGACGCAGGGGATCATCGTCTACCAGGAACAGGTGATGCAGATCGCCCAGGAGATGGCGGGCTATTCGCTTGGCGGCGCCGACCTGCTGCGCCGGGCCATGGGCAAGAAGATCCAGGCCGAGATGGACGCGCAGAAGCCGATCTTCCTGGAAGGCGCGGCCAAGAACGGGGTGGATGCGAAGAAGGCCGACGAGGTGTGGCGTCTGCTGGATAAGTTCGCGAATTACGGGTTCAACAAGTCCCACGCGGCTGCTTATGCTGTAGTCAGCTACCAGACGGCCTGGCTGAAGGCGAACCACCCGGTGGAGTTCATGGCCGGGATCATGAATTCCGACATCCATCTGACCGACAAGCTGGGCGTCTATGCCGAAGAGGTTCGCAAGCCCGTCGAGCGGGGCGGGCTGGGCCTGGAGATCGTGCCGCCTTGCGTGAACCGGTCGGAGGCGACGTTTACCGTGGATGACGGCAAGCTGGTCTATGCCTTGGGCGCGCTCAAGAATGTGGGCGTCGAGGCCATGCGGCTGGTGGTCGAGGGGCGGGGCGGCAAGCCGTTCTCGACGCTCTATGATCTGGCCCGCCGGGTGGATTTGAAGCGGGTCGGCAAGCGGCCCTTGGAGATGCTGGCGCGGGCCGGGGCGTTCGACGAGTTGGACCCGAACCGGGCGCGGGTGCTGGACGCGCTGGACGGGTTGGTGGGCTATTCGGCCGCGATCCATGAGCAGCGGGCGTCGAACCAAGTGTCTCTGTTCGGCGAGGCGGGCGAGGACTTGCCCGAGCCGCGCCTCGCCGATCGCGACGATTGGCTGCCGGCGGAGCGGCTGGCGGAGGAGTTCATCGCAATTGGATTCTACCTGTCGGGCCATCCGCTGGACGATTACATGCCGTCGCTCAAACGCCAGAAGGTCGAGACCTTGGCCGAGATCCAAGCCAGGTTGGCAAATGGTGGCGCGGCGGTCGCGAAATTGTCCGGCGTGGTCGCCTCGCGGCAGGAGCGGAAGTCGGCGCGGGGCAACCGCTTCGCGTTCCTGCAATGCTCGGATCCGTCGGGCGCCTATGAGGCCATGGTCTTCTCGGACACGCTGGACACGTCGCGGCAGCATCTGGAGCCTGGCTGCCGGGTGATCTTGCAGGTGGAGGCCACGCAGGAGGCGGATCAGTTGAAGCTGCTCTGCCGCGCCGTGACCCCCATGGACGACGCGGTGGAGGCGGCGCCGCAGATCGGGCTCCGGGTGTTTCTGGAGGCCGGGGACGCGGTGGCGCCGCTGCGCGGGCTGTTGGAGCGGCTGTCGGGCGAGAGCGGCGCGCGGGGGCGCGGGCCCATGCATGTCTGTCTGTTGGGCGACGACCTGCCGGGCGAGGTGGAGATGCGTCTGCCCGACCTCTATCCGGTCAATCCGCAGGTGAAGGGCGCGCTGCGGTCGCTGCCCGGCGTGGCGATGGTGGAAGAGGTTTGAGGGGGCGCAGACGTCACGGCCACGGGGTCGCGTCGAGATGCAGGCTTCCTTGCGAACGAGGCGCCTGCATCGACGTCGGGGATAGGCGGATTTTCGGACCAGTGATGCCGGGGTCCGCCTTGCCGGATCGAGACGGGGCGCGAAGGAGCAGGTGAGCATGGCCCTGGACCCCGCCCGCTTCCTGTCCGACCTGCACGCCTTGCGCGCCATCGGCGCGCGGGGGACCGGCGTGGTGCGCCGCGCCTTCGATGCCGATGACGTTCGGGCGCGGCTCTGGCTGGCGGAGCGGTTCGGCGCGGCCGGGTTGGAGGCGCGGATCGACGGGGCGGGCAATGTCTGGGGCCTGGGCGGGCCGATCCTGATCGGATCGCATATCGATACGCAGCCCGAGGGGGGCTGGCTGGACGGGGCCCTGGGCGTGATCGCGGGGCTGGACGTCGCGCGGGGGCGGCCGGGCGTGTCGGTCGTGGCCTTCCAGGACGAGGAAGGACGGTTCGGCGCGACGACCGGATCGGAGATTTGGTCCGGCGCCCTGCCCCTGGCCGAGGCGGACGCCTTGCGGGATCTGGACGGCGTGACCTTCGGCGCGGCGAGGCAAGCCTTGCCGGCCACGGGGGCCCCGCCCGACCCGGGGCGGTTCCGCTGCTATCTGGAGCCGCATATCGAGCAGGGGCCGGTGCTGGACGACGCCAATGAGGCGGTGGGGGTCGTGACCGCCATCGTGGGGTTGCGACAAGTGACGGTCGAAATGACGGGGCGACAGAACCATGCGGGGACCACGCCGATGGCCTTGCGGGCCGATGCGTTGCGGGGGTTGACCGCAGCGGATGCCGCGATCCGGGACGGGTTGCGGAACGTGGTCACCCCGGCCTCGGTCTGGACGATCGGGCATGTGAGCCTGCATCCGAACGCGCCGTCGGCGGTCCCGGGTCGGGTGCGGTTCACGGTTCAATGGCGCGATGCGGAGGCCGATCGGCTGGACCGGATGGAAGCCGTCATCCGAGAGGCCATCGCCCGTGCCGCTGCGGCGAATGGCCTGGTATCGGAGATCTCGGGCATGTCGTCCCTTCCGCCGGTGGCGATGGATGAACGTCTACGCGGGGTTTTAGCGGACGCGGCCCAGGCGGTGGCGCCTGGCCGTTGGCGCCAGATGCCGTCGGGGGCCTTGCACGACGCGACCAATGTGGCGCGGGTGCTTCCGGTGGGGATGCTGTTCGCGCCGTCGATCGGGGGGATCAGCCACGCCTTCGACGAGGATACGGGCGAGGCGGATTTGGTGACATGCCTGGAGGTGTTGCATCGGGCGGTTGTTGCGTTGGCTTGACGGTCCGCTGCCCTGGCCATCCTTTGGGTGGCGATAGGATTCTGATCCGGCGCCGCCGATCTCGCTTCGGATGGGCCGGAGGCAAGTCGAAGCCGCAGGTCCGTCGCCGGACCGTTGGGGCGGTCCGACCAGGGACCGGATCACAGGCAAACCGGCGCCGTTCAGTCCGGGGAAATGCAGTCGGGACCGGTCGACCGCACGAGCCGCTCAACGCCAAACCACCTCGCCCAGGAAGATGTATCCGGCTCCGTAGATTGTCTTGAGCAGCGCCGGATTCTTCGGATCTTCGCCCAGCTTCGCGCGGAGCCGCGAGATGCGGACATCCATGGCCCGGTCGAAACTCGCCCCGGCGGTGCCGCCCAACGCCTCCTGCATGTCCGCCCGGGTCAGAAGGCGGCGGGGGCGGTCCAGGAAAAGGCGGAGCACCTCGGCCTCGGCCTGGCTGAGCGGCTGATCGCCCAGGGGACCCGACAGGGTGAAGCGGTCGAAATCGGCCGTGAAGGCCCCGAAGATGGCAATGGAGCGCGACGGCGGCGCGGCCTTGCGAAGGCGGGCGCGGATGCGGGCGATGATCTCGGCGGGCTCGAAGGGCTTGACGACGTAGTCGTCGGCCCCGAGTTCGAGCCCGGTGATCCGGTCCTGGACCTGGCCCCGGCCCGAAATGATGATGATCGCCGCGCCGCCTTCCAGCGCCAAGCGGGACACGACCGCCAGGCCGTCGCGGTCGGGCAGGCCCAGATCGACCAGGCAGACATCGGGCATGGCGTTGCGCAGGGCCGCCTCGAAGGCATCGGCGCGGGCATAGGTCTGGGGGGTCCAACCGGCCTGGGCGACGGCTTCGGCCAACAGCGTGCGCAGCGCCGGATCGTCGTCCAGGATGGCGACGGTCGCGGTCACCGCGTCCGTCCCGTCACGCGAGCACCGCCGCCAGCTTCTCGACCGAGAAGGGCTTGCGCAGCACCGGCCAGTCGGTCGCCGCTTCCCGGAACAGGGGCGCGTCCGTGGGCAACGACGTCATCAGCGCCACCGGCAGGTTGCGGGCCTTGGCGTCGCGGGCCAGATCGAGCCCGGTCAGATCCGTCTTCAGCATGATGTCCGACAGGACGAGCCCGATCCCGTCGATATCCATGAGGTCGCGCGCCTCGGCAACGCTGGCGGCTTCCAGGACGGCATGACCGGCATCGACCAGGCGGTCGCGCACCGCCTCGCGGATATGGACGGCATCCTCGACCAGCAGGACCATGGTCGGGGCCGGGCCCTTGGGCGGCCGCCGGAACGGCAGCCGCATGGTCACGACCGCGCCCCCGTCGGGCCCGTTGGCCAGCCGCGTCCGGCCGCCGGCCAGCTTGACAACATCGTAGACCATGGACAGGCCCAGCCCGGTGCCGTCTTCGCCCTTCTCGGTAAAGAAGGGCTGGGCCGCCTTCTCCAACGCTTGGGCGGAAAAGCCGGAGCCGGTATCGGCCACTTCGATCTCGATCCAGGTGTCGCGGATCGGCCGCGCGCTGACGGTGATGCGGCCGGGGCTGCCGGCCACGGCGTCGCGCGCGTTGATGACCAGGTTCAGCACCGCGTCCCGCAGCGCGTCGGGGTCCAGCAGGACCGGGTCCTTCAGGCCATCGACCTGGGTCCGCAGCGTGACCGCATCCGGCAGCGAGGCGTCGGCCAGGACGGTCAGTTCCGACAGGAAGACCCGAAGATCGGTGGCGCGGGGACGCAGGTCGCGGGGGCCCGAAAGCGAGGCGATCTGGTCGATCAGGTGGCCGCCCCGGGTGGCCGCCATGCCGATGGCGTCGACCGAAGCCCGGGCGTTCTGCGGAAGGTCCATGCCGCAGAGCTTGTCCTTCAACCCGAGGATCACCGTCAAAAGGTTGGCGAAATCATGGGCCATGCCGGAGGTCAGCTGCGCCGCCGCCTGGCGCCCGGCCGATTGGGCCAGGGCGGCGCGGGCCTGGGCCTCTTCGGTGACGTCGACGGACAGGGCGTAGACGCCGGTCACCTCTCCGTCGGCCGCGTCGGGCGTGAAGCTGACCCGGATGCGGCGCGACGAAGCTTCGTGGGTCAGCTCGAACAAGGCCGACTCGCCCGCCAGGGCGCGCGTCAGGTGGGGCGCGATCACGGCGTAGCTTTGGGCGCCAAGCGCCTCTTCCATGGTCAGCCCGACGATGTCCGCCTTGGCGCCGGGCATCACGGCCGCCAGACGGCGGTTGGAGAAGGTGTAGCGCCGGTCTTGATCGAGCCGCGCGATATGGGCGGGCAGCATCTCTGTCGTCAGCCGGATCCGGGCGGCCATCTCGGTGGCCTCGCGCCGGGCCGCATCCAGGGCGGCGTTGGAGGCGGCGAGCTGGCGGTTGGCTTGGCCGAGTTCCTCGGCGCGGGCGAGCAGCTGTTCGCTGAGCACTTCCGATCGGGCGCGGAGCAAGCGTTCCTGGGTCTTGATGGCGGTGATGTCGGTATAGACGGTCACCCAGCCGCCCTGGGGCAGCGGCGAGCCTTCGACGGCGATGACCTGGCCGGTGGGACGGATGCGTTCCAGGTAGTGGGGCTCGAAGGCTCGGGCCTGGGCCACGCGCTCGGCGATGCTGGCGTCGACATCGTCGATGGGGCCGTATTCGCCCCGTTCCGTCAGGAAGCGGATCGTATCGGCGAAGGTGGCGCCGGGCTTGGTGAGGTGGTCGGGCAGGTCGAACAGGGTGGCGTACATGCGGTTCGACACGGCCAGCCGCAGATCCGCGTCGTAAATCGACAGAGCCTGGCCGATCAGGTTCAGGCCGGCTTGGGTCAGTCTTGCGGTGGTGGCTCTTCGGTCGCTCATGCGCCCTCCTCGCCGGGGGACGGTATCACCGGGGGCGTGGGTCGCAACTGGGACGCAGCGCGACGCCCGGGCTGGCCGCGCCTGGCGGATCGGACGAAGCGGTGAGGCCGCTAGGTCAGCGCGGCGAGGTCGGTGGGGCCGGGCGACACGCCGGCGGCCGTGAGCATGGCGTGGACCTGGCCACGATGGTGGGTCTGGTGATTGAACAGATGGGCGGCGCAGAGCGCGCGGGATTTCTCGACCCGCTCGGACCCGCCGCCGGGGTGAAAGACCAGCACGCCGGTCAGCGTGTCTGGGGTCAGTGACGCGGCCCAGTCGGTGATTTCGGCGTCGCGGATCTGGCGTGCAGCCTTGTAGGCAGGCCAGTCGGATGGGGTATCGACGGCAGTGGGCAGGCGATCTTCCGGCCGGGGATCGCCTGCGAACCGGGCGAGCCAGAGCGCATCATCGTGGAGCAGGTGGTTCAGCGTCGCCGCGATGGAGCCGAAGAACGCGCCGCGATCCCGCCAGCGGGCCGCGTCGTCCAGCGTGTCGGCCGCCGCGATCAGGGACCGGTTCTGCCAGGCATTGTAGCGGGCCATCAGACGGCAGAGGTCGGGTGTGGTCATCGGTTGGCTCCACCGCCCTGCCGGGCTGTTACAATTCGTTAGGTTTCGGAAATATCCGGGAAGGAATCGCCCGCCATGCTATGTGCCATGGCAGGCCCGTCTTTGGGAGGAGGGGGGCCGCCACCTTGGGGGAGGACAGGATGAGCCAGCAGACCGCCTTGCGGACGCTTCCGGAATATCTGGATCGCAATGCCGCGAAGTTCGGCAACGCCCCCGCCTATCGCGAAAAGGAATTCGGCATCTGGCAGGAATGGACCTGGACGGAGGCCCGCGACGAGATCGAGGAGGTGGCGCGCGGCTTGATCGCCATGGGGATCGAGATCGGCGAGCATGTGGCCGTGATCGGCCGCAACCGGCCCGAGCTCTATATGGCCATGGTCGCGGCGCAATGCGCGGGCGCGATCCCGGTGCCGCTGTACCAAGACGCGGTGGGCGAGGAGATCGCCTATGTGCTGGGCCATTGCTCGGCCAAATTCGTGATCGCCGCCGATCAGGAGCAGGTGGACAAGGTGCTGGAGGTGCAGGACCGGATCGAGGGGCTGCGCCATATCGTGTTCCTCGACCCGCGCGGTCTGCGGAAATACGATCACGGGCATCTGTCGTCGATGAAGGCGCTGCGGGAAGCCGGGCGCAAGGAAGATCGCGCCGAGATGGATCGGCGCCGCGCCCAGCAGACGGGCGCGACGACCTGCGTGATGCTGTATACGTCGGGCACGACGGGGCGACCCAAGGGCGTGGTGCTGAGCCACGACAATATCGTGAAGACGTCGGTGGCCTCGGCCGAGTTCGACGGGCTGCGGCAGGCGGACGACATCCTGGCCTATCTGCCCATGGCCTGGGTGGGGGATTTCATCTTCTCGGTGGGCCAGGCCATGGTCACCGGGTTCTGTGTGAACTGCCCCGAGAGCGCGGACACCGTCATGCACGACCTGCGCGAGATCGGGCCGACCTATTATTTCGCCCCGCCCCGCGTGTTCGAGACCCAGCTGACCAACGTCATGATCCGCATGGAGGACGCCGCGCCCGCCAAGAAGCGGATGTTCGACCGGGCCATGGCCCATGCCAAGACGATTGGGCCGATGATCCTGGATGGCGAGGAGGTCCCGTTCCTGGATCGGTTGAAGTACCGGTTCAACGAGTTGACCGTGTTCGGGCCTTTGAAGAACACGCTGGGGCTGTCGCGCGTCCGCGTGGGCTATACGGCCGGGGAAGCGATCGGGCCGGAACTGTTCGACTTCTACCGCAGCATCGGGATCAACCTGAAGCAGCTCTACGGCCAAACCGAGGCCTCGGTCTTCATCACCCAGCAGAAGGACCACGAGGTCCGGTCCGACACCGTTGGCACACCGACGCCGGGGGTGGAGTTGAAGATCGCGGAGAGCGGTGAGGTGTTCTACCGCTCGCCCGGCTCGTTCGTGGAATACTTCAAGAACCCCGAAAGCACAGCGTCCACCAAGGATGCCGAGGGCTGGGTCGCCACCGGTGATGCCGGGTTCATCGAACCCGATACGGGGCATCTGCGGATCATCGACCGGGCGAAGGATGTGGGCAAGATGGCGTCGGGCGCGCTGTTCGCGCCCAAGTTCGTGGAGAACAAGCTGAAGTTCTTCCCCGAGGTCTACGAGGCCGTGGTCTTCGGCAATGGGCGCGAAGACTGCGTGGCCTTCCTCAACATCGACCTGACGGCGGTCGGCAATTGGGCCGAGCGGAACAACATCGCCTATGCCTCCTACCAGGAGCTGGCCCAGCATCCCCGGGTGATCGAGATCATGAAGGGCCATGTGGAGAATGTGAACCGCTCCGTGGCCGAGGACGAGATGCTGTCCGGCTGCCAGGTCCGCCGCTTCCTGGTGCTGCACAAGCAGCTCGATGCCGACGACGACGAGTTGACGCGGACCCAGAAGGTGCGGCGGCGGATCATCGAGGAGAAGTATGCCGACCTGATCGAAGGCCTCTATGGCGGCGCGGACGAGGTCTATACCGAGACCGAGGTGACGTATGAGGACGGTCGGAAGGGCAAGATCA
The DNA here is from genome assembly GCA_039033775.1 of Pseudomonadota bacterium. Classification (GTDB taxonomy): domain Bacteria; phylum Pseudomonadota; class Alphaproteobacteria; order Rhodobacterales; family Rhodobacteraceae; genus Jannaschia. The sequence goes on along the minus strand of JBCCCB010000129.1, from coordinate 1,863 downwards.
AGGCGACGGTCAAGTTGGTTGACGCAGCGGTGGTGCCCGTGTCGGCCAAATCGCCGGAAGCGGTGGTGGAGGCGGCGGAGTGAGGTTGTCCTCGGCGTTCCGCCGGTTCATCTTCCCTGATTATGTGGCCCCTGTCGTGGATCATGGGCCGGATCCTCGACCTGTGCGAGAGGATTGGGGAGGCAATGGCGCAATGGCGCCTCGCGTTGCCACTTGCAGTCGTTGCATTCCTCATTCCCTTGTTATCGCCATCCTTCGATCTTGCTTCGTTCTTTCAGGTCGTCTGGGGAGCCGTGCCGACGCTTGCGACAATGGGGCCTATTGTTCGAAAGGGCGGTTTTCACATGCCGACCGAGGCCGAGGTTTTCCGATTTCAGCGGATGAGTTTGCCATTCCTCGGAGGCTTTCTCGGGATTCTCGTTGCAGGGTCAGGCGCGGGCAGCGGCTTACCACCCATATCTGGAAGCGGGGCAGATTTGCTGCCGCCTATGTAGCACGAAGGGCCTGGTCCAACCCGCCGACCCGCCGCGGTAGGATGAACCACGCTGTCGGTGCCTTCTCTGCCCTCGCAGTGGCCGCTTTCGCCACATCCACCGCCGCGGACCCCATCGCCGATTGGCGCGACCTACAGGCCCGGTGCGGCATCGCCGTGGAGCGGGGCGAGGCGCTGGACCTGGCGGGGTTGGAAGGCCGCAGGCCAATGATGCGGCCGCAGCAATCGCGGAGCATCGGGAACAGCCGGGTCACCACACGGGGCCCGGCGCGGGCGCGGACGACGACGGTGCCGACCGGCATCTGGGCCCATCCGCTGGGCCGGTTCGAGATGCGCCTGATCGAGTACCCGACCGCCTCGGGCAGCCGCGCCATCTGCGAGGTCATCCCACGCCGGGGCGCGCCGGAGATGACCGAAGCGGAGACAGCCGCGCTGCTGGCGGCCTTCGAAGACATGCGCGACCGGGCCATCGCATCGGGCCGTTGGCAGGACGCGGAGCTGAGCGCCGAGCCGCCGGTGACGCGACTGGGGCTGGACCTCGTGCAGCGCAATCCGCGGCGCTGTCCTGTCATCGCCAGCCTGACCGTCGACCCATCGCGGGGCTATTTCCGCTCTTCCGTCAGCGAGACGGCCGAGGATCTGACCTGCGGCGGGGCCTCGCTGTTCTCGGCCGGACGCACGGATCTCTGACGGGATGCGAACCGCCCTCCCCCTCCTGGCGCTCCTGGCGCTTGCGCCCCCGGTCGGCGCGGTGACCGAGGAATGGCGCGATCTGTACGCCCGGTGCGAGCGGGCCGTTCTGGACGACGTCCCCATCGACGGCACCGACCTGCGCCAGCGCCCGCCGCCCTTTCTCATTGACCAGATGGTCGAGTCGGTCTTCGGCACCCGCACGGTGCTGGACCCGCTGCGCACGTCGCTCAATATCGTGCCGGCGGGGATCTGGCTCTATCCCGAGGGCCGGTTCGAGATGCGGCTACTGGAATTTCCGACGCGGCCCGGCACCCGGGCCATCTGCGAGATCATCCCAGCCCGCCTGGCGCCGGATCTGTCGTCCGAGGAGGCAGAGGCCATCCTGGCCGCCTTCCGCGCCCGGCCCTGGGCCGGGTTCGACACCGTCCGGTCCGAACCGGGGCGCGAGATCCGCGCGTCGATGGTGCCCAACGGCCGGGGCTGCCCGGTGGTGACCAGCGTGACCTGGGACGGCGACTTCTTCCGCTCGACCATCAGCGAAGGCGCGGGCGCGCCGTCTTGCGGGGGGCTATCGCTCTACGACGGACGGCGGCGATTGCAGACCGGGGACGATCGGCCGTGACGGACATGCTTTCCCCACCCGCCCGCATTGCCGTGCTGGGCGCGACCGGATCGGT
>JBCCCB010000128.1:0-10818 GCA_039033775.1 Pseudomonadota bacterium | reverse complement strand
CTCAGCGACGAGACCAAGGCCCTGCTGCAAACCATGCAATGGCCCGGAAATGTCCGGCAATTGCGCAACGTCATCGAACGCGTCCTGATCCTGGGCGACGGCACGGGGCCGATCGAGCCGTCGGAACTGCCCAGCCCCTCCGATGGCGGCGGCGACAGCAGCGAAATGACCCTGACCGGAAGCCTGGCCAGCCTACCGCTGCGCGAGGCGCGCGAACTGTTCGAGCGGCAATACCTGATGACCCAGATCAACCGCTTCGGCGGCAATATCAGCCGCACCGCCAGCTTCGTGGGCATGGAACGCAGCGCCCTGCACCGCAAGCTCAAATCCCTCGGTGTGGTCACCGCCGCCCGGGGCGGGGCGCGGGTGGCGCGGGTCGACGACTGATCGGCGCCAGCGCCGGGCTCAGCCCTCGAAGCCCGGCCAGACGCGGGACAGGTCCCGGCCCAGAAGCTCCGACAGGCCCGCATTGCGGGCCGAGAAATGCTGCGCCAGATAGCCGGCCGTCTCGGGGCGCATGGCCGGCGGCCGCGCCTCCGTCAGCAACAGCGGATTGAACCGCTCGAACCAGTAATAGTGCAGCTTCTGAAAGGCGCGATGCCGCAGCCCGGTCTTCTGCCCCATATGGTTCGCATAGCGGCCCGCCACGATCTGCCGCCCGACCAGATTTGCCAGCCGATGCACCCGCGGCCAGCGCGGATAGCTGCTGCGGTTGAACCAGGTCTCCGCCGTCTCCAGGGGCAACGGCTTCAGCCCCAGATACCCCGTCACCCGGTCCACGAAAGCCTGCGGATCGGCCAGGAAATCCTCGAAGAGAAGAACCATCACGCGGTCCGATCCGAACTGATCCAGATAGCGGCGCAGATGCGGCGCGTAGGTCGACCCCAGGATGATCGACGAATGCGCCGACAGCGCCTTTTCGAAGCTGCAGGCCAGCCGGGCGCTGCGGATCAGATGCCAATATTGCGAATAGGCTCGGCGCACCGGATCGCGCAGCAGGAAGATCGTCTTCACGTCGGGCAGCATGGTGTTGATCCGCTCGGGCGCGGCTTCGGAAAACAGATAGGTGGTCGAATCCTCGCCCACGACCGCCCTATTCTGGAAGGGCGCGAACCGTGAGGCGTACCAATCCAGGTTGTCGCCGGCCGATGGCCGGACATCGAACCAGTCCAACTCGCCCTGCGACACCGATAGAAAATCCGGGTGGACGATCGGATCGTCCGCATCGAAATAGTGAATCTCCGCTTTGGGCATTCCCACATCCGGATGCTGATCCAGAATGAAATGCAGCGACGTCGTTCCGCATTTCGGAGCCCCGCCGATAATGAAATCCGGCAACCGGCTTTGCGTCCGGCCTAGCGCTTCGTGAGCTGCGTAAGTCATTGACAGAAATCCCTTACCTAGAAAATTCACAAAGTAGATTGCATCGCGCGATTTGGTGGCGATCTGGATGTTTCACTCGGAAATGAGTTATGCAACGAAATGAGCTGAGACCAAAGCGGATCACGCCTCCTTCTGCCTGTCGAGGTGCAAGATTGCAAACCTGGCGGATCGACGGACTTCTGCCAACTGGGCCGCGCCGGGACGCGGATTTCAGCCTACAAGTTGTGCGGCATGCCTATCGGGTAGCCGCCAGGCGACCGTTGGCCACGCATAATCCGCGCGTATCGAAGGGCTGGCTTTCCAGCGGCATCGCTTCGCCCGGACGGCACGACGGCAGGGTGACCGGCGCATATCCCTGCCGCCCCAGACAGGCCGCAAAGGCGGCGTCCCGGCGGGGCTCGTTCCGGTCGACCTCGAAGATATCGACCCCCACGGCGCCGAACACGCCGCCGGACCGGCGATCGTGGTGGTGGCGCCGATTGCCCACGCCGACGCCGATCACGGCGCTTGGCGTGGTCTCGATCGCCCGGTCCTCGGGGAACTGGACCCGCGCCCGCTGGGTGCAGGCGACCGTGGCCTGCTCGGCCTCGAACGCCAGCGTTCCGGGCCTCACCCAGATCGTCTCGGCGGTCTGAACCGCGCATCCGGCCAGCACGAAGACCAAGGGAAACATCCATCGCATGGCGCCAGCATACCCATACCGGATTGCCCGACAATGCCCGATCTCGGGGCAGGCCTCAGGCGGGCCAATCCCGCGATTGACCGCAACCCCCGGACGGGCGTAACAAAACCCTTCCGGCAATCGCCAATGGACCCTCCATGAAAGTCATCATCTGCGGCGCGGGACAGGTGGGCTGGCAGATCGCCCGCCACCTGTCGGGCGAACGCAACGACGTCACCGTTGTGGACAATAACCCCGAACTGGTCGCCCGCGCCACCGACACGCTGGATGTCCAGGGCATCACCGGCTTCGCCTCTTATCCCGACATCCTGGAACGGGCGGGTGCGGAAGACGCCGACATGCTGATCGCCGCGACCTTCTCGGACGAGGTCAACATGGTGACCTGCCAGATCGCCCATTCCATCTTCACCGTGCCGCGCAAGATCGCGCGGCTGCGGGCGCAATCCTATCTGGCGGCGATGCGCGCCGATCTCTACCGCCGCGATCACCTGCCCATCGACGTGGTCATCAGCCCCGAACGCGAGGTCGCCGAGGCCGCCCTGCGCCGCCTGCGCGCGCCCGAAGCGTTCGACGTGGAGGAATTCATGGATGGCCGCGCCACGTTGATCGGCCTCCAGCTCGACGGCAATTGCCCGGTCCTCGACACGCCGCTGCGCCAATTGTCCGAACTCTTCTCGACCCTGCGCGCCGTGGTCGTGGGCGTGCGCCGCGCGGCGCGCAAACGGCTCTTCGCGCCCGAGCCGGGCGACCAGCTTCAGGCGGGCGATCAGGTCTACATCCTGTGCAACTCGCTCGACCTTTCCCGGACGCAGGAGATCTTCGGCAAAAAGGTCCGCAAGCAGGAGCGGGTGGTCATCATCGGCGGCGGCAATGTGGGTCTGGCCGTGGCAGAGGCGCTGGAAGCCGCGCCCGAACGCATCCGCGCCAAGATGATCGAACGGAACCGCAAATGCGCGGAGAAGGCGGCTGAATCGCTGGAACGGACCATAGTCCTGTCGGGCGACGGCCTCGATATCGAGCTTCTGCGCGAGGCCAACATCGAACGCGCCGACGCCGTCCTGACCGTGACCGACGACGACAAGACCAACATGCTGGCCGCCGTCCGCGCCCGCGCGGCGGGCTGCAACAAGACCATCGCGCTGATCAACGACCCGACCCTGGTCCCCCTGATGGAGCCCTTGGGCATCGACGCCTATGTCAACCCGCGCCAGACCACCGTCAGCTCGATCCTGCGCCACGTGCGCCATGGCCGGGTCCGCAACGTCTATTCCGTGGGCGATGCCGAGGCCGAGGTGATCGAGGCCCAGGTCATGTCCACCTCGCCCCTGGCGGGCCGCCTGATCCGCGACGTCAGCTTCCCCGAAGGCGCCATCGTCGGCGCCATCGGCAAGGATTCGGGCGAGGTCATCCGGCCCCAAGGCGGCACCCGCATCGAGGAAGGCGACACCGTCGCCATCTTCGCCCTGTCGGCCGACGTCCCCGAGGTCGAGCGCCTGCTGCAAGTGCAGGTGGACTTCTTCTGATGCGGCACGCGCTCGCCCGCGTGCCGCTTCTCGTGCTGCTGACGGGGATCCTGTCGGCCTCGATGTATCTGCCGTCGATCCATGCCCTGATCCGCGACGACCATTTCGAATCCCGGGTGTTCTTCTACTACGGCACCATCTTCCTGGTGTTTACCGGCGGCATCGCCCTGGCCACCGCCCGACACCGATCGGCCAACATCGCCCGCAGCCACCTGGTCGCGCTGCTATCGGCGTTCGCGGTCCTGCCGGTCATCGCCGCCGTGCCCATGCTGGAAATCATCGGCGACACGCGGCGCATCAACGTCTGGCTCGAAATGGTCGCCGCCGCGACCACCACCGGCGGCAGCCTGTTCCAGCCCGACCGCCTGTCGGACACGCTCCATCTGTGGCGCGCGCTGGTCGCCTGGCAGGGCGGGCTGCTGGTTTGGATCGCCGCCGCCGCGATCCTGGCGCCCCTGCGCCTGGGCGGCTTCGAGGTGGTGCAGGACAATGACGGCGACCGGCCCGCCGTGGCCTTCTCGGGCGGCCAGAACGCCACCTCCGACCAACGTCTGGGCCGTGTGGCGGCCGCTCTGATCCCCACCTATACCGGCCTCACCGTCGCCCTGGCCCTGATCCTGACCGCCTTGGGCGAGACGCCGGTGACCGCCGCCATCCACGCCATGTCGACCATGTCCACCTCCGGCATCGGCGGCGCGGACGCCTTCCAGACCGCCGGCGCCGGGATCCCGGGCGAAATCGCCGTTTTCGCCTTCCTGCTCTTCGCCGTCTCGCGGCAGACCTTCTCCGCCGATCTCTACCGCGGCCGCCTGATCCACCTGACCGAGGATCGCGAACTGCGCATCGCCGCCGCCATCGTCCTCCTGGTCACCGCCGCGCTGTTCGCGCGCCACTGGATCGGCGCGTTCGAGGTCGATATGGGCGCCAACGTCCCCGCCGCCATCGCGGCGCTCTGGGGGGCGGCCTTCACCACGCTCTCACATCTCACCACCACCGGCTTCGTCTCCTCCGAATGGGCGGCCGCGCGCGCCTGGTCCGGCCTCCAGACGCCCGCAGTCCTTCTGCTGGGCCTCGCCATGTTCGGCGGCGGCGTGGCCACCACCGCGGGCGGGGTCAAATTGCTGCGCATCTACGCGCTTTACGCCCATGGCCGGCGCGAAATGAACCTGCTGGTCCATCCCCATTCCGTCGCCGGCGGCCGCGGCGCCGTCCGCCACATGCCCGCCCGCGGGATCGAGGCGGCTTGGATCTTCTTCATGCTTTTCGCGATCTCAATCGCCCTTCTGACCCTGGGCCTCGCCGCCACCGGGCTGGAGTTCGAGCCCGCGCTGGTCCTGTCCATCGCGGGCCTGTCGACCACCGGCCCCCTGGCCGACGCCGCCTTCGGCCCGGGTCAAAGCCTCGCCACCATCAGCGACGCCGCCAAATTTCTCTTTGCGACCGCTATGGTTGTTGGACGCCTCGAGACACTCGCCCTGATCGCGCTGTTCAACCCGGATTTCTGGCGCGGCTGATCGGCAGCCGATTGCCGTGCCGCGTCAATTTCATGCCTTTCGGGGGTGGACGCCTCCCGATGCCCGCCGCATAAACGGCCCGTGATCAAATGACGCCCTGCCGCATACAGGGCGCGCCCGAAGGGACGACCAAACAATGGCCACCGACAAGCAGAACCTCCAGGACGCGTTTCTCAATCACGTCCGCAAGACCAAGGTGCCGGTCACGATCTTCCTGATCAACGGCGTCAAGTTGCAGGGCGTGATTACCTGGTTCGACAATTTCTGCGTGCTGTTGCGCCGCGACGGGCAATCCCAGCTGGTCTACAAGCACGCCATCTCGACCGTGATGCCGTCGCAACCCATCAACCTCTATTCGGGCGAGGGCGACGCTGGCGACCAGTGATCTCCACTCCACCGAGGCGCGGCCCACCCGCGCCCTGGTCCTGCACCCCGACACCCGCGCCGGCGACCGCTCCGGCCGCGATCCGCGTTATGCGTTGGACGAAGCCGTCAGCCTGGCCCATGCGCTACCGGGGCTCGACGTCACGGGCGGCGATATCGTGCGCTTGCCCAAACCCCATCCCGGCATGCTGTTCGGATCGGGGAAGGTCGAGGAACTGAAGGCCCGGATCGAGGCCGACGAGATCGAGTTGATCCTGATCGACGGCGCCGTCACGCCCGTCCAGCAGCGCAATCTGGAACGGGCCTGGAAGGTCAAGCTGCTGGACCGCACCGGCCTGATCCTGGAAATCTTCGCCGACCGCGCGGCCACCCGTGAAGGCGTGCTGCAGGTCGACCTGGCCGCGCTCAGCTATCAGCGCACGCGGCTGGTCCGCGCCTGGACGCACCTGGAACGGCAGCGCGGCGGCCTGGGCTTCGTGGGCGGCCCGGGTGAAACCCAGATCGAGGCCGACCGCCGCGCCATCGACGAACAGATGGTCAAGCTGCGCCGCCAGCTCGATAAAGTGGTCAAGACCCGTGAATTGCACCGCGCCGCCCGCGCCAAGGTACCGTACCCGGTCGTCGCCCTAGTGGGCTACACGAACGCCGGAAAATCCACGCTCTTCAACCGCTTGACCGGGGCCGAGGTCATGGCGAAAGACATGCTTTTCGCCACGCTCGACCCGACCATGCGCCAGGTCTCGCTGGATACGGGCGCCGGCGGCGGTCCGCTCGACATCATCCTGTCGGACACGGTGGGCTTCATCTCGGACCTGCCCACCCAACTGGTCGCGGCCTTCCGCGCCACCCTTGAGGAAGTGCTGGACGCCGACCTGGTCATCCATGTTCGCGACATTTCCCACCCGGAAACCGAGGGCCAGGCCCGGGACGTGGAAACCATCCTCGATAGCCTGGGTCTCGACCCGGCGATCCCCAGGCTGGAGATGTGGAACAAGGTCGACCTGCTGGATGCCGACGGGGCCGAGACGGCCCGCAATCTCGCCAAGCGCCGTGACGACGTCTATCTGGGTTCGGCGGTCACGGGGCAGGGGCTCGATGCCCTTCTGGCCCGGATCGACAGCGAACTGCGCGACGCGGTCTCGGACCACACTCTGGTTCTGCCCTTCGAGGCCGGGCGTGCCCGCGCCTGGCTGCACGAGACCGGCGCCATCGTCGCCGAGCGGGCGCGCGACGACGGCACCCATGTCGCGCTCCGCTGGACCGATCGGCAGGCTGCCCGCTTCGCCGCGGCTTTCCCGGATCTGGCCCCCGGCGCGCGTCCGGCCGCGGCAGAACCGGACCGCGACACCACCGACGATCCCTGGCGTCCGGCCTAGCATCCGGCGCCCCGACTCGGCTCGAGTCGGCGTGTTCCGGCGTCCCGAACGCCCCTGATCAGCGCGCCGTCCGGCCCCATCGCGGTCCCGCCGTCACATTCCAGCGGATTCTCGCCGATGACGTTAAGGTCGCTGCGGCCCCCGGCCAAGCCCGTCCCGACCATCCGGGACCCATGTCAACCGGTCGGGTTTCAACAGGTGACAGGGCAGGGGGTCTTTGCTAGATTATGTCCAGATCGGGGCCGAAGATCCCGGCAGAGCAGACATTGGACAGGACAAAACCCATGAGCGAATTCTCGCGTCGTCGTTTCTTGGCGGCGGCTTCCGCGCCCCTGGCCCTGGCGGCCTGCGGCAATGGTGTCGGCAGCGGCGGTGCAGACCGCATCGATTCCCGCACGGATGCCGCCTTCAACTTCATGTACGACACCCTCCCGGAGACCCAAACCCTCGCGGGCAAGGCGGCCGGCATTCTGATGGTGCCCCTGGTGACCGAAGCCGGATTCGGCATCGGCGGCGCCTATGGCCGTGGCGCGCTGCGCATCGACGGGGTGACGGTCGATTATTATTCCACCGCCAATGCCTCCGTCGGGTTTCAGATCGGCGGGCAGCAGTACAGCCATGCGCTGTTCTTCATGACGCAGCCCGCGCTGAACAATTTCCGCACCTCGCCGGGCTACACGGCCGGGGCGGATATCGAATATGCCTTCTCGTCCAATGCCCGGACGCTGACCACCGATACAACGTCGCTGCTGACACCCGTCATCGGGGTGGTCTTCGGTCAGGCCGGTCTTCTGGCCGGCGCATCGCTGGAAGGCACCAAATACACGCGGATCATCCCCTGACGATTCGGTCCCCAGGCACGGAGCGGTGAAGGTCCGGTAAACGGAACCGTACGAACGCACGTTTGTACAGGGGGTGTACGCCGGGTGTACCGGGGGTGCCCCTTCTCTTTTGCCCTTGCCTCGCCCGTTCCGATGACCTACTCCGCGCGCACTTCACAGGCGGGGGCGGGCCCCCGGGGGAGACATCCCCGGACGGTCCACCGGTTGGCCAATTGGTCGAAACCCCCGCCGAGGCATGAAACCGGAAAGGTATCTAAAGCATGGCATTGCCTGACTTTTCTCTGCGTCAGCTTCTCGAGGCGGGCGTTCACTTCGGTCACCAGACCCAGCGTTGGAATCCCCGCATGGGGCCGTATATCTACGGCGCCAAAAATGGCATTCATATCATGGACTTGACGCAGACGGTCCCGATGTTGGACCAGGCTCTGCAGGTCGTCCAGGAAACCGTCGCCCGCGGCGGCCGCATCCTCTTCGTCGGCACCAAGCGCCAGGCCCAGAAGCCCATCGCCGACGCTGCCGAGCGCTGTGCGCAATACTACATGAACCACCGCTGGCTGGGTGGCACGCTGACGAACTGGAAGACAGTTTCCAATTCGATTCAACGCCTTAAGTCCATCGACGAAGCGATGGAGCAGGGCGGCGAAGGTCTCACCAAGAAGGAACGCCTGGGCATGGAGCGCGACCAGCAGAAGCTGACCGCGTCGCTGGGCGGCATCCGCGAAATGGGCGGCCTGCCGGACCTGATCTTCGTGATCGACGTCAACAAGGAAGATCTGGCCATCGCCGAAGCGAAAAAGCTGGGAATTCCGGTGGTTGCAGTGGTCGACTCGAACTGCTCGCCGGACGGTGTGGACTACATCATCCCCGGCAATGACGACGCAGCCCGCGCCATCGCGCTCTATTGCGACCTGGTCGCCCGCGCCGCGCTGGACGGCATGACCGCCCAGTTGGGCGCCGCCGGTGTCGATATCGGTGAGCTGGAGGAAGGCGTCGACGAGGAGGCCGCCGATCCCGGCGCCGCCGAAGACCCACAGATCGACATGCCCGCCGAGGAAGCCCCGGCCGAGGCCTGAACGTCCGTCACGGAACGTCTACGGGGCGCGGTTACCTTAACCGCGCTTCATATCCCATTGAAGGAGCAAGGATCATGGCGATCACCGCTGCACAGGTGAAGGAACTCCGCGACACGACGGGCGCGGGCATGATGGACGCAAAGAAGGCGCTGACCGAGACCGATGGCGACATGACCGCCGCCGTCGACTGGCTGCGCACCAAGGGTCTCGCCAAAGCCGCCAAGAAGTCCGGCCGCACGGCTGCCGAGGGGCTCGTGGCTGTCGCAGTTCATGGTGGCATTGGCGTCGCCGTCGAGGTGAATTCCGAGACCGATTTCGTGGCCAAGAACGCGGATTTCCAGTCCATGGTTGCTGGAATCGCCCGCGCGGCCCTGTCCGTCGACGATCTGCCGGGATTGCTGGCCGCCGACATGGGCGGAAAGTCCGTACAGGACACGCTGACGGACAAGATCGCGACCATCGGCGAAAACATGAATGTTCGCCGCATGCAGAAGCTTACCGGCACATCGATTGTGACCTATGTCCACAACGCCGCCGCACCCGATATGGGCAAGATCGGCGTTCTGGTCGCTCTGTCGGCCGAGAACACCGACTTCGGCAAGCAGGTCGCAATGCATATCGCTGCGGTCAACCCGGCCTCTCTGTCGGAGGAAGATCTGGATCCGGCCGTCGTCGAGAAGGAGCGTCAGGTCCAGATCGACATCGCGCGTGAAAGTGGCAAGCCCGAGCAGGTCATCGAGAAGATGATCGTCGGTCGGATGAAGAAGTACATGTCCGAAGTGACGCTGCTGAACCAGTCGTTCGTGGTAAACCCCGATGTGACGGTCGGCAAGGCGGCCGAAGACGCCGGTGTCGAGATCACGGGCTTCGCGCGTCTGGAAGTGGGCGAGGGGATCGAGAAGGTCCAGGAAGACTTTGCGGCGGAAGTGGCTAAGGCCGCCCAAGGCTAGCTTGAATAGAAAACGACGCCGAGGGTCGCCTCGGCGTCGCAACTTCCTCGAGACCCATTCCAGATGGTCCGGGTCTTAGGTACTTGGCAACCGGGTGACTATACCCCGGCAGCCAAGCCTCCCCGAAATTCATCGGACGGTCCACGCTGTCAGGAAACGCGCTGACATCCGCTTACCGATTAGCCTCTGGCACAATTGCCATCACTCACAAGACCTTCAGACCATGACACGTCTTGTTGCCTTTGCGTAAGGGGGATTCCTTACCTTTTGGTCAAATTTTTCCGGTCCGGCTGTAACCATCTGACACAGATGTTGATTTTTTAAGCGCAGATTTTGCATAGGTGTTTTTTCAAAATTTATAAATTACATAATCCTGGTTATCGGGCTTTTGGTGGCGGAAGCTTCCCTCTAGATTGAAGGTGCTGACCATTCAAACTGAGGGAAACCCCGTGCCCCATGAACGTACCGAACGAACCCAAGGCCACCCTTCGAGCCTACGCGAGGCCGGAGGACGAAGCAACCGAAGTGCCCCTGATCCTACGGCGGCACCGGAATTACCCTTCGAGGTTCAAGACGATGTTTCACACGACGTTCGAGCGCCTGGCGCAGATGGATCGACCGCCCTGCTACCACCGGACCCTATGGCACCTGCTGTCGGTGCTGGACCCGGTCCAATTCCGGGGGGTGTCGGCACGGGAGGTGGCGGAGGCCACGGGGCAATCCCTGTCGTCCGTCGAGCGCGGCCTGGCGATGTTGCAGGCGGATCGCATGCTGATCGCCAAGGGGAAGACGGCGGGGAAGCGGCTGCGGATCAACAACCGCCTGGCGTGGGCGTCATCTTCCGAACGGTTCGCGGAGGTGCAGCCCGATCTGGACCCGGTGGATGCGCGGGGGCGATGACAGCCCCGGCTGGGCCTTTGCCCGCCGGGGTGGCCGACGCGGGCCCATCCACTGGGCCGGAGCCGATCAATATGCCGCCCTGTCGGGTTCAGGTCCCCCTGCTGGAATGCTTGGCCGGTTGGAACGCCTTGCGGGGCAGCCAGGACATCACCGTCGGGGAATTGCGTTTGCTGGCAGCCACCTTGGAGACG
>JBCCCB010000127.1:0-10889 GCA_039033775.1 Pseudomonadota bacterium | reverse complement strand
GACATGACCCTGTCCGATGCCTTGATCGCGGCCATCGACGACACCCACCGCGCCCATCCGATGCCCTATTGAGCGGGTCGCGCAAATATGGCCGCACCTATCACCTGCCGATCTCGCCGGGGCGTGGCGCGGACGACAAGGTCATGGCCTCGCTCGACGCGCTGCGCCCGGCCCCCGAGGCCCTGGTGATCCAGAAGATGAACGGCGGGACCACCATCATCCATCCGGGGCGACCGCCATGCCCAAGCCTCGACACCGGTGCCGATCGAACGCTCTCGACCGAGTGTGCCGCCGGTTTCGATCCCGACCGGCCGGAGGGCGTCATGATCCGCGATCCCGGCGCCTTCGCGGAAGACGAGATACCGTTGCGCATGGGCAAATACGTCCACGCCGGCCATGTGGCGCCCGAGGCTCGCCACTGGTGCAAAGGTCCAATCACACGCAATGGCCTGGCCTGAGTGCCCGCAGCGACGACGTCCGCCAGGACGGAGGAGCGGTCGCCGCCCCCAAACGCGAACCGAACCTTAACCGCTCCGACCGATACCGTCCCCGCTGCAGCAAGACGACAGGACGACCCACGGGCGTCGCGGATCTGACACCCCGCGACCACCGGCCGGTCGGGCCCGACCTCGCCATCGGACCTGGGACGCCCCATCGGGCGCAACAGGCCCCCCACCTGGACAGTCCGCCGGTTGCGGCGCCGCTCCACCCGCCATGAGATCGCGCAGACAGCGCCCGGCCCGAGCCGCGGCGCCCATCAGGGCTGCAAGGCTGCCAGCCAGCGGTCCACCCGCGCCCGGTTCACGCCGAAATCGCGGTAGCCGAAGCGCGACCGGCTCCAGATCGCCACGCGCGAACCCTCGCCCTCGGCCGTCACCTTGACCGACACCGCGTCGGGATAGCCCACCAACGCCGAGCGTTGCACATAGGTCATCCAGCCCTCCTCCGGCGAGCCCGCGATCCGCTCGGTGCCCGCTTCGGCCAGGGCGATGGCGTCCAGCCGGGCGGCCACCTCGGCGGGCGGCGCGGCCAGGACCGGCGACGGCAGATCGCCGCCCTCGGCCACCAGCACGTCGTTGGGCCTGCCGGTTCGCTCGCCCCGCTCGGGATCGGCATGCCAGGTCTCCGGCGGCATGTCTGCCAGCCGGATATACAGAACGCCGCCCGCGACCAGAAGCCCGGCGCCGGCGGCGAGATAAAGAAAGATGCGTCCGATCATGGCGGTTCAGATAGGGCGCCACCGGGATCGGTCAGGGCCCGATGGGATTTTCCGTTCCGGCAGCCGGACGCAGGGGGGCCTCATCCCACGCGCAGGATCTGCAGATCCGCCACGTTCGTCCCGGTCCCGCCAGTCACCAGCAGATCCCCGGCCGCCGCCAGCGCCGGGTGGCTATCGTTGCGCGCTAGCAGCGCCTCCAGGTCCAGCCCCGCCGCCGCGATCCGCGCCAGCGTTCCGCCATCCACCACCGCGCCCGCCGCATCCGTCGGGCCGTCCCGGCCATCGGTGCCGCCCGACAGGAACGCCCAGGGCCGGTCCAGGCCTCGCAGCGCCCGCGCCACCCGCAAGGCCAGTTCCTGATTGCGCCCGCCCCGCCCGTCGCCGCGCAGCATCACGGTCGTCTCGCCCCCCCACAGCGTCAGCCCCCGCCCCCGCCCCGCGGCCTCGGCAACCCGGCCGGCGGCGACGGCCACGTCACCGACCAGCGGCACCGGGTCGACAACGGCGCCGGGCGCAGCAATCGCCATGGCCTCGACCGACAGCCGGTTCGAGCCGACCAACCGCCAGCCCGCCGCCGGCACCGGCTGGGCCGGGCGCGCCAGGGCGCGGCGGCAGCTTTGGGGCAGATCGTCCCACAGGCCGCGCCGCTTCAGCAGGGCCATCGCCGCCGCCGGCCCGCCCAGCGGCGGGACCGTCGGCCCCGAGGCGATGGCCGCCGGATCGTCGCCCACCACGTCCGACAGGATCAGCGCCTCGACCCGGCCCGGCGCCGCCGCCCGGGCCAAGCCGCCGCCCTTCAGCCGCGACAGGTTCTGGCGCACCAGGTTCATCTCGGCGATGTCCCAGCCCGCGCCCAGCAGCCGCCGCGACACGGCGGCCTTGTCGGCCAGGCTCACGCCCTCGACCGGCGCCACCGCCAGGGCCGATCCGCCGCCCGACACCAGGACCAGCGCCACCTGCCCCGGACCCAAAGCCGCCGCCCGACCAAGCAGCGCCTCGCCCGCCTCGGCCGATCCCGCGTCGGGGACCGGATGCCCGCCCAGCACCATGCGCGCCCCGGCCACCGGGGCCGCGTTTTCGGGATTGGTGACGATCAGGCACGGCGTGCCGGGCCAATGGTCCAGCGCCGCGCGCGCCATGGCGACGGCGGCCTTGCCCAGGGCCCAGATCGCGTCTGGCCGCGCCATCTCCGGCAGCGCGGCGGCCACCGCCTTGGCGGGATCCGCCCGGCGGACCCCCGCCAGGAAGATGTCGATCAGGTCGTCGCGCATGGGCGCCCCCTCGGGTCGATCCGGTCCGCCGCCCCTTTAGCAACCGGGCGCGGGGGGCACACCCGGAAAGCGGGATGGCCCCAAGCCAGACCGATATCGGTCTGGCCGACCCCACCCATGCGTTGCATTTCGCGGGGACCGGTTCGATAACGGCGCCGCGGATAGGCCGCAAAGCGGCCGAAAGATCGCCGGTCTCGTCTGCTGGTACAGGGTCAACGGCATATGGGTCGGTGGGCGGCGGGTTTCGGGCAGACATGACGATCACTCTGGACAGCGTGACGGCGCTCGCGCCCGACCAGGCCTCGCTGAACGCGGCGGGCAAGCTGATGAAACCGGGCAAATGGCCGCTGCGGCAGGCGGCGGCGGACACGCCACTGGTCTGGGGCGAATGCCAGGGGTCCGGCGCGAACCCCTATCGCGTGGTCTTCGACCGCGACGACCAGGGCTACAAATGCTCCTGCCCGTCGCGGAAGTTCCCCTGCAAGCACGTGCTGGCCCTGATGTGGATGTATGCCGACGCCCCCGAGGCCTTCGCCCCCGGCGCGCCGCCCGACTGGGTCGGGGATTGGCTGGGTCGCCGCCGCGGGACCGGTGCCGCCGCCGGGACGCCCCCCTCGGCCAGGGGCAAGAGCCTGACCGCCGCCACCGCCCCACAGCCCGAGCCCCCCAAGGACCCGAAGGCGCTGGCCCGCGCCCAAGCCGCCGCCGACAAGCGCGCGGCCGAGACCGAGGCCGCGCTGATGGGCGCCATGGACGATTTGGAGACCTGGATCGCCGACCAGTTGCGCGGCGGCCTGTCGGGCCTGCTGGCCGATCTGACCGCCCGCTGCCGGGCCATCGCGGCGCGCATGGTCGACGGCAAGGCCACCGCCCTGGCCGGACGCATCGACGAATTGCCGCCGGCGATCATGGCGCTGCGGGGCGAGGAGCGGCTGGACGCGCTGGTCGGCCAATTGGGCAAGCTGGTCCTACTGGCCCGCGCCGTCCGCGCCGACCCGTCGGCGCCCCATCTGCGCCGGGCCGTGGCGACGGCGGAACGGCGCGAGGACGTGCTGGCCGACCCGGACGCGCCCCGCGTCACCGGCCTCTGGGACGTGGTGGGCGAGCGGATCCGGACCCGCCGCGACGGGCTGGTCAGCCAGGCGACCTGGCTGATGAATCTCGGGACCGACGGTCCGCGCTTCGCCCTTCTGCTCGACTTCTTTCCGGCCAGCGCCGGGGCGCGGTCCAGCGCCTTCGCCACCGGCGACCGCTTCACGGCGGACCTGGCCTTCTATCCCGGCGGCCCGCCCCGGCGCGCGGTCCTGGTCGACCGCCGGCCAGCCGACGACCCGGCGCCCTGGCCCGCGCCGGACCCCGATCCGCTGGCCGCCCTCGCCGCGGGCGAAACCGGCGCCCCGTGGCAGATCGCGGCGCCGATCCTGCTGCCAGAAGGCCGGATCTTCCTGGACGGCGGCGGCCGTCCCTGGTGGCGCGCGACCGGGGGCAGCCTGTCCCTGCCCGTCTCGGACCTGCCCGACGGCCCGGTGCTTGGCCTGGTCCTGGACCGCTTGGCGGGGCTGTGGGACGGGACGCGGCTGTCGATCCTGTCGGCGCAGACGGAATGGGGGCGGGTCGGCTTCGATGGATGAGATAGTGACCAAGATCGAGGCGATGAAAGCCCGCTGGATGACCGGCGGCTCGGCCGAGGCGCTGGCCCCGCCCGATTGGCGCGGCCTGCTGGACCAGGCGCCGGACCTGGACCTGCTGGCCCTGGCCGGGCAGTTCAGCCGAATCGCCATGCGGCCCGACCTGGCCGGGCGCGTCCGGCAAAAGCCGCTCTTGCCCCGGCTCGGCCTGCCGCCCCTGCCGTCCGACGCCCGGCCCCTGTTCCGCCGGGCCATCGCCCTGAAGGGCGTCGAGGTCGATCGGGTCGTCACGCTGGCCGCCGCGCGCGGCCACGCGGTCTCGCCCCTGGATTGGATGCCGACACCGGGCGCGACGGGGCTGCCCGCCGCCTATGGTCCTTGGCTGGACTGGCTGGCGGATATGGAGGTGGAGGAAGACCGCCCCACCGCCGAGACCTGGGACGCCTGGTCGCCCCAGGCCCGCCTGACCGCCATCGAGGCCCTGCGCCGGACCGATCCGGACGAGGCCCGCACCCTGATCGCCGAGATCGCGCCGACCCTGTCGGCGGACGCCCGGCATCGGCTGATCGGCCTGATGGCCACCGGCCTGAGCGACGGCGATGCCGACTACCTGACGGGGTTGGAGACGGACCGGTCCGCCAAGGTCCAGGCCCTGGCCCGGCACCTGCTGGCCCGGCTGGGCCGGGCGCAGGCCGATGCGGGCGCGCAGGCCGAACTGGCCGCCTTCTTCGAGGTGAAGCGCGCGGGGCTGCTGTCGCGCGGCCAGGTGGTCGCGGCCCGCAAGCTGAAGACCAACGCCCAGCGCAATCGGCGGTTCGAGCTGGCCCAGGGGCTGCCGCTGGCGGCCCTGGCCGACGGGTTAGGGATCGACCGGGGCAAGTTGATCGACGCCTGGTCGGGCGGCGACGGCACGGCCGAGATCGTCGCGATGACCGCCGCCACCGGCACCGACGACGACGCCGACCGATTGCTGGGTCGCCTGCTGACGCAGACCGATCCGCAGGTCGACGTGACCCCGCTCTTCCCGCGTCTCTCGGCCGAGGCGCGGCTGCGCCACGCGCCCCGGATCGCCGCCACCGAGACCCGGCATTTCGCCTTGACGCTCGACTGCCTGGGCCCGGCTCTGGGCGTCCTGCCCTACGAGGCCTTGCACCGAAGCGCGACCGTCACCCGCCTGATCCCGCTGCTGACCAAGGGCACGCCCGACTATGCCGAACGCGACCTGATCGAAACCGCGCTGCCCAATCTCGGCCTGATCGCGTCGCGCGACGCCGCGCGCCGCCTGCTGGGCGACCTGCAAGATGCCGGCCTGATGGCCGCCGATCCCCGATTGTCCCCGCTGCGCCTGAACGCGGCCCTGGAGGAGACCCAGACATGACCACCCAGATCCGGCTGCCCGCCGAACGGACCTACCGCGCCGAACTCGACGCGCTGATCGCCCATGACAAGGGCGCCAAACCCGCCGGATGGGCCATGTCGCCCCAATCGGCCGTCACCTATCTGATGGGCGGCCGGGCGGGCGACACCGAGATCACGGCGAAATACGTGGGCAACCGCCGCCTGATCGAAACCGCCGTGGCCACCTTGGCCACCGACCGGGCGCTTCTGCTGCTGGGCGTGCCGGGCACGGCGAAATCCTGGGTCAGCGAACACCTGGCCGCCGCCGTGTCGGGCGACTCCACCATGGTGATCCAATGCACCGCCGGGACCGATGAAAACCAGGTGCGCTATTCCTGGAACTACGCCCAATTGCTGGCCAACGGCCCCAGCCGCGACGCGCTGGTGCCCACGCCGCTGCTGCGCGCGATGGAACAGGGCAAGCTCTGCCGCCTGGAAGAACTGACCCGCATGGGATCGGACGTTCAGGACACGCTGATCACCGTCCTGTCGGAAAAGATGCTGCCCATCCCCGAATTGAACGACGCGGTCTATGCCACGCGCGGCTTCAACGTGATCGCCACGGCCAATGACCGCGACAAGGGCGTGAACGAGCTGTCGGCGGCGTTGAAGCGGCGGTTCAACGTGGTGGTCCTGCCCCTGCCCGACGACATGGACGAGGAGATCCGGATCGTGTCCAAGCGCGTATCCGAAATGGCGGTGTCCCTGGACCTGCCCGCGCCCAAGAACGTCACCGAGGAGGTGGCTCGCGTGCTGTCCATCTTCCGCGAATTGCGCGGCGGCCAGACGCTGGACGGCAAGACGACGCTGAAATCGCCGTCGGGCTCGCTCTCGACGGCCGAGGCCATCGCGGTGATGGTGGGCGGGCTGTCCCATGCCGCCTTCTTCAACGACGGCGCCTTGGACGCCGACGGGCTGGCGCCGACGGTCATGGGCGCCGTCGTCAAGGACCCGGTGCAGGACAAGGCCGTGCTGGAGGAATATCTCGAAACCGTGCTGAAGGGCCGTCGGGCCTATGCCGATTACTATAGTGCGATGACCGACCTTCTGTGATGGCCGCGGCGGTCGAATATCTCGGCATCCGCCACCACGGCCCCGGATCGGCGCGCCGCGTCCTGGACGCGTTGGAGGCGCTGCGGCCGGCCGAGGTGCTGGTGGAAGGCCCGGCCGACCTGTCGGACCAATTGCCGCGCCTGGCCTCGGACGACATGGTCCCGCCCGTGGCGCTGCTGGCCTATCCCAAGGACGCGCCGGACCAGGCGTTCTTCTGGCCCTTCGCGGTCTTCTCGCCGGAATACCAGGCGATCCGCTGGGCGATCCGGGCGGGCGTGCCGGTGCGGTTCATCGACCTGCCGGTCGCCTGGCGCCTGCCGTCGGGGGCCGAGACGCCCGCGCCCGGCGACGTCGCCCGCGACCCGATCGGCGCCCTGGCCCGGGCGGCGGGATACGAGGATGGCGAAAGCTGGTGGCGCGACGTGATCGAGGAGAACCCCGATCCCGGCCCGGTCTTCGCCGCCGTGGCCGACGCCATGGCCGCCCTGCGCGAAGGCGAGACCGCCCTGCCCGGCCAGGAGGCTGCGCGCGAGGCGCATATGCGGCTGGAAATCGTGAAGGCGGCCAAGGCCACCGACGGCCCCGTCGCCGTGATCTGCGGCGCCTGGCACGTCCCCGCGCTGATGGCGAAGCACGCGGCCAAGGACGACCGCGCGCGGCTGGCGGGCGCGCCCAAGGTCAAGGTCACCGCCACCTGGGCGCCCTGGACCTCGCCCCGCCTGGCCGTCGCGTCTGGCTATGGCGCGGGCGTGGCCGCGCCCGGCTGGTGCCGCCACCTGTGGGAGACGGCGGAGGCCGACCGGACCACCCATTGGATCGCCAGGATCGCCCGCGCGCTACGGGCCGAAGGGCAGATCGTCTCCACCGCCTCGCTGATCGAGACCGAGCGTCTGGCCACCGCGCTGGCCGCCGTCCGGGGCCGCCCCCGCCCCGGCTTCGAGGAGTTGCGGGACGCCGTCGTCTCGTGCCTCTGCTTCGGCGATCCGATCCTGTGGCGGATCGTCGAGACCCGTCTGCTGCTGGGCGACGAGGTGGGCGCGATCCCCGACGATGTGCCCGCCGCGCCGCTGCTGGAAGATCTGCAACGCCAGCAGAAGAAGGCCCGCCTGAAGCCCGAGGCGCTGGAGCGGGAGCTGTCGCTGGACTTGCGCTCCGACAGCGGGCTGTTCCGGTCGACGCTGCTGCACCGGCTGGCGGCCCTGGACGTGCCCTGGGGCCGCCTGGCCGATGCGGGCCGCAGCCGGGGCACCTTCCGCGAACGCTGGGTGCTGGAATGGCAGCCGGAATTCGCCGTGCAATTGGTCGAACACCTGGTCTTCGGCACCACCATCGAGACCGCCGCCGCCGGTCGCCTGGCCCAGCGGATGCAGAAAGCGGACACCCTGGGCGCGCTGGCCGATCTGGTCTTCCTGGCCATGACGGCGCAACTGGACGCGGCCGCCCGGGCCGGGACCGCACGGCTGGGCGATCGGGCGGCGCAGACCTCCGACTGCCTGGAATTGCTGGGCGCCCTGCCCGGCCTGGCCGAGGTGATCCGCTACGGCGAGGCCCGCCAGACCGACGCGGCGCGGTTGACGGATCTGTTCACCCGGATCGGAACCCAGGGCGCGCTGGCCCTGCACTACGCCGCCCGAACCTTGGACGCCGACGCCGCGCGGGCCTTCGCCGACACCCTGAAGGCCGCCGACGGCGCCATCCGCCTGGCCGATGCCGAGGGCGGCCTGGCCGCCCCCTGGACCGCCGCCCTGGGCCGCGTGGCCCAGGACGGCCAGGCCGCCCGGCTGGTCATGGGCGCTGCGGCCCGCCTGCTCTACGAGGCGGACGAGATGACGTCGGATGCGGCCGTGACCCTGCTGGGCCGGATGCTGTCGCCCGGCACCGCGCCCGCCGATGCCGCCGCCTTCTTCGAAGGCTTCTTCGAGGGCGGCGGGCAACGCCTGCTCTATGACGCGGCGCTGCGCGGCCGGGTGGACGACTGGATGACGTCGCTCAAGGCCGAGACCTTCACCGAATACCTGCCGGTCTTCCGGCGGGTCCTGTCCGACCTGGACAAGACCGAAAAGACCCGACTGCTGGACGCCCTGTTCGGCCGCGGCACCGGGGCGAAGGGCCGCGTGCTGGCCGACCATGCGGGCGCGGTCTGGCCCACCCATCTGGACGCGCTCGCGCGGATCCTGACAGGCGGGGCGCCCGATGACCGATAAGGACCGCGAACGCCGCTGGCGCCTGGCCATTGGGGGCGAGGACGAGGCCCTGTCGGGCGACGATCGGCGCCTGTCGGCCGCCCTCTCGGCGCTCTACGACCGGCCCGAGGACGGGGGCCCCAAGGGCCGGCGCGGCGGGCTGGGCCGGTCGGCCCCGGCGGTGGCGCGCTGGATGGGCGACGTGCGCGACTTCTTCCCCGCCCCCATCGTGCAGATCGTCCAGAAGGACGCCTTCGAGCGGCTGGGCCTGCGCCAGATGCTGATGGAGCCCGAATTCCTGGCCGCCGTGGAAGCCGACGTGGACCTGGTCGCCGACCTGGTCACCCTGCGCAACGCCATGCCCGAGAAGACGAAGGAGACCGCCCGCGCCGTCATCGCCAAGGTCGTCGCCGAGCTGATGGAACGGTTGGAGCGCCGGACGGCCGAGGCCCTGCGCGGCGCCGTGGACAGGTCGAAGCGGACCCACCGGCCCCGCTTCGCCGATATCGACTGGCCCCGGACGATCCGGAAGAACCTGGGCACTTGGCAGCCCGAGCATCGCACGATCATCCCCGAACGCCTGGTCGGCTTCCAGCGCCGGCAGCGCCGGATCGTGGATCTGGACGAGGTGATCCTCTGCGTCGATCAATCGGGATCCATGGCGCAATCGGTAATCTATGCGTCGATCTTCTCGGCCGTGATGGCCTCGCTGCCGGTGGTGCGGACCAAGCTGGTCTGTTTCGACACGGCCATCGTCGACCTGACCGACCAATTGTCGGACCCCGTGGACGTGCTGTTCGGCGTGCAGCTGGGCGGCGGCACCGACATCAACCGGGCCGTGGCCTATTGCGAGGACCGGATCGAGCGGCCCGGCAAGGCGCATCTGGTGCTGATCACCGACCTCTACGAGGGCGGCAACGCGGCCGAATTGGTGGCCCGCGTGGCGCGTCTGATCGGGTCGGGCGTGAACGTGATCGTGCTGCTGGCGCTGTCGGATTCGGGGCGCCCGGGCTATGACCCTGCGCTGGCGTCCAAGATGGCGGCCCTTGGCGCGCCGGTCTTCGCCTGCACGCCGGACCAGTTCCCCGACCTCATGGCCGCGGCCCTGCGCCGCGACGATATCGCGGCCTGGGCCGCGCGCGAGGACATCAAGCTGATCTCTGCCGATCCGGAGGCGGAAGGCTGACGGGACCCGTCTGGCGAAGGCATGGTCGGCCTTGCCGCGCACATCGCCTGACGGACGGCGTTCCCCTTTCCCTCGCGATGCCCAGACCCGCGATGCGACTGCCCGGAAGACGTTGCGCAACAAGGCCGGACCCATCGCCGGATCGGCGCCGGATCGGGCCGCCTCGGCGTCCCGCGCGACGCTGATTTCGTCATGGGCTCTCGGCCCCCGCGGCTTGTTTCCCTCCGGATGCGTAGCCACGGACCCCAAGTTCGGCCGACATGTCCGGCACGACGGCCGCCTCCCTGGCGCGCAGATGCGACCGGCCCCCCCGGCGTTGGAGAGGGCGCGCGCGGCCGGGCACCGGCTTCGACAGGGGCGAGCCCGGCGGCAAGCCCGTCATCGCGCCGAAGACGAGGGAGGTTCCCTCCATCCTCCGGGCCAACTCGGGAAAGTCGCGACTCGGACCGGGACGACGCATTCATGGACGGGCCGCCTGCTGCCAAACATTGCGCCTGGCACCCGCAGCTCCGATGGATCGGCAAGGTCCCCCAACGATCCGCCCATGGCGATACCGGGACGGCCATCTCCTCCCCGGACGACCCCGGCGGCTCCCCCTGCCAGACCGGACGAGCCGCCGCCCCGTCTCCGACCTGGCCCCATCTTCATCGTGGCGGGCCACCATCCGACGCCCCCTGTCTCGTCCAAGGCGGCGCCGGATCCCCATCGGTCGGCCCCGCAAGCCTCCGGGGATGCCCGACGGCCCCACCCCGCCCCAAAGCATTAACCTTAACGCTCGCCCTCTTCTTCCCTTCACAAATAGCCCGGGGAGCGCGTGGGGAGACCTCTCGCTCCCGCCCTCCCCGGAGGCGCACCCACAGCCCAATTGCGAGCCCGTCACCAAAACCGTGCGAACGCACGTTCGCACGGGGGGTGCACGGCAGGTGCATGCCGGGCGCCCCCCCGCTATAG
>JBCCCB010000126.1:0-10924 GCA_039033775.1 Pseudomonadota bacterium | reverse complement strand
TTGTGGCCCAGCAGACGCTCCTCCTGCGGGATCCAATGGTCGTTCAGGCGGATGTTCAGCCCGTCCTCGGGGATCGGATAGTCCGGCGTCACGAAGGACATCCGGTCGGGGCGGCCATCCACGACCGAAGTCACCTCCACCGTGTCCTTCATGGTCTTCAGACCCACCCAGACACCGGCATAGCGGCTGAGCGCCCAGCCATAGATGCCGTAATCCAGGATTTCCTGGACGCCCGCGGGCGACAGGACGGGCATGTGGACATCGACGAAGGCCCAATCCGATTGGTGGCAGGTGGTCGAGGATTCGCCCGTATGGTCGTCGCCCATGGCCATGACCACGCCGCCATGTTTCGACGTCCCCGCCATGTTCACGTGGCGCATGGCATCGCCGGACCGGTCCACGCCCGGCCCCTTGCCGTACCAGAGGCCGAAGACGCCGTCATAGCGCCCCTCACCCCGCAACTCGGCCTGCTGCGCGCCCCAGAGCGCGGTGACGGCCAGGTCCTCGTTCAGACCGGGCTGGAAGGTGACGTCGTTCGCCTCCAGCACCTTGCGCGCCTTGCTCATGTTCAGGTCGACGGCGCCCAGCGGAGAACCGCGATAGCCGGTGCAATAGCCGGCGGTATTCAGCCCAGCCTGGCGGTCCCGCTCTTTTTGCATCAACATCAGCCGGACCAGGGCCTGAGTCCCATTGAGAAGGACATGCTCCTTCCCCAGGTCGAAACGGTCGGAAAGCGAAACGTCGTGGCGCATCGGATTGATCCTCCCATGATCATCTCCATTATAGGTCATTATTCCTGACCCATAAAGGGCCGTGTTTTCACGACTGCTTCATGTATCAGAGCCAAGACCCGGGCACGGGTCGTCACAGAACGAGGTTGCCCAATGGACTGGGACAAGCTGCGCATCTTCCACGCAGTCGCCGATGCGGGGTCGCTGACCCATGCGGGCGATGTACTGCACCTGTCGCAATCGGCCGTCTCGCGCCAGATTCGGTCACTGGAAGAATCGTTGGACACGACGTTGTTCCACCGCCACGCGCGCGGCTTGATTCTGACCGAACAGGGCGAACTGCTGTTCGACGCGACCCAGGCCATGACGAAGCGGCTGGACGCCGCGTCGGCCCGGATCCGCGACACCGAGGAGGAGGTGTTCGGCAACCTGCGCGTGACGACCACCATCGGCTTCGGGTCCATCTGGCTGGCGCCCCGCCTTCCGAAGCTATATGCGAAATACCCCGACCTGAACCTGGATTTGATGTTGGAGGAACGGGTGCTGGATCTACCCATGCGCGAAGCCGACGTGGCCATCCGCATGAAGGAGCCGAGCCAGGCCGATCTGGTGCGCAAGCGGCTGATGGAGATCCGCATGGAGCTTTTCGCAACGCCCGAATACCTGGCGACGAATCCCACGCCCAATTCGCTGCATGACTTGCCCGCGCATCGGCTGCTGTGCCAGTCCGCCGACGTGACCCAAGTCAGCGCCGGGGCGACGCTGGTCCGGGAGCTGATGACCTATAACGTGGGGCGAACGCTGACGGTGAACAATTACTTCGGCGTGCTGCAAGGGGTTCTGAGCAATCTGGGAATCGGGGTCTTGCCCGATTACCTGCAACAAGATTTTCCCCAACTGGTCCGGGTGCTTCCGACGGTGCAATCCAATGAAGTTCCAGTGTTTCTGGCCTTCCCCGAGGAGTTGCGAGGGTCACGCCGGATCGAAGCGTTCCGGGACTTCGTCGTCGACGAGGTGGTGGCCTATCGCAAAAAGCGGCAGGCAGCCGCCGCCTGAGGCATGCGCGCAACGCATAGCGGGAATGCACCGAACGGTTCAGTTTTTGCTTTGTAAGACAGCGCCCTGCTGATTATCTGATCATTGAAGCAAAGCGGTGACGCTGGCTTCAACCTCCCTGTTGGACTTCGGCCGAGCCTTGTTGCTCGGCCTTTTTTTATGCTGACGGGGCCGCGGGCGACCCGGCGGCTTCGGTCGCGACCTCTCGGATTCGCTGGACCATCGCGCGAAGGCCATTGGATCGCTGGGACGACAAATGCTCGTCCAGGCCCAGCCGCCCCAGTTCCGCGAGGGCGTCGACGGTGGGAACCTCGGCAACCGGCAAACCGCCATAGAGATCATGCAGGACCGCGATGAGGCCGCGCACGATCATGGCATCGGACTCACCGGCGAAGTCGAAGGTGGCGCCGGGCCCTGCCCCGTCGATCCGCGGATGCAGCCAGACCTGCGAGGCGCAGCCATCGACCTTGGTGGCTGGAACCTTCAGCGCCTCGTCCAGCGGGGGAAACGCACGACCCATGTCGATGACGTGACGGTAGCGGTCTTCCCAATCGTCCAGGAATTCAAAGGTTTCAACCAGATCTTCAAAGCGCTGCTGTGCCATTCGGGCCCTCCTGCAGGCGGCAGGTAAGGCGCGATCGGCGCAAGGTCCAGTGTTCCCATGCCGCAGCGGATCGGCTAGCCCTGCCCCGAGCCAAGGGGGAGCGGATGGGACAGGTGGCACGGATCGGCGCGGTTTTGGCGCTGCTGGCATTGACGGGCTGCGGCGCGGTGAACGACGTGTTCGGCTTCGGCGGCGGGCGGGACGACCCGCGGGCGGAGGTGGGCGAGGATGGCCGGCCGCCACTGATCGACCAGGTCGTGTCCCTGCAAGTGGATCCGACGCCGGACGGTGTCATCGTGTCGGCCGTGGGACTGCCGTCGACCCAGGGCTTCTGGGACGCGGATCTGGTGCCGGTGGCGTCGCAGGATCCGTCGATCCTGGTGCTGGACTTCTACATCTCGCCGCCCATCCTGGCGCGCCCGGCGGGCACCCAGCCATCGCGCGAGGTGTTGGCGGGCGCGGTCTTCAGCACGCAGGACCTGACGGGCATCCGCACCATTGCCGTTCAAGGACGCCTGAATAGACGTTCCGTAACAAGGCAGTAGCGACCGACGTTAAAATCGATCATTGGCCAATCGCGCGCCGTCGGACAGCGTGGCGAGCTTGGCATAAGCGATGTCCGGATCGACCGCGCCAAAGCCCGCGAAGGTGCCGAAGCCGCAATCGCTGCTCGCGATGACCCGGTCGGGGCCGACAATGTCGGCGAAGCGGGCCAAGCGTTCGGCGACGACTTCGGGATGTTCCACGAAGTTGGACGTCGAATCGATGACGCCGGGCACCAGGACCTTGTCGTCGGGGATCTCGGACGCGCGGTCGCGGAACACCTGCCATTCATGGGCGTGGCGCGGGTTGGAGGTCTCGAACAACAATTGCGACGCGTTCACGGACAGGAAGGTCGAAAACACCGTATCCATGTCGATATCGCAGATATGGGGCCCCTCGTAATTTCCCCAGCAGATGTGGACACGGATGCGGGTCGGGTCCAGGCCGGCGATGGCGGCGTTCAGGGCCTCGACATGTTGCGCGGCGATCTTCAAGAACTCAGCGTCGGACAAATTGGCAAAGAGCATGTGCCGAGACAAGGCCAAATCTGGGCAATCGAGCTGAAGATACAGGCCGGATTCGACGATGGTGCGGTATTCGTCGCGCATGGCATCGCTGAGGGCGGCCAGGTAGGCGTCGCGGCTGGGATAGAAATCGTTCTGTAGAAACAGGGAGATGACGCCAGGGCTGGCGGCATTCATGAAGCCTTCGGGCGCGCCGTGTTGGGCCATGGCGGCCTTGAGGTTGGCGATGTCGGTCAGAAGGTCGTCCTGCCCCTTGGAGCGGACCTCGCCGGTGCACATGGGGCGGGCATATTTGGGGGTGCCGCCACCCTCGGCCAAACGCTTGAGGAAGCTGGGGAAAAGCTTCAGGTCGGCGGGCGCGTTGCGCGGTGAATCGCCGGAGAAGCCGGTATAGCGATCCTTGACGTAGGTGGCATAGCTAATCTTGGATGTCTCGCCGTCCGAGACGATTTGCATCCCCGCATCCACTTGTTTTTTCACGGTTTCTGAGCAGGCGGCCGTCATCTGCGCGTCGAAGGCGGCCTGATCGTAATTGGCGCCGTTCTCGCGGGCGAAGATCATGTCGACGGTCTTCTGGCTGCGCGGCAGCGAGCCGACATGGGTGACGCGGATGGGCATGAAAGAGGTCTCCTCACGGGGTCGTGAGGAGGTGCCATGGCGGGGTCGAAAGGGCAAGATCGAGAGGGGCACCCCCCGTACACCCGCTGTACACCCCCCGTACAGACGCGCGTTTGTACGTTTTTGGTCATCTCTCGTTAAGGATGACCAGGTTCCGCTTGGATCGGGGGCGAATGGCCCAGGTCGCGGCCCGAATCGTCAGATGCCCACGGCGTCCTGGGCCGAAGTCGGGACCTCGTCGGCGTCGCCGGAAGAGAGGAATTCCTCGTTTCCGAGGGGGGCCGTCGCTTCGGGCGCGGGCGACGGCTCGGGCACGTTGCAGGCGGTCAGGCCGGTCAGCACCAGAAGACCGGCGGGCAGGATGGCTTTGGCCATGGGATCGCGCTCCGTTTGCTATGGATGTCCCAGAGCTAGCGAGCCCGGCTGGGGCTTGACCCCCGAACGTTTCGCAGGGTCCCGTATCGGCGGAGCGTCACCCGGCATCGGGGGTGCCAGCGGCGCGGTCCTGCCGATGGTCAGCGGGGTCTGTCAGAGATGGCTGGGCCCGGCCGGATCGTCGGTGCCGACGATGTGGTACAGGCTGGCTTCGCCGGTCATGGAGGGCACCGCCGCATGGGGCAGACCGGCGGGAACCGAGACGGTGTCGCCGGGCGCCATGGTCAGGTCGCCGCCATTGTCGCCGTTCGCCCCGCCCCAGGTCAGGCGCCAATGCCCCCGGACGGGCATCAGGACCGAGGGATGATCGTGCCGGTGCGGGGTGTCGGAGGCGGAGCTACGGGTGACCAGATCGACCTCGAAGCCGGGCCGGTCGCGGATGATGCCGCTTTCGCCGATGACCTTGCAAGGTTTGTCGCCGGCTAGGGCCACCATGTCCCAATAGCGGCGGACGCCCCAGCCGACGACCTGCATGGGCGTCAATTCGGGATAATCCTTCAGCTGATCCTCAGTCAGCAGCGGCATGGGGTTCACGCCATCGGGCAGTTTCTCGCCCTTCTTGGTGTCGTAGAGCTTGCCCGTCTCGGCCAGAACGAGGCCATGGGCCTGGGCGTCCTGGATGACCTGGGGGGCCCAGATGACGCCGCCGCCCGCATCGTCGCCGCCCAGGATGGCCATGATCATCCCGTAATCGGTTCCGATATTCTCGAACCCGCGGAAGATGCCGGTGGGGATGTTGATGATGTCGCCTTCGTCCAGCACGACCTCGCCCGCATCGCCGTGGCGGCCCCAGAAGAAGCGCCAGCGGCCCGAGAGGACGAAGAACACCTCGGCCGTGCGGTGGGAATGGAGCGAGTTGCGGCAGTTGGGCGGCTGGCCGGCGGCGCCGATATTGAAGCCGTGCGGCACGGCGATGTGGACATGCTGATCGGGGGATTCGCTGACGCCGCCGCCGATGATGGTGAAATTCTCCTTCTGGTCCGACCCCGGCGTGTGGGCGTCGATGAAGGCGGTCTTGCAGGGCTTCAACTCGCCGTAGCGAACGATCTGGGGAGCGGTCATGCGGGGCGTTTCCTTTGAGTCTGGTCGTCGGCTAAGGCGGCATATCCATGATCCAGGAGATCGCGCGCCGGCCGGTCGGCGGCCGTCCAAGGGTCCAACGACAGCCGGGCGAGCGCGGCGGACATCAGCAGCGCGCCCAGGGCATAGACGCGGCCCACGCCGCCGGGCTGGGCGTCTTCGGAGGAATAGAGCCAGGCGCGGTGGCGGCTGAGCGGGTCGCAGCGGATGGCGGCCAGATCGGCCAGCGCCCGGTCGGGGTCGGACAGGGGTCGGTCGACCTCGTCCTGGGGGCCGGCGGCGGCGTGGTCGGCCAACAGGGCGAGGCCTTCCAAGGTGACCATCTCGCCCACGGTCCAGGGCTTGGTGAGGTGGCGCCAGCGCAGGGCATGGTGCAGCTCGTGGATGGTCGAGCGATAAAGTTCGTCCTCCAGATCCTCGGAGCGGAGCTGCGAGCGTTCGATGCCGATATGGATGTTATGGGGACCGCTGGTGAAGGCGGCGATGGGATATTGGTCGGTGCCGAAATCGACGGGTTGGACGACCATGTCCACGTTATCGAGCGCGCTGACCTGGCTGACGTGATCGACCGCCGCGGCCAGGGTACGGCGGATCGTCGGAAGGGCCCGGCCGAAATGGCCGCCCGCATCAAAAACATGGGTTCGGATCGTCATCGAGGGTCTTTCACCGCGCCGAGGGAGGCGGCGGCCGGTCGGGTCTATGGGCACGCGCCGGCCCCGCGACGCAGGCCGAGGACGGGCGCCCCGGATCTGGGGACGCATAGGTAGGAGTGGGGACGCTTTCCGCAATGTCAACTCACTTGCCGTGCAAATGTATCTGCTTCCAAACGGCCGTTTCGTCGAACAAGGTATAGTCCCGGCGCAGGCCCCAGGGGCCGAATTCGGCATGGGTGATGCCCATGACGTAGACCATGGCGCCGGTGGGTTTGCCGAAGCGGCCCCAGCCCGAATGTTCGCCCCAAAGCGACCAGCGTATGGCCGCGCGGGGCGACATCATCGGGTCTTCGCGGCCGATGATGTGGTCCAATGTGAACTTGGCCGTGGGGAACGCGGCGCGCAGGGCCATCCAGAACCGGTCGGCCTCGGCCAGGCCGTGGCCGGTCACCCCGCCGGGATAGCCCAGGTGGCAGGCGCGATCATATGTCTCGGGGATGACGCGCAGGTCGCCGGCCATGATCCGGGTCAAGATGTCGGCCAATCGTTGGCCCCACTCGTTGTCGTTGCCGCGTCCCTGATAAGGGCCGGGGCGGTCGATTTCGGGCGTCAGGGGTTTGACGCAATGCTCGGGGCCCCCTTCCCGCTCGATCAGGTCGGCGGCGAAGGCTTCGGGCGTCCAGCCGAGTTGCCGGGCGATGGCGCCCTGGTCGCGGATCAGCCATTCGTCGTCGATCTGGGTGCCGGTGACATGGCAATCGGCATGGATGCGGTAGCTCAGTTTCTTGCCCGTGGCCTGGCCATAGATGCCGTCGCCGGAATGGGTGGATTGCGACATGATCCGGTGGGAGGACAGCATACTGTCGGGGCTGTCGCCGGACCAGATGACATCTTCGCCCAGAAGGGTGCGGTCTGGAAATTCGGCCAGGGTCGCCATGGTGGCGCCGATGACGTCGGTATTGCCCACCACGATGGAGCCGGGGGAGCGGACCACGATATGGGGCGCATAGTAATCGTGCAGCGTGGCGATGCCGCGATCTTCCCAGATCTCCTTGGTGATGCCGATGATGTAATCGGGCAGGTCCTTCCAGCGGTTGCCGATGGGCTGGGGCGCGTCTGGCATCAGGAGGTCCATCCTTCGGGAATGCGGGCCGAGCTGCGAATGACCAGCGGCCCGTCGATCTCGACCCGGCGGCGGGGGGCGGCCGGGATTTCGATCTGGGTCATGAGTTCCTCGACCGTGGCATCGACCATGCGGCGGCTGGGCTGGCGCAGGGTGGTCAGGTCGTAGGCGGGCCAGGCGGCCATGGGGACGTCGTCATAGCCGACGACGCTGATGTCGTCGGGGACGCGGACGCCCAGATCGTGGCGCAGCGTGTCCATGACGGCCAGCGCCATGTGATCGTTGGCCACGAAGATGGCATCGGGCGGGTCGGGCCGGTCCATGAGCGCGCGGGCGGCCTCGGACGCGGTGGCCCGGTCGAACTTGCCCGGCAGGTGGGCGTGCAGCGGCGCGCCCGCCGCGTCGAGCCCGTCCTGGAAGCCGCGCAGGCGGTCGCGGGCGGTCTGGGCGCCGTCGAAGCCGGAGATATGGGCGATGCGTTCATGGCCACCGGCCAGCAGGAACTCGGCGATGCGGCGGCCACCGGTTTGGTTGCCGGAGGTCACCGCCGACAGCCCCGAGCCGGGCAGACCCCGGTTGAACAGGACCAGGGGGATGCGCGCCTCGGCGCAGCGTTTGGTGAGGTCGGCGGTGATGGTGATCGAGGCCAGGATCAGGCCGTCGACCTGATAATCCAGGATGTCCTGGATGACGGTATCGGTGTCGATCCCGTGCTTGCCGGTGGTGAAGATCAGCAGGTGATAGCCCTGCTGTTGCAAGGCGTTCGACAGCTTCTCGATGGCGTCGGGGTAGAACGGATTGTCCAGATAGGCCACGACCAGCCCGATGATCCGCGACCGCCCGGTGATGAGGCCGCGCGCCAGGGCGTTGGGCCGGTAGCCCAGCGCATCGGCCGAGGCGCGGACGCGCTTGGCCATGTCGGGCGAGACCGAGGCGCCGGGGGTGAAGACCCGACTGACGGCGCTTTGGCTGACGCCCGCATGGCGGGCCACGTCGGAGGAGGTGGGCTTCTTGCTCATCCCGCCGTCCAGCCGCCATCGACCAGGATCGAGGTGCCGGTCACCATGGCGGAGGCGTCGGAGGCCAGGAAGGTGACGGCGCCCATGATGTCCTCGATCTCGGCGATGCGGGACAACTTGATCTTCTCTTCGATCCAGGCCCGCCGTTCGGGATCGTCGAAGGTGGGCTGGGTCAAGGGCGTGCGGATGAAGGTCGGGCAGATCGTGTTCACCCGGATGTTGCGCGGGCCCCATTCGATGGCCATGGCCTTGGTCATGCCCTCGACCCCGTGTTTCGACGCGCAATAGACGGCCCGGTCGATGCCCCCCACATGGCCCATCTGGCTGGAAATCTGGAGGATCGAGCCCCCACGCTCCATTTGCCGCGCCACCTTCTGGGCCAGGAAATACGCCGTGCGCAGGTTGAGCCCCATGACGGCGTCGTAATCCTCGGGCGTGGTGTCCAGCGCCGCCGTGTGCCGGGCGAGCCCGGCAGAATTGCAAAGGATGTCGACGGGGCCGTGGCGGTCCAGAAAGGCATCCAGCGCGTCCAGATCGGTGACGTCCAGCGCCTCGCCCTGGGCCTGGAAGCCAGCTTCGGTCATGGCGGCCACGGCCTCGGCCACGCCCCCTGCGCCGCGCGCGCAAATCGTGACGGCGGCCCCCGCCTCGGCCAGCGCCACGGCACAGCCGAGCCCGATCCCCCGGGAGCCGCCCGGCACGACGGCGCGTCGGCCGTCGAGGCGGAAGGAAGGCGTGCGCGGAAGGTCCATCGGAAACTCGGTCAGTCGGGTTGAATACCTATGCAAACACCGTGGCCCCTAGGGATCAAGGCCGAACCGCGCAACCGGATGCTGAATCATGCGTTCCCTTGGCAAGCAGCCGGGGAGCGGACGATGGGCGCGGCGACGCAGATGGTAGATGACTTGGACGCCCTGGCCGACGAACGATCGCGGCCCAGCGTGGGCGACGTGACCGAACGGTTGGGGCACCGGTCGGTCGGCGCGATCATTACGCTTCCCGCGCTGTTGGAAATCACGCCGATCGGCGGCATTCCTGGCGTGCCGACCGTCCTGGCGACGATCATCGCCCTCTTTGCCATACAGATCGCCATGGGGCGCGACCATCTCTGGCTGCCTGGCGTCTTGGATCGTCGCAACGTCTCGGCCGGGCGGGTGAAGGCGTCGGCCGAGAAGCTGCGTCCCATTGCGCGTTGGGCCGACGATCATTTCGGCCAGCATATCCGCACGCTCATGCGGTCGCCGTCCCGGCGGCTGGTGGCCGTCGCGATCCTGGTCCTGTGCCTGATCGTGCCGCCGCTGGAACTCGTGCCCTTTGCATCGACGATCCCCATGGCGGTGATCGCCATCTTCGGCCTGGGGCTGTTGTTCCAGGATGGGCGGCTGGTGCTGCTGGGTTGGATCGCCTTCGCCGGGGCGCTGGTGACATTGACGATGGTCGTCCCGTGGGAGAGCCTGGTCGATCGGCTAAGCTAACTGCCGCATCCGGGCAAGGACGTCCACACCCAATTGGTCATAGACGTGGAGGAGGTCGACGAGGACCCAGTTTTCCCGGATCAGGTCGCCCTCCACCCGCCAGAAATCCAGCGACCGCATGGTGATCTCGGCTCCCGTGGGCGGCAGGCCCAGCCAGCCGCCGCCGGTCAGCGTCATGGCCATGCCCGGCCAGGCGGTGAAGGCGGCATAGGCCCCCTGCCCGAAGAAATGGCCGTTCTCCATCATCGCCCGGCGGTCGGGCATGGCGTCCAGGAACGGGATCTGGTGGTGGTCGCGAAAGCCCCGGATCCCGCGCGCGGTGCCGATGCCGCCCGGCCCGTACCAGGTGCAGCGGGGATGCCAAGCGGCGGGCAGATCCATGGCGGCCTCGCCCTGGGGCGACAGATGCAGGCGCTCCAGCATGTCGCCGACGACCCGCAAGGCGCGGGCGCCGTCGCCATTCTGTCGCGTCCCGTCCTGGGTCATGGGGCCCGGGACCAGACCGCTGCGCCCCAGGGCGGGGGCCAGGGGCCAGGTCCCGGCCTGCATCATCAGATCCGGCAGGTCCCAGATCATCTGGACCTCGACCGCCCGCCCGCCTTCGATCCGGTAGAATTCGTGAAACCGCAAATGGGCGAGGCGCTTGGTCGGCGGGATATCCAGGAACGGCGCGGCGAAGCGCCCGGCATAATGCCCCGCCTCGCCGACCCAATTCTGGCCCTTTCCGTCACGGCCCCGGATCGAGATATCCACCCGCCGCTCCACATCCGGCATCGCGGACCAGAGCGGGCCGAGCGCGGCCTCCACCAAGCCCCTGCCCCCGATCACGTCCCCCAACGGATGACAGAGATGAACCATCGCGTCGGGCGCCATCTCCCGTTCGACCGCCGCCGCCATCCCAGGGATGTCGGCATCGCCCAAAGCGTCGAGCATTCCCCTTCTTCCTTTCAGAAATATCCCGGAGAGCGCGAGAGGTAGAACCTCTCGCCCAAGCAGCTGGTTGATCGCTTTGGTAAAGATAAGGTCTATACGGGCGGTTTATCTGTTCGCACAACGCTAGATC
>JBCCCB010000125.1:0-11006 GCA_039033775.1 Pseudomonadota bacterium | reverse complement strand
CGCTGGCGATGAACCCGGAAGTGTTGCTGCTGGACGAGCCGCTGAGCGCGCTGGACGCGCTGACGCGGGCGAACCTGGCCGACGAGATCGAGCGGATCTGGGAGGCGGAGCGGAAGACCTGCGTGTTGATCACCAATGATGTGGACGAGGCCATCGTGCTGGCCGACCGGATCATCGCGCTGAACCCGGATGGGACGTTGGGGGCGGAGTATCGCGTCGATATCCCCCGGCCGAGGGAGCGGGGTGAGATGAACCACCATGAGGGGTTCAAGAAGCTGCGGGCGGACATCACCAATTACCTGATGAATGTGGGGATCGAGGCGAAGGTGGAGGGCAGCCGGTCCTTGCCGGATGTCACGCCGATCCACGGCGTTCCGACGGCGGTGGCCAAGGCGCAGGAAGGGCTGATCGACACCCGGTTCCTGGATTTCAGCCAGTTGCACAAGGTCTATCCGACGCCCAAGGGCCCGCTGACCGTGGTCGAGGATTTCGATCTGAAGATCAACAAGGGCGAGTTCATCTCGCTGATCGGGCATTCGGGGTGCGGGAAGTCCACGGTGCTGACCATGGCGGCCGGGCTGAACGGGATCTCCAAGGGGGCGATCAAGCTGGACGGGCGGCATGTGGAGGGCGCGGATCCCGAGCGGGCCGTGGTGTTCCAGTCGCCGAACCTGTTCCCCTGGCTGACCGCCAAGCAGAACGTGGCAATCGGGGTCGACAAGGTCTATCCGCGTGCGTCCCAGGCCGAACGGCAGGAGGTGGTGGAATACTACCTGGAGCGGGTCGGTCTGGCCGATGCGATGGACAAGCAGGCCAGCGACCTCTCGAACGGGATGAAGCAGCGGGTCGGGATCGCACGGGCCTTTGCGCTGTCGCCGAAGCTGCTGTTGCTGGATGAGCCGTTCG
This sequence comes from Pseudomonadota bacterium, assembly GCA_039033775.1. Classification (GTDB taxonomy): domain Bacteria; phylum Pseudomonadota; class Alphaproteobacteria; order Rhodobacterales; family Rhodobacteraceae; genus Jannaschia. Next base: position 10,100 of record JBCCCB010000125.1, on the reverse strand, counting down.
GGATGCTGGACTCGCTAACGCGGTGGGAATTGCAGGAAGTTCTGATGGAGGTGTGGTCGCGCACCAAGGTCACCGCGATCTGCGTGACCCATGACGTGGACGAGGCGATCCTGCTGGCCGACCGGGTCGTCATGATGACCAACGGGCCGCAGGCGACCATCGGGAAGATCGTCAACGTCGATCTGCCCCGGCCCCGCACGCGCAAGGCGCTGTTGGAGCATCCGGATTACTACCTCTACCGCGAGCAGGTCCTGGCCTTCCTGGAGGAGTACGAGCACGGCGTGACGGGCAAGTCAGAGATCAAGGCGGCCGAGACCAAGAAGGAGGCCGCGTGATGGACACCGTTCTGGAGGAGCCCGTCCGCACCTTCATCGAGGTCACCGAGGTCTGGGTGCCCGAGGGCGACAAGCTGGTCCTGGGCTCGGGCAATTACGGCCTGTTGGACAGCTTCGCCGAAGTGTCTGGGCAGGAGAGCTTCGCCAAAGGCGAGGGCCTGCCGGGCAAGGCTTGGGCCGAGGCGCGGCCGGTCGTGCTGAAGGGCTTCCATGGGTCCTATTTCAAGCGGACCGAGGCGGCGGAGGCAGCCGGCTTGACCAGCGCCGTCGCGGTGCCGGTCTTCGCGGGTGAGACGCTGAAGGCGGTTCTGGTGACGCTATGCGGCGACGATGCGACCCGGACCGGCGCCATCGAAGTGTGGCGCGAACAGGATGGCCTATTGTCGCTCTATGACGGCTATTACGGCGCGGCCAAGCATTTCGAGTTCGTCTCGAAGCACACGCAATTTCCGCGCGGCCAGGGTCTGCCCGGCGGCGTCTGGGCGTCGGATACGCCGATCCTGATGCGGGATCTGGGCTCGGGCTATCGGTTCATCCGGGCCGAGAGCGCGGGCCAGGCGGGGCTGACCACCGGCCTGGGCCTGCCGATCCCGGTGCCGGGGGGCGAGACCTTCGTGCTGACGCTGTTGTCGGCGCGGGGCACGCCGCTGGCGCGCCGCTTCGAGATCTGGGACGCACGGGCGAACCGGGTGGGCCGGGGCGGCGGCGCCGTGTTGGCCGACGGGATCTGTGCACGGGAAGGGCCGCTTTGGGATGCGGAGGCCGAGCGCAAGGTCACGCCCTGGAAGGGCGGGATCGGCCAAGTCCTGGGCACCGGCCAGCCGCTGGTCGAGACGGGTCCGTCCACGGTGACCGAGGGCTATAGGTCCATGGTCGCGCTGCCGATCCATGTGGGCGGGTCCCTGTCCCACGTGATCGCCTGGTATTGCTGAGGAGCGCGGAGATGCAGAAACTGATCGTCATCGGTGCCGGCATGGCCACGGGCCGCGCGCTGGAGCACCTGTTCGAGGCCGATCCCGGCGCTTACGAGGTCACGCTGTTCAACGCGGAGCCGCGCGGGAACTACAACCGGATCATGCTGTCCCCGGTCCTATCTGGAGAGAAGACCTACGCGGAAATCGTCACCCATGACGACGCTTGGTATGCCGAGCATGGGGTGACCTGCCGGTTCGGCGAGCGGATCGCCGGGATCGACCGGGACGCGAAGACCGCCACGACCGAAGGCGGCGACGTGCTGCCCTATGACAAGCTGCTGATCGGGACGGGATCGAACCCGTTCATGATCCCCCTGCCCGGCCACGATTTGGATGGGGTGATCGCCTATCGCGACCTGGACGATACAGAGCGGATGATCGAGGCCGGGGCCACGCCCGGTGCCCGCGCCGTGGTGATCGGCGGCGGGCTTCTGGGGCTGGAGGCGGCGGCGGGGCTTCGGCTGCGCGGGATGGAGGTGACGGTCGTCCATATCGCGCCGCATCTGATGGAGCGGCAGTTGGACGAAAGCGCCGGGTTCCTGCTGCGCCGGGCGCTGGTTCATCGCGGGATCGACATCCGTTGTTCGGCCAATTCCAAGGAGATCCTCGGGGACGGCGGCAAGGTCAAGGCGCTGCTGCTGGACGATGGGACGGAGTTGCCCTGCGACCTTCTGGTGATGGCGGTGGGCATCCGGCCCAACGTGAAGCTGGCGTCCGAGGCCGGGTTGGCCGTCGGGCGTGGCATCCATGTGGATGACCAGATGGTCACCTCGGACGCGGACGTCTTGGCCGTGGGCGAATGTGTCGAGCATGACGGGGCTTTGTTCGGGTTGGTCGCGCCCTTGTACGACCAGGCGAAGGTCGTGGCGGCCACGTTGCTGGGCCAAGAGGCGGCCTTCGTGCAGAAGGACCTGTCGACCAAGCTGAAGGTGACGGGCTGCGATCTGTTCTCGGCCGGGGATTTCGCCGAGGGCGAGGGGCGCGAGGATATCGTGTTCCGCGATCCGGGGCGCGGAGTGTACCGGCGATTGGTGATCGAAGGCGACCGGGTCGTGGGTGCGGTGATGTATGGCGATACGGCGGACTCGAACTGGTTCTTCGGGTTGATTCGCGACAAGACCGACATTTCCGAGATGCGCGACACGCTCGTCTTCGGGCCGGCCTACCAGGGAGGCGCCCCCGTGGACCCTCTGGCGGCCGTTGCAGCGTTGCCGCCTGAGGCGGAGATTTGCGGCTGCAACGGCGTGTGCAAGGGAACCATCGTGTCGGCCATCGAGGGCGGCGCGGTCGATCTGGGCGGCGTGCGGGGGGCGACGAAAGCGAGCGCGTCCTGCGGGACCTGCACGGGGCTGGTCGAGCAGTTGATCGCGGCCACGACGGGCGCGGAGGTCGAGACGCGGACGGCGATCTGCGGGTGCTCGGATCTGAGCCACGAGGATGTGCGGCGGCTGATCAAGTCGCGAGGATTGAAGTCGATGCCGGCGGTCTGGCAGGAATTGGGCTGGTCGACGCCGGATGGCTGCCATGTGTGTCGGCCGGCATTGAACTTCTATCTGCTGGCGGATTGGCCGCTGGACTATGCCGACGACCCGCAGAGCCGGTTCATCAACGAGCGCAAGCACGCGAACATACAGAAGGACGGAACGTTTTCCGTGGTGCCGCGCATGTGGGGCGGGATCACGACGCCGGACGAGTTGCGGGCGATCGCGGATGCGGCCGACAAGTACGCGGTGCCGACCGTCAAGGTGACTGGTGGTCAACGGATTGATCTTCTGGGCGTGAAGGGTGAGGATCTGCCGTCGATCTGGGCGGACCTGAACGAGGCCGGGTTGGTCTCGGGGCACGCCTATTCCAAGGGGCTGCGCACGGTGAAGACCTGCGTCGGGACCGACCATTGCCGGTTCGGGACGCAGGATTCGACCGGGCTCGGGATCAAGTTGGAGAAGGTGCTTTGGGGGTCGTGGACGCCCCACAAGCTGAAGCTGGCCGTGTCGGGCTGCCCCCGGAACTGCGCCGAGGCGACGTGCAAGGATATCGGGATCGTCTGCGTCGAGAGCGGCTATCAGGTCGGGATCGGCGGGGCCGCGGGGATGGACGTGAAGGAGACGGAGCGGCTGATCGACGTGGCCTCGGAGGAGGAGGCGATTGCGGTCGTTATGGCGGTGACGCAGCTTTACCGAGAGAACGCCAAGTATCTGGACCGCATCTACAAATGGGTCGGGAAGGTCGGCCTGGATTGGGTGCGCGAGCGGATCGCGGACCCGGTGGAGCGGGCGGCCCTGGTGGAGCGGTTCGAGCTGTCCCAGTCGATCTATCGCAAGGACCCTTGGGCCGAGCATGCGGCGAAGAAGGCGGAGACTTATCGGCCCGTCGCCGACCTGACTTTGGAGGCGGCGGAATGACCCTCATCCAGCTTATCAGCTGTCTTCGGGCTGGGTCGACGAGGGCGCGCCAGCAACCGAGGAGAGCGCTGTGACGTGGATCGATCTGGGGCCGTTGGAGGCCGTGCCGGTGCGGGGCGCGCGGAAGGTGAAGAGCGTGCATGGCTGTGTCGCGTTGTTTCGGACGGGCGCGGATACGGTTCATGCCTTGGACGATCGGTGCCCGCATAAGGGCGGGCCGCTGTCGGAGGGGATCGTGTATGGGCAGGCGGTCACCTGTCCGCTGCACAATTGGGTGTTCGATCTGAATACCGGCGTGGCGCAGGGCGCGGACGAAGGGGCCGTGGCCACCTATCCGTGCCGGGTCGAGGATGGGCGTATCCTGATCGACGCGAGCCGCCTGACGCGGGACAGCGCGGCGTGAGCAGCGTGCGGACCACGTGCCCCTATTGCGGCGTGGGCTGCGGGGTTCTGGCCACGCCGGACGGCACGGGTGGGTTGGACATCAAGGGCGACCCGGATCATCCGGCGAATTTCGGGCGGCTGTGCTCCAAGGGTGCGGCCTTGGGTGAGACGGTCGGGTTGGAGGGGCGGTTGCTGGCGCCGCAGGTCGGCGGGGTCGAGGCGTCTTGGGACGATGCTCTGGACTTGGTGGCGGGGAAGTTTCGCGCGGCCATCGACCAGCATGGGCCCGATAGCGTGGCGCTCTATGTCTCGGGGCAGTTGCTGACGGAGGATTACTACGTCGCCAACAAGCTGATGAAGGGGTTTATCGGGTCGGCGAATATCGACACGAATTCAAGGCTCTGCATGGCGTCGTCGGTGGCGGGGCACAAGCGGGCCTTCGGGACGGATACGGTGCCGGGGCTCTATGAGGATTTGGAGCAGGCCGATCTGGTCGTGCTGACCGGATCGAACTTGGCCTGGTGTCATCCGGTGCTGTTCCAACGCTTGCTGGCGGCGCGGGAGGCGCGGGGCACCAAGATCGTCACCATCGACCCGCGGCGGACGGCGACGGCGGAGCAGTCGGATCTGCATTTGGCCATCGCGCCAGGCGGGGACGTCGCCCTGTTCAACGGGTTGCTGGCCCATCTGCACGAGGCGGGGGCGGTCGATTCCGGCTTCATAGCCCATGTGGAGGGATTCGACGCCGCGTTGGACGCGGCGCGGGGGGACAACCTGGACGCGACCGGTTTGGCGGCCGAGGATCTGCGCGCGTTCTTCCGGCTCTGGACCCGAACCGAGCGGGTCGTGACGGTCTATTCCCAAGGCGTGAATCAGTCGACCTCGGGCACCGACAAGGTGAACGCGATCCTGAATTGCCATCTGGCCACCGGGCGGATCGGGACGCCGGGTTGCGGGCCGTTTTCGGTGACCGGGCAGCCGAACGCGATGGGCGGGCGCGAGGTGGGCGGCCTGGCCAATATGCTGGCCGCGCATCTGGACCTGGAGGATGCGGCGCACCGGGCCGCGGTGGCGCGGTTTTGGGACGCGCCGCAGGTGGCGGACAGACCGGGGCTGAAGGCGGTGGACATGTTCCGGGCCGTGGAATCCGGGCAGATCAAGGCGCTTTGGATCGCGTGCACGAACCCCGCCGCGTCGCTGCCCGAGGCGGATCGAGTGCGGGAGGCGATTGCCGCCTGCGACTTCGTGGTGGTCTCGGATGTGACGGGCGAGACGGATACGGCGCGGCTGGCCGACGTGTTGCTGCCGGCGACGGGTTGGGGCGAGAAGGACGGGACGGTCACAAATTCGGAGCGGCGGATCTCGCGGCAGCGGGCGGTGCTGCCCGCGCCGGGTCTGGCCAAGGCCGATTGGTGGCAGTTCGCGCAGGTGGGGGCTCGGATGGGCTGGCCCGGCGCGTTCGATTACGACAACCCGGCGGAGGTGTTTCGGGAGCATGCGGCCTTGTCGGGGGTCGCGGCGGCGCTGGGGCGGGATTTCGATATCTCGGGCTTGGTCGACGTCGAGTATGATGGCATGGCGCCGGCGGTCTGGCCCGTGACGGGGGAGACGCGGACGCCGCGTCGGTTCTTCGGCGATGGGCGGTTTCACACGGCCAATGGGCGGGGCCGGATGGTGGCGGTGTCGCACCGGGCGCCGGCGCGGGCGGTGGATGCGGCGCGGCCGTATCTGCTGAACACCGGGCGCATTCGGGACCAGTGGCACACGATGACGCGCAGTGCCCTTTCGCCGCGGTTGAACCGGCATATCGCGGAGCCGTTCCTGGAGGTGCATCCGGCGGATGCGGCGCGGCTGGGCGTGGCGGGGGCCGATCTGGCCGAAGTGACGTCCGAGCATGGCCGGGCCGTGCTGCGGGTTGTGGTGACGGACCGGGTGCGGGTGGGCGAGGTGTTCGCCCCGCTGCATTGGACCGCCGAGCAGGCGCCGACCGGGCGGGTGGACGCGCTGATCGGGGGGCACGTGGACCCGGTTTCGGGTCAACCCGAGAGCAAGGCGGCGCCGGTGGCGGTGCAGCGGTTCGCGGCGGGGTGGTTTGGGTTCGCCGTGTCGGTGGATCGGCCGGTGCCTGAGGTCGCGTATTGGGCCCGCGCCCGGACGGAAACGGGCTGGCAGGTGGAGATGGCCGGGTCGGAGGCGCCCGAGGATTGGGAGACGTTCGCCCGGGCGAGTTTGGGCGCGGGCGATGCGGTTGTGGTCTCGGATCCGGCGAAGGGCACTCATCGCGTCGCCCTAACGCGCCAGGGGCGCGTGGTGGGCGCGCTCTTCGTGGCGCCCGAGCCGGTGGCGGTAGCGCGCGGCCATCTGGCGGGCGTCCTGGGCGGGACGGCGGCGGAGATGCTGCCGGGGCGGCCGGCGCGGGACGTGCCGGATCCGGGGGCCACAATCTGCGCCTGCCTGAATGTGGGGATCAATACGATCCTGACGGGGATCACCGAGCAGCATTTGATGTCGGTCGAGGCGATCGGGGCCGCTTTGGGAGCCGGGACGTCCTGCGGGTCGTGTCGGCCGGAATTGGCGGCTCTGCTGGCTGCCCATGCGGTGCCGCAGGCGGCGGAATGAGCTTGGCGGATCATATCCGGAGGCTGGGGCGCGGGGCGCAATGGCGGAGGTCCTGTCGGGGCACGCGGCGCCCGAAGCGGCGGGCGCGTTGCTGATGCTGATGCGGTTCCATAGGGAGGTGGCCGACGAATTGGCGGGGTTCGCCCAGGCCTTGCGCGAGATTGTGGTGTCTTGTCCGCGCCCGGCGCTGGATTGGCCGAGCTATGCGACGGTGCGGAGCCGCGGGGCGCCGCTGTTCCTGCTGGCGGCGCGGCTGCGCTTTGGGTCGAGCGGCCCGTGACGATGACCGCCTAAGAGGAGTTCCGAGATGCAGAGTTTCCCGATGTTCCTGCGCATGTCCGGCCGAAAGGTGGTGATCGCGGGGGGCGGCGAGCAGGCGGCGCAGAAGGCGCGGCTGGTGCTGAAGACCGAGGCGGAGTTGGTGTTTCTGGCGCCCGCTTTGGACGACGAATTGGCCGATCTGGTCGCGCGCGGCCGGGCGGTGCATCAGGCGGGCCGGGTGACGGCCGAGAGTTTCGCGGGGGCGGCGCTGGTCTTCGTCGCGACGGGGTGTCCGGGGTTGGATGCCGCCTTGCACGCGCTGGCCAAGGCGGCAGGCGCGGTGGTGAACGTGGTGGATCAGCCGGCCTTGTGCGACGCCACGACGCCGTCGATCGTGGACCGAGATCCGGTGGTCGTGGCCATCGGGACGGAGGGCACAGCCCCGGTGCTGGCCCGCCAGATCCGAGCGCGGATCGAGGGGGACCTGGCACCGAATCTGGGCGGGTTGGCGGCCCTAGCCGGGCGTCTGAGGGGGAGCGTCGCGCGGTCGGTGCCCAAGGCGCGGCGGCGGGAGTTTTGGCGCTGGGTGTTCGGGGCCGCGCCGCGCGGAACCTGGGAGCGGGGCGCCGAGCGGGAAGCCGCGGCGCTTCTGAAGGAGGCGATCGCGGCGGGCGGCGCGCCGGATGCGCCGGCCCAGGGGTCGATCGCGCTGGTGGGCGCGGGGCCGGGCGCGGCGGATTTGCTGACACTGCGCGCGGTGCGCCACCTGCAGGAGGCGGATGTGATCTTCTACGACCGGCTGGTAGATCCGGCCGTGCTGGAATTGGCGCGCCGGGATGCGGAGCGAGTCTATGTGGGCAAGGCCGTGGGGGCATGCGCCTGGCCGCAGGACAAGATCTGCGCGGTGATCACGGCCGCCGCCGCCCGGGGGCAGCGGGTGGTTCGATTGAAGTCCGGCGATCCGGTGATGTTCGGCCGCGCCGAGGAAGAACTGGTCGCGGCCCGCGCGCGGGACATTCCGATAGAGATCGTGCCCGGCATCACCGCCGCGAGCGCGGCGGCGGCCAGTCTGGGGCAGTCGTTGACGGCGCGGGGCGAGACGGACCGAGTGGTCTTCTCGACCGGGACGTGTCGCGACGGAGATGCGGCGCCGGACTGGGCGGGGATGCTCCAGCCGGGGACGACCATGGCGCTCTATATGGCGGCGGGGGCGGCGGCGGATATCCGGGCGGCACTGCTGGAGGCCGGGGTGCCGGGGCAGTTGCCGGTCGAGGTGCTTACAGACGTGTCGCGGGCAACCGAGGTGCGGGTATCGACACGGCTTTCGGCGCTGGGCGAGGCGACGGTTGCGGCGCCTGCCATGATCTTGATCCGGCTCCCGAAGCAGATGACGGGTCTAGTCGACCGGCCCACCTCGATGGTGGCGGTTCCTGCCTGAAGCGTTTCGCGACGCACCCGACGCACAGCATGTCACGAAACGCCGCGCACCGCCCCGATGGTGCGAGCGCTTCGCGTTTCGCTGCTGTCGCAGGTCAGACGCGAAACGCTTTGAACGTTTAGTCCCAGAATATGGCGCATTACTTTGCCGTCATGCGAAGGAGGCTTTACGGTCTAGGTACTCCACGGAAGCGCCGCGACCACGCATGCCGTCCGAGCAACGGTCGTCGGTTCGCCGAGGCGGTCGGCCAAGTCGCCAAGACCGACAGGGGGGATGCCTTGGTGTTCGCCCGAATGGGAGCCGCGCTGCACCTGGCGCCGCGATCACCCTAGAGGTGTCCCGGTCTGGTTCATCGTCGAGCACGGCTTACCCGCGTGCCCCCATGGCGTGAGGAAGGCATGGGATCGGTCCAGTGGACCGATCCCCGGAAGAACGGCCAAGTCGAGCGCATGATCCGGATCATCGAGGGCACCGTCAAGCGCTCCCCCTCCGCCAGCCACGGGCAACTCAGCCCCCTCTCGCGGACGTCCTCTTGCGTCGGGGGTCTCGCTCCCCGGATCGAGCCCTGCCCTCTCCTGACCTGCAACTTCGCCCGGCGCCTCAAGACCACCCTACCCAGCCTCACGCCTTACGGGCACCTCGTCAAATACTGGGCTTCAGAGCCAGATCGACTCATCGCCAACCCAACCCACCGGATGCCGAAACCGAACACCCGGCTCTGAGACCGAAGATTCTGACCGCTCAATCGCAGATCGGACCGCGTGGGTGGTCTGGCGTTCCCGTGCCGTATCCGGCCCATGGCTCAACCCTTGCCGGAGCTGATGGCAAATTGCCGCCACCCAGCGGGCCAATGACCTAGGGCGCGACCCAGCGACCGCCATCGGCCTCGGCATAGAAACGGGCGCGGCGATGGGGATCGTGGGCCAGGGACACGGCGTCCAGGCTGCGCACCCTACCTGACAGCGCGACATGACGATCCATGATCGCCCTTCGTGCGACGCCCTCAGGCGCGGTCACGGGCGTGCCGGGAGCCGGGTCGGTGCCGTAATTCAACCGGGATGGCGACGGAATGACGGCCCAGCGGGCCGGATCGGCGGGGATGACCGTGATGTCGAGCGTCAATCGGAGCTGTTCCTGGGTAGACGGGTCCCAGAGCAGGAGGGCCGCGCGTGGGTCTTCGGCCACCGCCCGGATCTTGGCGGTGCGGCGGTCGGAATGGATTTCGACCGTGCCCGCCTCGCGGTCAGCGGCCCGCAGGCCGACCATGCGGGCTTCGGGACCGTCCGGTCCGGCGGTCGCGAAGGCAACGATCCGGAACGGATCGTCGGCCTGGGCGGCGCCCCGCACGAGGCGGTCCCAGAGATGGGTCCGCAGGGCGGATAGGTCCTGCCAGGGGTCGGGCATGGTGGCTCCTCGGTGGGTCGGTGTGGCAGCCGGGCGTCTCCGATGGCTGCACTGGGGAGAGCGGTCATCGCAAGACGCCTTGCCCGCTGCGATCACGGACCGCTCGCGGTCCGCCACGCTTGCCCAGCGCGATGACGGAGACCTGCGTGCATGGGGTCCTGGCGGACGCTTGGTCCGCCAGATCGACAGACGGCCGTCCCATCCGGCCCGTCGTTCCGCGGCACATCCCTGTCCGGGCGCGGGGAGTTGCACCGCATGGCCGCGACCGGCTGGGAAAATTCGG
>JBCCCB010000124.1:0-11063 GCA_039033775.1 Pseudomonadota bacterium | reverse complement strand
TCGCCTTAGGTCCCAGCTTGTCGGGTCGCTCATGTCTCTCCCTCCGACGGGGCGATGATCGTGTTGCCGAACCGGTCGACGCGGCCCGTCAGCCCCGGTTCGATCAGGACTGTCGTGTCGGGCTGTGTGAGGATGGCGGGGCCATGGATGAGTGTGCCGACCGGCAGTGAGAGGCGGTCGTAGATGGCGGTGTCGTGCCAGGTCTCGCCGAAATGCACGCGGCGCGTGCTTATGGGGTCGGCATGGCCATCGGTCGACGGCGCCAGCGTCGTCAGATCGAATTTGGGCCGCTTGCCGGTGACCGTGCTGCGCAGGTTCAGGATGCGCCGCGCCCCGTTCGGCAGCAGGCGGCCGAAAGTGTCGTGGTAGGTGGCGTCGAATGCGGCGTCGATCTCGGCCCGGGTAGGGGGCGTGACGCGACCCGCGGTCATGCCGGTGTCGAGCCGCACCGAAACGGTATGCGTCTGGCCCACATAGGCCATGTCCAGCGCGAACCGGACCTCGCGCGCCTCGAAGCTCGTGCGGGCGGCGTCGAGCATGGCCAGGCCGTCATCGGTATGGGCCTGCATGAAGCCCGCGAGCACGGTTTCGTCTAGATCGGCAGTCAGCGCATTGATCGTCTGCACGAAATCCTGGCGCATGTCGGCGATCACACAGCCCATGGCCGAGGTCACGCCGGGATAGCGCGGCACGATGGCCCGGCCGATGCCCGTCTCGGCCAACATGGCCCCGGCATGCAGCGCGCCGCCGCCGCCGAACGGCATGAAGGCGAATTGCTTGGGGTCGAAACCGCGCTCGATACTGACCAGCCGGATCGCCCCGGCCATGCGGGAATTGGCGACCGTCAGGATCGCCTCGGCCGCTTGCAGGGTGTCGAGACCCAGGGCCTTGCCCACATGGGTGTCGATGGCGCGGGCGGCGGCTTCCACGTCCAGCCGGTCCAGCTTGCCGCCGATGGGGTTGTCGGGGTCGATGCGGCCCAGCACCACGTTGGCGTCGGTCACGGTGGGCCGGTCATTGCCCAGCCCATAGGCCACGGGTCCGGGATCGGAGCCCGCGCTTTCCGGCCCGATATTCAGAAGCCCGCCTTTATCGACCCAAGCGATGGAGCCGCCGCCGGCGCCGATCGTGGCGATCTCGATCATTGGTGTGCGGAGAACCAGGCCGAAGTCGATGGCGGTCTGCGGCGCGACCATGGAGCCGCCGTCGGCGATCAGCGAGACGTCGAAGCTGGTCCCGCCCATATCGCCGGTGATGACGTTGTCGAACCCGGCCTCCTGCGCGATGTAGCCGGCGGCGATGACGCCCGCCGCCGGGCCGGACAGGGCGGTGCGGATCGGCAGGCGGCAGGCGGTGTCCACGCCCATGACGCCGCCGTTGGATTGGACGATCAGGAATTCACCGTCGAAGCCGCCTCGGGTCAGGGCGGTCTCCAACCGGCCCAGATAGCCCGAGACCTCGGGTTGCAGATAAGCGTTCAGGGCCGTGGTGGAGAAGCGCTCGAATTCCCGGATCTCCGGCAAGATCTCGGAGGAGGCCGCGACATGGGCGTTGAACCAGACCTCCCGAACGGCGGCGACGGCGGCCGCCTCGTTCTCGGCGTTGGCATAGGCATTGGCGAAGAGCACGGCGACCGCCTCGCAGCCCTGGGCGCGCAGTTGCCGCGCCGCCTGGCGTACGGCGCCCAAGTCGACCGGCGTTCGTATCGTGCCGTCGGCCAACGTGCGTTCGGGCACTTCCAGCCGGTTGCGGCGCTCGACAACCGGCTCGAAATCGCCGCGCAGGCCCCAGGTGCGGGGGCGGTCGCGACGGCGCATCTCCAGCACGTCGCGCAGGCCTTCGGTGCAGATCACGCCGGTCACCGCGCCCTTGCGTTCCAGCAGGGCATTGGTTCCGGCGGTGGTGCCATGCACCACGACGGCGACCTGCGACAGGTCGCTGACCTGCTGGCCGATCCCATCCAGGACCCCCCCCGATTGGTCGGGCCGCGTCGTCGGCACCTTGGCGACGGTGGCGGTCCCGTCCGCTTCGTTCAGCACGAAGATGTCGGTGAAGGTGCCACCCACATCGACGCCGATCATGAGGCCGGTCATGCCTGGACCTCGCGCCAATCGGGGCCGTAGACCGCATCCGCCCGCGCGGGGCTGACGAGGCCGCGCGCGACGTCGCGGGCAACCGCTTCGGGCGCGCGGTCTCGGGCCGGGCCGTATCCGCCGCCGCCGGGTGTTTCCAGCCGCACCGCCTGACCTTGCCGCAAGCGGATGCCGCGCATCTTGGAGGCCAGGGGCGGTGTCTCCCATCCAGTGTCCTGCTCGAAGGCGAAGACATTCATCGCCCCGTCGCCGCCGCCCGCAATGCCCTTCGGGGCGAAGCGGCCGCGTTCGCCGAAGAGGAAGGCTTCCGCGCCGTTTTCCTCCAGCACTTCGACTTCATAGATCGCGCCCAGGCCGCCGCGATGGGCGCCCGGTCCCGCGCTGTCAGGGCGCAGCGCCCATTGGCGGAACATCACGGGGTAGGCGGCCTCCAGGATTTCCATCGGCGGGATCGTCGCGGTCGAGATCGGCGCGTTGCCGTGGTTCAGCCCGTCGCTTTCGATGGATCCGCCATGGCCCCCGCCGAAGAAGCTGAACATCACCCAGGGCTGCCCGTTGGCGCGCCTTCCCGCGATTGAGAGCGCGTTGATCGTGCCATAGGCATTGGCCACGACACGTTCGGGCGCGGCCTGGGCGAAGGCGCAGAAGACCACGTCGATCATGCGCAGGATGGTTTCGGTATAGCCGCCCGTCGGTGCGGGAAAGGCGGCCGAGAGCAGAGAGCCCTCGGGCACGATCACCTCGATGGGCCGCATCACGCCGGCATTGGCGGGCAAGGTGGGGAAGATGTGCTTGATGGCGACGTAGGCGGTGGCCACGGTGGTCGGCAGGGCGATGTTCACCGGCCCCGCGCATTGCGGCGACGAGCCTGTGAAGTCCAGCACCAGGCGGTCGTCTTTGATTTCCAGCGCCATGGCGATCTTCAGCGGCGTGTCCGTGATCCCATCGTTGTCGAGGTAATCCTCGGCCGCCCATCGTCCGTCCGGCAGCGCCTGAAGCTCGGCCCGCATCAGCGTTTCGGCCCTTTGCCCCAGCGCGTCCAAGGCGGCGGTGACGGTCTCTGCACCGAACTCGTCCAGCAGCTCGTCCATGCGCTTCACGCCCAGGTCCAGCGCGCCCAATTGCCCGTTCAGGTCGCCCATGGCCGATTGCGGCAGCCGGGTGTTGCGCATCAGGATGTCGACGATGTCCTGGTTGATCTCGCCCGCGCGGGCCAGTTTGACAGGCGGCAGGTTGAACGCCTCCTGAAACACGTCGGTGGCCGCCGGGTTGTAGTTGCCCGGAACGGCCCCGCCCACATCGTGCCAATGGCCCACCGAGGCCAGGTAACAGAACAGCACCCCGTCCCGGAAATAGGGCCGCACCAGCCGCATGTCGCTGAGATGGGTGCCGCCGATATGGGCGTCGTTGAAGATATAGATGTCGCCGTCCCGCAGGTCGCCGTCGGCCTTCTCGATCACGGCCTTCACCGCGAAGGCCATGACGCCGACGAAGATCGGCAGGCCGGATTTGCCCTGGACCAGCGTGTCGCCGGTGGCCGCGTGGTAGAGCCCGTGGGAGGCATCGTGTGCTTCGGCGATGATCGGGTTGAAGGCGGCGCGGAACAGCGTGGCGTCCATCTCATCGGCGATTTGTTCCATCCGTCCGGCGAGAACGGACAGGGTGATCGGGTCGATGTCGGTCATATCCGGGCCTTCGTTTCGGCGATGTCGTTCCAGACGTCCTGCCTGGTGATCAGCCCGTCGGTAACCTCGAACCGGTCGATGAAGCGGATGCCTTGGAAGGCGCGGCCATCCGGCCATTCGCCCGAGAGCGTACCGCGGCAATAGACGATGGCGGCCTCGCCGGGCCCCTGAAGGCCGTCGAAGCTGTCATAGGTTTTGGTGACGAAACGGTATCGCGGCTTGGCCCAGGCGATCAGCTCGGCCAGGTCGGTCATGGGGGGCGTGCCGGGGAAGCGCATTGTGAAGCCGTCGCCCAGCCGGGCTTGGGCTTTGCCGAGGTCTCGGGCTTCCACGGCGGTCAAGAACGCGCGCACGATTTCCTTGGGGTCCGGGCGCACCGGGGCCGGGCTGCGGCGGGTGCCGCCGCGGTAATAATGCGCCACGGGCATCTCGTTGATCATGACAGTCACGAGGTCGGGGGCGGCGGGGACGACGAATCGCACGGCGTCGGTCACGGCTTGACCGAGGCGGGCTTTCGCCTTGTCGTCATAGCCTTCCACCACATGTACTTGGACAATCGGCATGCAAGTCCCCCACCCATATGTCTTACCTGTCATACAGGTTTTTGGATCTTGATAATATGAATTTTTGCCCTCGGATCAGGCAGGCGATTGCTTTTTGACACGGTCCCGATACGCTGAGGCCGCCAACATTGGGGAATCGCTTGGTGAACAGATCCGCGCAACCGGCCCTGCCCGACGGGATCAAGTCCCGCAGCGTCTATCTGGCGCTGCGCGACCAGATCGCCAGCGGGCGCGTCGCGGACGGGGAGACGTTGCCCGGCGAGCAGAAGCTCGCGGAGAGTTTCGGCGTCTCCCGTGTAACGGTGCGACGGGCGTTGGACGCGCTGTCGGATGCGGGGCTGGTCGAGCGACGCGCGGGCAGCGGGACGCGGGTACGCAACGGGGAACGGCCCGGTGGCGCGGCGGAGATGGACGCCAATACGCTGCTGCCCCAGCTGGTCGAGATGGGGCAATCGACCACCGCGCGGCTTCTGTCGTTCTGTTACGGCCCAGCGCCGGACCAGGTGGCGAAGGCGATGCGGCTCGGCCCTGGGGCGTCGGTCCAGATCGCGACGCGGGTGCGCATCGCGGACGCGACGCCATTCTCGCATCTGACCACCTACGTTCCTGCGCCTATCGCGCGCAGCTATTCGGAGGACGATCTGGCCCGCACGCCGTTGTTTGCGTTGTTGGAACGCAGCGGTGTGACGGTGGCGGAGGCCCATCAGACCGTGTCCGCCACGCTCGCGGCGCCGGACGTGGCCGAGGCGTTGGAGGTGGCCGTCGGATCGGCGCTCTTGTCGCTACGCCGGGTGGTGCGGGACGCCGACGGGAACGGGGTGGAATACCTCTCGGCGCTCTACCGGCCCGACATGTTCCGGCTGGAAATGCCGCTCAGCCGCGTCGGGGACGGCGCGTCGCGGCATTGGGAATTGGCCATCGGCAAGGGCGCGGGGGCGTCGGGATGAGCGGGCCCATGACCTTGCTCGACAAGTTGTGGGCCACGCATGAAGTTCTGCGCCGGGACGATGGCGTGTCGTTGCTCTGGGTCGATCGGCATCTGGTGCATGAGGGCTCGCACCATGCCTTCGCGAAGCTGGCCGAGCGAGGGCTGCAAGTGGCCGAGCCCGCGCTGACCTTCGCCGTGGTGGATCATTACGCACCGACGCGGGGGCGCGGCCGCATCACGGATCCGGCGATTGCGCGGATGATCGAGACGTTGCGGACGAATGCGGCCGAGCACGATCTGCGCCTCTTCGATCTGACGGATCCCGATCAGGGCATCGTGCATGTCATCGGGCCGGAGACGGGGCTGACCCTGCCGGGCCTGCTGATCAATTGCGGCGACAGCCATACGTCGACCCATGGGGCCTTCGGCGCCTTGGCCTTCGGTATCGGCGCGACCGAGGTGGCGCATGTTCTGGCCACGCAGACGATCTGGCAGCGGAAGCCGCGCGCCATGCGGATCACCGTCGACGGGGTGCTGGGTCCGGGCGTCACGGCCAAGGATATCGCGCTGAACTGGATAGCGGCGCTGGGGACGGGGGGCGCGCAGGGCCATGCCGTCGAATATGCGGGGTCGGCCGTGCGGGACCTGTCGATGGAAGGGCGCATGACGCTGTGCAACCTGTCGATCGAGGGCGGAGCGCGGTTCGGGATGGTGGCGCCGGACGAGACCACGATGAGTTACCTGAACGGGCGTCCATATGCCCCCCAAGGCGCCGATTGGATGAATGCCGTGACCGCCTGGCAAGACCTGAAATCGGATGACGGGGCGACCTTCGACCGCGAGATCCGCGTCGACGCGGCAGAGATCGCGCCGACCGTCACCTGGGGCACAAGCCCCGAGCAAGCGCTGCCCGTGGATGCCGTGCTGCCCGATCCGTCCGAGTTGCCCCCGGACAAGGCCGATGCTGCGCGCGGTGCGCTCGATTACATGGGGCTGTCGCCGGGCCATCCGCTGGCGGGGACGCCGGTGGATCAGGTCTTCATTGGCTCCTGCACCAATGGCCGTATCGAGGATTTGCGCGCCGCCGCCGCGGTCCTGTCGGGGCGCCGGGCGCAGGTGCCGGGCATGGTGTCGCCCGGATCGCAGGCCGTGAAGGCGCAGGCCGAGGAAGAGGGGCTGGATGTCGTCTTCAGGGCGGCCGGGCTCGATTGGGTGTCGGCGGGCTGTTCGATGTGCGTTGGCATGAACGGGGACCAGGTGGCGCCGGGCAGGCGCTGCGCGTCGTCGACGAACCGCAATTTCCGGGGACGGCAGGGGCCGGGCGCGCGCACGCATCTGATGTCGCCTGCCATGGTCGCGGCGGCAGCAGTGACGGGGACGATCTGCGACGTGCGCCCGCTGCTTCAGGGGCGGGCGGCGTGATGGCGGGCTGGTCGCGCCACGAAGGTCGGGCGGTCGCGTTGCCGTTGGACAATGTCGACACCGATCAGCTGATCCCGGCCCGATTCATGTCCGCGCCCCGCGCCGAGGGTTATGGACAGTTCCTGCTGCATGACTTGCGGCGCGACGCGGATGGTGTGCCGGAGTCAGCCTTTCCGTTGAACCGTCATAAGGATGCGACCGTCCTGATCGTCGGGAAAAATTTCGGCAGCGGATCGTCGCGCGAGTCGGCGGTCTATGCCCTGGTCGATGCGGGGATCCGCGTCGTTGTGGCTCCGAGCTTCGGCGATATCTTCGCCGCCAACGCGGTCAATAATGGGCTCCTGCCGGCGCAGATCGCCACGCGGGCCACTGAAGAACTGTCGGAGGTGCTGGGCGACAAGGCGCTTCCGGCCCAAGTCGATCTGGAGGCTGGTAAGATCAGCCTGCTGACCAAGTTCATCGACTTCGAACTGGACGAAAGTTGGCGGGCTAAGCTGATCAATGGTTGGGACGATATCGACCTGACCCTTCAGCACCGGGACGCGATCGCGACGTACCGCAACCGGCGGCGGGCCGATTTCGGCTGGGCCCTGCGCCAGACGGATCCAGAAAACATGCGCCGATGACAGGCGCTTAGACGGCGTCGAACACGCCGAAAAAACCAAGGGATGCGGAACATCCGACATCTTGAACAGTGGAGGAAGACCATGAAGATGACCTATCTGGGCGGCGCCCTTGTCGGCTCGACTCTGATCGCCGGAGTGGCGCAGGCCGAGGACACGCTAACCGCCGTCCACGCCTTTCCCGAAACGCTGATCTATACCCAGAGCTTTCTGTCCTTCGTCGACAAGGTGAACGAAGCAGGGGCGGGCGTGATCCGGATCGACGTGCGCGGCGGCCCGGAAGCCATCGGCATGTTCCAGCAGCCCGACGCGGTGCGCGACGGGATCGTGGACATGGTCTACACGCCCGGCTCGTTCTATGGCGGCGCGTTGCCCGAGAAGGACGCCATGGTGGCGTCCAACCTGACGGCAGTGGAAACCCGCGAGAATGGCGGCATCGAGCTGATCGACCAGATCCATCAGGAGAAGATGGGCCTGAAGTATCTCGGCTGGTTCGATTCTGGCGTCTGCTACAACCTCTGGACCCGCGACGAGCCGACCTTCGATGCCGACGGCAATCTGGAGGTCGACGGGCTGAAGCTGCGCGGCAATAACGTCTATAACGCCTTCTTCACCAACTACCTGGGCGCGCAGGTGATCGACCTGCCCACGGGCGAGGTTTATTCCGCCCTGCAGCGCGGCGTCGTGGATGCCACGGGTTGGACCCAGATCGGGCTGATCGACCTGAAATGGAACGAGTTCCTGAACTACCGGATCGAGCCGTGCTTCTTCTCGACGGATCTGGGCGTGATCGTGAACCTGGAATCCTGGGACGGCCTGAGCGACGAGGCCAAGAAGGTCCTGCAAGACGTGGCGATCCAGCATGAGAAGGACAGCGTCGCGGCTTTGCGCGAAAAGCGGGACGAGGACTTCGCCGCGCTGGAAGAAGGCGGCATGCAGGTCGTATCCCTGGAGGGCGAGGCCGCGGCCAACTACCTGGCCGCCGCGCGCGAAAAGACGTGGGAGCGGATGCGCGAGCTGATGGCCGAACAACCGGGCGGGACCGACAATTACGACCGGCTGATCGAGCTGTTCTACGATCTCGACGCTGCCGGGTAAGTCCGATGGCGGGCCTGCCCGGCGGTGGGCCCGCGGTCTTCCACGCAAAAGGCTGTGCGATGATGGCTCGCGGCTACATTCTCGTCCTCCACGCGATGGCCGCGGCGGCCGGCCTGCTGCTGGTCTGGATGATGATCTCTGTCATCGCCTCGGTCCTGATGCGCAATGCCGGCGTGCAGCCCTTTGCCTGGCTCTTCACTTCGGCCGAATACGGCCTTCTCTACATGACGATGCTGGGCGCGCCGTGGCTGGTGCGCGAGAAGGGCCATGTCCATATCGAGCTTCTCACCTCCGCCCTGCCGGAGGGGCCGCGCAGATTGGTCAGCCGGACCGTGGCGGCGTTATGTGTGGCGGTGTGCGTCATGCTGGCCTGGAAGGGCGCTGAACTGGTGCTGACGAATATCGAGCGGGGCGATTTCGACACCCGTGCCTATTACTACCCGCGCTGGTTGCTGACGATCATGTTCCCGCTGAGCTTCGGCTTTATGGCCATCGAGTTCGCGCGCTTCGTGGTGGGCCGTGACCTGCTCCATACCGGAGAAGCGGGGATCCACGAATAATGGAATGGTTCGAGGCGCTGGCCCTTTTACTGGGCGCGATCGTTTTCCTGATGGCGCTTGGCATGCCGGTCGCGCTGGCGTTCCTGGCGGCCAACATCCTGGGCGCTTGGGTCTTCATGGGCGGCGAGCGCGGCGTCGTGCAGTTGCTCAACAACGGGCTCGGCTCTTTGACCACCTACGCGTTGGTGCCGATCCCGCTGTTTTTGCTGATGGGCGAGATCTTCTTCCATACCGGGCTTGGTGGGCGGATGTTCAGTGCCATCGACAAGCTGCTGGGCCGCCTGCCGGGGCGGCTGTCCTATGTGACCGTTCTGGGTGGAACGGCCTTTTCCACATTGTCGGGGTCGTCCATGGGGTCGACCGCGCTTCTGGGCTCGCTGATGGTGCCCGAGATGGAGAGGCGGGGCTATAAGCGCCACATGAGCGTCGGCCCGATCCTGGGTACCGGGGGGCTGGCGATCATCATCCCGCCATCGGCGCTGGCCGTGCTCTTGGCGACGCTGGCGCAGATCGACGTGGCGGCGTTGCTGATCGCGGGGGTGATCCCTGGGCTTATTCTGGCGGGGTTCTACATCGCGACGATCTGGGTGCAGACCCGGATCGACCCCGACGCGGCCCCGCCCTATGACGTGCAGCCCATGTCGGCGAGTGAGAAGATTTGGCTGACCCTGCGCGAGATCGTTCCGATGGTGGGCGTTATGGTCGTCATCATCATCCTGATGATCCGCGGCTTCGTCACCCCGTCCGAGGCCGCCGCTTTCGGCGCGTTGGGCGTATTGCTGTTGGCCGCCCTATTCCGCTGCTTGACCTGGGACGCGGTGGTTAAGTCCGTGAAGGGGGCCCTTCGGGTCACCTTGATGGCCTATCTGATCGTTTTCGGGTCGGCCACGTTCAGTCAGCTTCTGGCCTTTTCGGGCGCGTCCAGCGGGCTGATCCGCTGGGCCACGGCGTTTGAGTTGGCGCCGCTGGCCATGCTGCTGGTGATGTTTGTGGTGCTGCTGCTGCTGGGCATGTTCATGGAGCAGATTTCGATCATGCTGCTGACGGTTCCGATCTTCTTTCCGTTGGCCAGCAGCCTGGGCTTCGACCCGATCTGGTTCGCGCTCATCATGCTGCTGGCGTTGGAGATAAGCTTCACCACGCCGCCCTTCGGCTTGCTGCTTTTCGTGATGAAGGGTGTGTCGCCGCCCGACACGACGATGCGCGAGATCTACACCTCGGCTTTCCCTTTCATCGGATGTTCGCTGCTGCTGGTGGCGCTGCTGATCGCGTTCCCGCTGCTGGCGCTTTGGCTACCCTCGCTCTGACGCGATCTATACGGTACGCGCCCGGTCCGGCGCGCGGGCGTGCAATCCGCTCGGTCACGTCACGGGGCTTGGCGACGCCGAGAGTGTCGATGAGGTGACATGGTGAAAGCGGTCGTGTCGATATGACATGCAGCGATAACAGGTTGGAAATAAGATCTTTTTCAGCCATAGTAATGGAGCAGTTTCCGGCACTGCGCGAGATAGTCTGAAACGATCCTAGATCATTCCCACTCGATGGTCAATGGCTTTGACTTCTCATTGTAACTATTCGCTTTTCTGTCCGCATTTCAAACTCATACCAACTGCGATACCATCAAGCCGAAGGGGCAGGATTTGCGCGAGCGTCACCATTTTCGCTCAATCAACGAGCGATAGAGGCCCACATCACGCCCACACAATAGCCATTCGATCCGCTCATTCCATCTCCAGTCATGCCAAGCAATGCGCGCGGTGAGGTGTGTGGTCATGTGGCCCGCGCCTCCTCTTCAGGTTCTGCTACGACCTCAGTAAGTCGGAACTTCTTAAGCTCTTCGGAGTACGAGTTTCGGTCGAAAATGAACAGCAGCTCCGAGGGCCGAACCTCTTTGCCATTGATATAGATGCGGCCCTCTTCCTGATCGTAGGTGATCGAGGTTGATGCATCTTGACCTTCCCCCCGATATCCGGGCCATTGCGAACTGGAATTTTCCACCTTTGAATGGCTGAAGGAGGAAGACCCATGAAGCGGAAGCGTTTCACAGAAGAGCAGATCATCGGCGTCCTGAAGGAAAGCGAGGCCGGCGCC
>JBCCCB010000123.1:0-11069 GCA_039033775.1 Pseudomonadota bacterium | reverse complement strand
TGTCCCGCCCCGCCATAGATCAAGTCATCCGCATGGCCGCCGGAGAGATGGTCGTCACCGTCATCGCCCCGCAGGGTGTCCTTGTCCGCCCCGCCCTCGAGCGTGTCGTCGCCCTCATTTCCGTAGATATTATCGGCCCCGGCACCGCCCGACAGGCTGTCATCGTCCATTCCGCCGCGCAGCGTATCGTTTCGCGGTCCGTTTTCTGGGCCGAGACCGGGTTCCTGGGGCGGTTCGGCGATTGGGGATGGGGGATCCTCCTTGGGGGCCTTGGGTTGGTCTTCGGGATCCGGGTTAGGGTATTCATAGCCGAGGACAGACATGATCTCCCGGTCGTCGGCGACGCTCACGGACAGGTCGTCGAACACCAGTGTCTCGATGCTATGCAACTTGTCGGTCTGGCCGCTATCCCCCAGTTTTGTAACCCAGATGACCCCATTGCCGCCTGCCGTCACGGAATAATCGGCCGCGCGGCCTTTGAAGATGACCACGTCGCTGCCGTCGCCGCCGCCCAGAAGATCGTCCCCCCCGCTGGCCACTAGGGTGTCGTTCCCGGACTCGCCCCGGACGGTGTCGACGCCTTCGCCGCCATGGAGGAAATCGTCTCCGGCCCCCCCGCGAATGTCGTCGTTCCCGAACTGTCCGAAGATCATGTCGTTGCCGCCGCCGCCGACGAACGTTTCGTGCTCGGTGTAGGTGCGATCGGCCAACGTGAAGCTGACCTCCCCGACCGCGTCTTTCGCCAGGCCGAATTCGACGCTGTCGAAAGACGATGTCGGCGCGAATTGGTTCCAATGGGTGCCGTTCAGCTTGATCGCGTAGTGGACCGCCTGCAGGTCCGTGGTCACCCGGTCGGAGAACAATTCCTCCATGATCAAGAAGCGATCTCCGCCGATCTCGACCAAGCCGTCCCGTTCGATCAGGAACTCGATGTCGGAGACCGTCAGCGCCATCGCCAACTCTTCGCCGACACCGGCGATATCCACGCCTTCCTCTTGCTGGTCGGCGAAGGGGGCGTAGGTCGCGCCGATGCTGTCGATCTTCACGCCCCAGATGCCGGTGACGTAGCGGCCAGCATCGGCGTTGTCCGCATTCACCGTGGCGGTGTCGAACACATAGGTCTCATCCGTCACCCGGATCTTGTTCAGGATCTCGGGGCTCCACTGCGCTTGATAGTCGTTGCGCGGCGTGTAGGCGACCTGGTCGCTTTTGGTGCCGAGGATCGTGGTGAAGCGGTCGGGCGTGGCCGTGTCGCCGTCAAGGTCGTAGGTGAAGGGCGCGCCGGCGAAGAACTCCCGGTCCAGCCCGTTCGTCGAGCCCGGAGCGTTCTGCCCCGTCTGCGAGACGATGTTCTCCGTCTCACCAAGCGCCTTGTCCAACCCCGTTTCGAACCCCGTCGCGTCCGTGGTCACCTTGACCACGTTCTGGTCGCGGACCCCGGTGAAGTTCGTCTGGAAAAAATCGAAGGAATAAAGCCGGTTCTGGTCGTTGCCTACGGGCTCACCCTTGCGCCAGTCTTCGAGGAAGCCGTTGTAAATCGTGATCTCCGTCGACTCGCGGTACGCGCCACCGCCAAAGGCTTGCCCCACATGGTTCTCGGCAGGATGCGTGCCCGACACGATCGGGCTGTCGACCGTGATCTGCGACGCGTTGACGATGAACGACCCGGAGCGTTCGACCTCGGATGACACATGGCCCTCGATCAGGCTGCGCAGGTCATGCTCGACCGCACCGCCCTCACGCTCAGGGCGGCCGAAGGATGCGAGTGGGATCCTCGATTGCACCCCGTCCTCGAACCACAACCCGGTATGGGCACCGATCGTGGTGTTGTCCTCGAACTTCATCAGCGGGATGTCCCGCGCATGGACCATGCCGTCGAGCCCGCCCGCCCGGTCAAGCGCATCGCCGTATGGTTGCAGCCAGTCGGGCAGATCGTCGATCGCGATCATCCGACTTGACCCGCCGCTGCCATCGATGAAGAAACCGGTGCTGGAGAAGCTCTGCGCCTTGTTGCCGGTGACCTCGATCATGCGCGACTCAAGCCAGTAGCCCGTGCCCGAACGCCCGAAATCCTGATTGAAGACGAACCTGTCCTCGGTCCGCGGAACGCGGCCATTCCCCGCGTTCCAGGTATCGCCCCCGTCCTGGTCCGACACCATGGCGAGGTTGTTCGCCCAGGCGCCCTGTTCGTCGCCGGTTTCGGACACGATGCCCGCGCCGAACATCTCGTAGACCGCGTTGTCGGTGATCGTCGCCAGCCCGCCGTGATGCGCGATGCCCCAGCCGGGTCCGCCCCAGACCAGATTGTTCGAGACATGCGCGCCGCCATAGTCGAAAGCGTCGCTTGTATCCTTGTCGCCGGTGTCCTCGAACCCGCTTTCGTGCAGGTGAAGGGCGTAGCGCCCGCGCATATTGGTGACGTCCACCAGGTCCGCGTCGCCGACGGGTCTGACGAGGCCAGCCTCCCGATCCTCGACACGGATCTTGTCGTCAAGGCTTCTCGATTTGTCACTGCGACCGAGCCCTGCGAACGTCGCGTTCTCGATCTGCACATCGGTGCTGTGCATGAACATGGTGTGGCCTTGCTGGGTCACCAGATTCGTTGGAAGATTGGAATTGACGTCCCAAACCGTGCCGGACTCGTTGGTGGTGGTCGTCGCGTCCGAGCGGATCTGCAGATTTTTGGTGAGGTTCGCGACCGACGGCGCGATTTTCATGTCCGGAGTTCCGTCGAACTCAAGGTCGACCTGCTTGACCTGGTGCTCATGGCTGAGCGCACGGTCCAGCCGCACGACCAGATCGCCGCTTTCGATGCGAACGTCCGTCACCTGACGTTCTTCGGTCCAGCGCGAGAACTGTTCAGCCGAGCCGAATTCCGACGAGCCGACGGCGATCCGATCGCCGACTGCCCAGCCGACCGCGTCGAGGATCTCCGCATTCGACGCGCCTTGCGGCAGGTCGAGCCCCGACAGGTCGAGCCGGATCGAGTTCGCGCCGTTGCCGGCGGAAGCGTCCAGCTCCAGATGGCTGACCTTGTCCTGCCCGATGATCTTGACGCGACCTTCGGTGACGAGACCCAGCGAGACCTGGGCCGGATCCCACTCGTAACGGCCGAGCACGCCGTTCCCGTCCTTGCCTTCCGAAATGCCATTGGCCCAGTAGGCGCGATGGTCGGTGAGCCCGTCGATCCGGTTGGCATCGAAGGGGGTGATCGCGATGTCCAGAAGGTTGCCCGAGGTCGCGTCAGCCTCGAAGGACGAGCCTTTGGTGGTGAAAATCGTGTCAACGGTCAGCCGCGACAGGCCGTCCTGCGAGGACAGCGACAGCGCGCCGTCGACATGGATATAGAAGATGTGCGCCTCGCCCGCATTCGCGCCATAGGAGACCGCGACATCCGCCGGGATATGTACGATCGCGCCCTCGCCGGGAACCGTGCCGTCGGCCCAGGTTCCGGGATCCGTCCAGTCGCCGTTTCGTATGGCGACATGGGTGGCGAATTCGTCGATCTGCTCCGAGACTGCGGTCGTCGGGGCAGTGTGATGCGAATGACCGTCCGCGGCGTCAGCCCGGTCGCGGGACGCGCCCGCGCGCTCCAGAAGTGAAGGTCCGATCTTTCCGGCCAGGTCGCGCAAGGTCAGACGGGCCGTCGAATTGCCGTCGCCGTCCAGAAACTCGATCACCAGATCGGCGGCATCACCGGTGCCGAGGACGGTCGTTTTCATGGCTGGCCCATGACCGTCGACGGTATTTCGGACGAACCCGATGAAATCGTCCGCGCTCGACAGGGTAAGGGGCGCCGCTCCCGAACCGTGATGGGCGTCCATCATCAACTCGACCTGGTCTTCGCCGAGAATGAACCCCTCAACGGTTTCCGAACCAGCCGAGAACCGGACCGTCTCCCGCGCGCCCGGTGCGAGTTGGGTGTTCTCAGAGCTCCCCCCGCCCATGCCGTGATGTCCACCGCCCATCCCGGCGGTTCCGTCGGTTTGATTGTGCGCAACGGGCCCGTGCATGGTCATGGTGTTCGAAGACATTGTATTCCTCTCCCGAACAGGCGGGACGCAATCTCGTTTCGTACCGGTTCGGGCCGTGGGCGAAATCTGGGGAAGACGGACCAGGTCGCCGTCAGCCGCATCGCTCGGCTAGAACCTTTCTGGCGCAGCGCGGAACGCAGCGATCGACGGTCTATGAAACGGCCTGACAGCCGTCTTTCGCGGAAGACAAATGCAAGGAATGGAGGCGGAAATAGGCTCGTTTCCTGTCAAAATGTGCCGATGGCGTTTCGGAATTGGCGATAGTCAGCCGAATACGTCTGAGATGTCGGCCAATTGTTGGTCACATGAGGTCGCCCCGGGCCGAATACGGACCGCGCGCGCCTCGAGGGGCGGTGATCGCCGGCTCTCCGACCCGGCGGGGCGTCCGTGCGCGTCTGGCGGCGGTGTGCCGTCGTCCTGGCGTCCGAAACAGAACTTGAGGCGTCGGTCGGGTGCGGCCACGGTATGGATCATGTATCGATCCGTCGTCATGGCACGCGCGGTCTTGGTCGGACCAACCGCTGTTCTATGCATCGCCCGCGAGGTGATCGTCGAGCAGTTTCTCGATGGCGGCGGGACACCGGCCTAAGCCCTCACCCGTGTCGAGACATCCAGTTTCGAGCCGCCATGGATCGACCATGCGACACGGACCCAGACCGAGCGGGTGCGGCGCGCGGCGGAGTTGAAGGGAGACGTCGGGACCCGGTCCGAGGCGCCGCTGCGGTTCATGGTGACCTATCCGGACCTCGATTCCATCCGCGACGTGCTGACGGTCGTCCAGCAGATGCGGCGGCTCCGGGTGTTGAGATCGCCACCCAGAACGACGAATGGCAATCCTTCCTCGCGCACACAGGGACTGGCGATGTCGAGATGGCCATGATGGGCTGTTGCGTCGATTTCGAGGGGTCCTCGACCGTCCTGGAGCTTCTGACGACCGGGAACAGCTACACCAAGGGTAGCTATTTGAGCCTTCAAGGTCGATGGGCTGCCAGACCAGGCCCGCCTGGCCGTGGACAAGGCGCCCGTCCACACCGAGGATTTCTGGTATGTCGGCCAGCTTTACCGGACGGCGGGCCCTTGTGCGTCGATGGGTGTTGAAGATGGTGCGATCGACGGTCATGCAAAAAGAGACCTCCCCCAAGCGGTTCGCTTCGGAGAGGTCATATCACGGCTCCAAACGACGGACCTGTCGCCGCATCGGGTCGTTCGGCTAGATGGTCTGCTGGTGCAGCACCACGCGCGACCGCATCGGGACGCGGTTGTAAAGATCGACGGCCTGGTCGTTCACCAGCCGGGCGCAGCCGTTGGATACCGCGGTTCCGATCGTGCCCGGCGCATTCGTTCCGTGGATCCGCAAGAACGTATCCCCACGCCCCGGCTCGAACAGATAGAGTGCGCGCGCGCCCAGCGGGTTCTCGGGGCCGCCGGGCATGCCGTCTTCCCATTCCGCATAGGCCGGGTTGCGTTCGATCATCGCTTGGGTCGGCGTCCAGGACGGCCATTCCTTCTTCGCGCCCACGAAGAACTCGCCCGATTCGTACAGGCCCGGACGTCCGATGCCCACCATGTAACGGATCGCGCGGGCGCCGGGCTGCGTCCAGTACAGCATGAAGGCATCGGGCATCACGTGGATCTCGTTCGCGGCGATCTCGGGCCGGATCGGCACCTCGACCGGCTCGAAACCGGGCCGCGTGTTCTGGGCCAGCGCCATGGCGGGGGTGAACAGGCCCGTGGCCATCAGCCCGGCCATCATGCCATTGCCCATGAATTGACGTCTATCCATCGCGGAGCTTCTCCCCTGACAATCTCAACGGCGGCTCGGAAAGCCGCTCCAAAAACCAGACATAAGGGGCCATAGCAGCGATCCGAGGGCAAGATCACGATCTCGTGAGCGGCCATATCGCCGCATGACCGTGGCCCGTGGGTGTCATCGGTCCCGGCGGCGGGCATGGACGATCACGCCCAGCGGAACCGGCCCAGCGACACGCCGTCCAGCGCTGCCAGTTCATCGTCTTCGGGAAACCGGTGGGACGGCGCGCGGCCCCGGGACGGTCAGGTGTTGAACAAGAAGTGCAGGACGTCGCCGTCCTTGACCACGTATCCTTTGCCTTCCGCCCGCATCTTGCCCGCTTCCTTGGCGGGCTGCTCGCCCCCCAAATCGACGAAATCGTCATAGGCGATGGTCTCGGCCCGGATGAAGCCCTTCTCGAAATCCCCGTGGATCACACCGGCTGCCTTGGGGGCGGTCGTCCCCTTGCGAATGGTCCAGGCCCGCGCCTCCTTCGGTCCCACGGTGAAGTAGGTCTCCAGGGCCAGCAACTCGTAGCCGGCTCGGATCAGACGGTCCAGGCCGGGCTCCTCCAACCCCATCTCCTCCAGGAACTCGGCGGCCTCGTCGTCGGAAAGCTGGGCGATCTCCTCCTCGATCTGGGCCGAGATGACCACATGGGCCGCGCCCTGCCGCTCCGCCATCTCTGCCACGGCGGCCGAGAACGCATTGCCCGTCGCCGCCGCCCCCTCGTCCACGTTGCAGACATACAGGATCGGCTTCGTCGTCAACAGCTGCAGTCCGGCCCACGCCTTCGCATCCTCCTCATCGACCTGGACGCTGCGTGCCGGCCGCCCGTCTTCCAGCACCGCCAGGGCAGCTTTCAGCAGCCGCTCCTGCTGCACGGCCTCCTTGTCGCCGCCCCGCACCTTGCGGCTCAGCCCCTGCAACCGCTTCTCTATGCTCTCCATGTCGGCGATCATCAGCTCGGTCTCGATGACCTCCGCATCTTCGACCGGGTTCACGCGCCCCTCCACATGGGTCACGTCCCCATCCTCGAAACAGCGCAGGACATGGGCGATGGCATCCGTCTCGCGGATATTGGCCAGGAACTGGTTGCCCAGCCCTTCGCCCTTGGACGCGCCCTTCACCAGTCCCGCAATGTCCACGAAGGTCATCCGCGTCGGGATCACCTGTTTGGACGCGGCGATCCCCGCCAGCGTGTCCAGCCGCGCATCGGGCACGGCGACGTCGCCCACATTGGGTTCGATGGTGCAGAACGGGAAATTCGCCGCCTGCGCCGCCGCCGTCTTGGTCAGCGCGTTGAACAGGGTCGACTTGCCCACGTTCGGCAGCCCCACGATGCCCATCTTGAAGCCCATCATACCCTCCGGTTCCGGACGAGGCGGCCATAACGGCGGCAGGGCAGGGGGGCAAGCGCCAGGGCGACAGACAGGCCGAGACGCGCTATCCTAACGGCACACTCACATCCGGAGCGATCCCATGAACCTGCACCGCGTGACCGAGCAGATCGACGCCCGCGATGCCAACCTGTCGGGCTCCCGCTTTCACGACGTCAATCTGTCCGGCAGCTGGTTCGAACAGGTGAACTTGTCGGGCATCCATGTGAAAGACAGCAATCTCAGCGGTCTGCACATGGCCGACGCCAATCTGTCCGGCGCTCGGATCGAAGATGCCAACCTGTCCGGCCTGGCGATCGCCGGGTGCCGCCTGACCGGTGCGACCATCGACGGAATTTCGGTCGAAGACCTGCTGGCCGCCTATCGCGGCCGATAGAACCGGCCGCACGGCCAAAACCGGCGGGCCAAAAACCGGCGAGCTCGGCCGCGCCGTCACAAAACCGCAATCAATCTCCTATAATTCACGTATTCATGAAATACGGAATAAATGGCTCCCGCCCGCCTCACCGCCCTCGGCCATCCCCAGGGGCCGGCGCTCTTCCGGCTGTTGCTGTGGCGCTATCCCGACCGGGTTCTGGCCACCGAACCGGCCAAGGGCCTGGATCTGAAGCCGACCACCCTGTCGGCCTATGTCTTGTCCTTGGGGCGGGTCGGGCTGCTGATACAAGATCGGGTCGGAACCTCCCTGCGCTATGCCATCGACCAGGACGAGGTCCGGCGCACCCTCGACGACCTGAGTCACGATTGCTGCCGGGGCGGTCCCGACCTGTGTACCCCCAATCGCCCACCCCGTTCCGACCGGAGAGATCCCCGTGACCGATCGCAAATACAACGTCCTGTTCATCTGCACCGGCAATTCCGCCCGCTCGATCTTCGCGGAATCCATCCTGCGCAAGGAAGCGGGGGATAAGTTCGACGTCCATTCCGCCGGCACCAAGCCCCGGTCCGACCTGAACCCCTTCGCGCTCGAATTGCTCAAGCAGAAGGGCTATGACGTCTCGGTCCTGCGCGCCAAGAACGTCTCGGAATTCCAGGGGCCCGATGCCGTGAAGCTGGATTTCGTCTTCACCGTCTGCGACCAGGCCGCGAACGAGGACTGCCCCTCCTGGGACGGCCAACCCGTCAGCGCCCATTGGGGCATGCCCGATCCGGTCAAGGCCGAGGGCACCGATGCCGAAAAGAGCTTGGCCTTCCAGCAGGCCTATGGGGCGCTGCGCAACCGGATAACGGCCTTCGCGGCCCTGCCGCTCGACTCGCTCGACCGCATTTCGCTCCAGAAGGCGGTCGACGATCTGGGCCGGCCCGAGGCGGGCTGACGGGCCCCGCGCTCAGGCCGCGCGGTTGCGGCCTTCGAAGATGATCAGCCAGGCCAGGATGATGAACATCGGGTGGGTCAGCCCGCCCGAAAAGATCAGGGCCGGAACCCAGATCAGGAACACCACGATCCCCAGGATCGGGCGTCCCGCCAGAAGGATCGACAGGGGCGGCAGCAGGATGGCGAGCACGTAGTTCATGGACCACAGATAGGGGACCGCCCCGCCGGGGTCCACCACCGCCGCGCGTTTCCGCCAAGGGTCGGCCCGGTGTTCTGCGCGGGTCATGCGCCGCTGCCGGAGGGGCCGCCGACCGTCGCGCGGCGCATTGACCTCTCGCGCCGGCTGTTGCACCCCTCCGCGACCAACGCCCCGGAGGTCCCATGACCCGCATCGACGCCACCTTCGCCCGCTTGGCGGCCCAGAATCGCAAGGCCTTCGTGGCCTATGTCATGGCGGGCGACCCGGACGCGGCCACCGCGACCGAGATCGTGCGCGGCCTGCCCGCAGCCGGGGTCGACATTATCGAACTGGGCCTGCCCTTCACCGACCCCATGGCCGACGGCCCGACGATCCAACTGGCCGGTCAGCGCGCGCTGGAAGGGGGAATGACCCTGGACGCCACCCTGGACACCGTCCGCGCCCTGCGGGCCGACAACGACACGACGCCGGTCGTCCTGATGGGCTATTACAACCCGATCTACTCCCGCGGCGTGGATACGTTCCTGACCCAGGCGAAGGAGGCCGGCGTCGACGGCCTCATCATCGTCGACTTGCCCCCTGAAGAAGACGCCGAGCTCTGCCTTCCCGCCCAGGCCGCCGGCCTCAACTTCATTCGCCTGGCCACCCCCACCACGGATGCCCACCGCCTGCCCACCGTGCTGCGGAACACGTCCGGCTTCGTCTACTACGTCTCGATCACCGGCATCACCGGCGCCGGGGCGGCCAGCGCCGCAAAAGTCGGTCCCGAAGTGGCCGCCATCAAGGCCCAGACCGACCTGCCGGTCATCGTCGGCTTCGGCATCAAGACCCCCGATGCCGCCCGCGACATCGCCGCCGTCGCCGATGGCTGCGTGGTGGGGTCGGCCATCGTGGAGCGGATCGGGGCCGGGGGGGCGGTGGCCGATGTGCTGGCATATGTGAAGTCGCTGGCCGATGGGGCGCATTCGGCTTGAACTTGTAGCCGGGTTAGGGCGGTGATGTCGGGTTTGAGCCCGTTTCGACCAATGCTGCGAGGCGAATGAACGGCCGCTTCGGTGAACACCCATGTTTTCAAAGCGGGTTCTGTTTGGGTCTAGGCCTAGTCCGTGTCACGTTTCAGAAGACGGGATCGGCTCTATCAGGACGGGTAAGGCGTTCCACGAGACTGTTTTGCGGGGACGCATCCTCTCGGCACGCTCAGGGCCGTTCCGGACGAGTGTCATCGGGAAACGGAGCCCAAACCAACCCTTCCGAAACGCCCGCGGCCTTTCCATGCCTTCTAATACAGTGTTGCCTTGACCGGTTCCGCACTTGTGTCTTCCGTCACAATAGACTAAGTCTAGTCTAATCTTGCAACGTGAGGCGGGCCGACATGCAGTTCAACATCCATGAAGCCAAGACACAGTTCTCGAAACTAGTCGCCGCGGTCGAGCGGGGCGAGACAGTCACGATCTGCCGCAACGGCGCGCCCGTGATCGACTGCGTGCCGGTCAAGCCGGCAGGTCCATTCCCTTTCGGCGCCTGGGCCGACCTGGCGTCGGTGCCGAATGCTCCCGGATCACTCGACCACATGGCGGCTCCGACCGACGCGGAGGAACTCGACGCGATGGGCCTCTGAGTGCTGCTCGACACCCATGTTCTCGTCTGGGCCATGCTGGTGCCGGACTACCTCTCGCGCGCAGCATACGACGCGCTCTCGGGGTCGTCCGAGCGGGTCGTGAGCGCAGTCAGCCTCTACGAGATCGCCTATAAAGCCCACCTGGGAAAATGGCCGGAGGTCGCGCCGCTCCTCGCGACCGACCTTGATGCCGGCCTGCGCGCGAATGGTTTCGAGGTCGCCGCCGCGACTGGAGCGATCATGGAGCGCGCAGGCGGGCTCGACTGGCCCCACCGCGATCCGTTCGACCGCCTCATCGTGGCCACTGCGCAGCACCGGGGCTTTAAGCTGGTCTCCAAAGACGGAACGCTCGACAACGCGCCGGGGGGCATCGAGCGGATCTGGTGAGGCAGCCGCGGGCCGTCTTCCGAGCATAGCCCCACAGAACAAGCGGACATTCGAAGCTCATAACCGAACGGCAGCTTCGTCCGCAAAGCCGCCATCCACAACCCAACCGAAAGACCAACTCAGCGCAGCGGCACCTCGACCGCCGCGCCCCAGCCATCCACGTTGTCGTGGGCCCGCACCGTCACCCTCTCGACTCCTTCGGGGATCTCCACCCCCGACAAAGACCGTGTGAATGGCTGCTCGGTCACATGGGGATGCAGCAGCTCGCGATAGCCTAGCCGTGCGCCGTCGGGGCCCAGCACCTCCCAGCCGTCGGCATAATGCTCC
>JBCCCB010000122.1:0-11139 GCA_039033775.1 Pseudomonadota bacterium | reverse complement strand
GTCTTCGAGGGAGTTCAGTTGCTCGGCCATGCTCATGCGCTCCGCGTGTTCTTCGGGTTCATGGACTTGACGTCCAGCACTTCGGGCGACTGCGCCGCGTGCGGATGATCGGCACCGGCATAGACGCGCAGGTTGGTCATCTGCTGACGCGACAGCTTGTTGCCGGGCAGCATGCGCTTGACGGCCTGCATCACCACGCGCTCGGGGTGCTTGCCGTCCAGGATCTGCTGGGTGGTGCGCGACTTGATCCCGCCCGGATGGCCGGTATGCCAGTAATGGGGTTTCTCGCGCTTGTTGCCCGTGATCTGCACCTTTTCGGCGTTGATGACGATGACGTTGTCGCCCATGTCCATGCTGGGCGTGAACGTGGCCTTGTGCTTGCCGCGCAGGCGCGTGGCGATGATCGAGGCAAGGCGGCCCAGAACGATGCCCTCGGCATCGACGAGGATCCACTTCTTGTCGATCTGGTCGGGGGTCATGGTGAAGGTCTTCACGGGGCCCGGTCCTCTCTGACGGTGATAGGGGCGGGGCACAGGCCCCGGATGCGCGGCTTCTAAAGGAAGCGAGGCCCGTGTCAACGAGCTATAATTCTGGATATTCATTCATTATCAATAGTTTAAAAATGGGGTTATATTTTACCCCAATACTCAAACCCCCAATCCTTCCGGCGGATGGTCCAGCAGCTTGCGCATCCGCTCCATCCCCGCCTCGAAACTGGGCAGCGACACGCCCGCATTCACCGCGAAACGCACGGCGTGGGGGGCGTTGGCCTCGCGCCCCGCATATTCCTCGGCCGCGCGCAGCTTGAGGCCGACTTCTTCGGTCGCGCGGCAGAAGGCCGAGGCGCGCCAGCCCTGGGGCAGCATCAGCCACAGGAACGATACATCGGGGCGATAGGTAAGATCGTAGCCGTCCAGCACGCGGGCGGCGGTTTCGACATAGGTGCGAACCTGGGCGCGGGTTTCGTCCATCAGGGCGGGCAGGTCGGGATGGACCAGCAGCTTGGCCGCCAGGTCCGATAGGGGCGTGGCCAGGCCGAAGGAATTGTATTCGGCCGCCCGGCGCAGGGCGAGGCGCTTGTCCGGCGGCGCCAGCGCGAAGCCCAGGCGCAGGGCGGGGCTGATGGTCTTGGCGATGGAGGAGACATGCCACGTGCGTTCCGGCGCCAGCAGGCGGAAGCTGGGCAGGGTGGACTTGTCCATCTGGTAGCAATCGTCTTCAAGGATCTGGACGTCGGCGGCACGCGCGATCTCGGCGATCCGGCGGCGGCGGGCTTCGGGCATCCGGCTGCAGGTGGGGTTCTGGACGTCCGGGGACAGGCACATGACCTGCACGTCGCCACGCCTGAGGACCTGTTCCAGCGCCTCCGGGATCATGCCGTCATCGTCCAGTGGCGCCGTCACGATCTCGGCGCGCAACATCTCGGCCATGCGGCGGAAACCGGGATAGGCCAGTTCCTCCAGCAACACGACGGGGCGGCGGCCATGCAATACGGATTGTAGCACCAGCGCGATGGCCTGTTGGCCGCCATGGGTCAGGGCAATGTCGTCGGGCGCGATGGGGCCCAGCACAGGGTTTTCCAAGAAGGCCGCCGCAGCCTCGCGCGCGGGGCGTTCGCTGGCATGGCTGGGATAGTGCATGAAGCCCGAGGGCGGGTCCTCGGCCACCTCGGCCATCAGGCGGCCGATCAGCTTGCCTTGCCCGACCGAGGGCAGGTGGGGCGACAGGATATTCATCGCATAGGTGTCGCCGCCGGTCAGGTGCGGGGTCGAATCGACCTCAATCTCTTGAAGATGTTCATAGATCGGGGCAGGGGCGCTGGGCTCGGCCACGAAGGTGCCGCGGCCCACGGCGGCCTCCAGCACGCCCGCTTCGGTCAGGGATCGGTAGACGCGGGCCACGGTGCCCGGCGTGACGCCGATCTTCCAGGCCAGGTCGCGGACCGGGGGCAGGCGGGTGCCGGGCGTCAGGCGACGTTGGGAGATCGCGGCGCGGATAGCGGATTCCAGCACCAGATATTTGGGTCGGGGATCGGCGCCGAACTCGACCTCAATGACATTCCCATCCTGAATTGTATCCATCACAAAGTATCGCTGGTTTGAGTGCCGGAAGAATTGTATCTCTAATTACGAGCCATACAGGCTAAATTGTATCAATACAAGCTGCAAGGTTGTCCGTCTCGAAAGGAACATTCCATGGCCCTCACCTTCGATCACCCCGCCCTCAACACCCATGTCCCGACTCGCGTCTCGCCCGTGACGCAGGTCCTGATGTCGGCTGCCGTGATCCTGGCCACATGGGAGACGCGGGCCCGCACCCGCGCCGACCTGCGCGCGATGGAGCCGAGCCGCTATGCCGATCTGGGCCTGACCACCGCCGAAGTCCTGCGCGAGGTCGACAAAACCTTCTGGCAGGCCTGACCCCTTTCCCCCGACTGGCCGGGCTGTCCCTGTAGGCGCCCGGCCTTTTTTATGCCGGTGGGATGGAATAGGTCAGCGTCGCGCGGGCAACGGGGGCGTCTGATCCATCGGAATGGATCAGGCAATCACCCACGGCCAGCACCCGGCCCAGCTTCAAGAGTTTGCAATCGCAGAGCAGGTCCTTGCCCGCCGCGGGCTTGCGCATGAAGTCGATGGAGCAGTTCGTCGTCACCGCCAGCGCGACAGGGCCGATCCGTGACAGGATCGCCAGGTAGACCGACACATCGGCCAATGCGAACATGGTGGGGCCGGAGACGGTGCCGCCGGGGCGCAGGTGCTTCTCGGACACGGGCAATCGGACAGTGATCCCGTCTTCGGCCACGCGTTCCATGCGGAAATCGTTCGAAACCTGCGCGAAATCGCGCTCCAGGAAGTCCTGCAACGCCGCGGCATCCATCTTCAGCATTGCATCCCCCTCCGTCGCGTTGGACTTTGCCCGTGGGAGGCTTCTGCCAATGACCGAGATTTTGCAACGCCAGGACGAGGGTGCCGTTACGACGCTGACGCTGGATGACGATGCCCGGCTGAATGCCTTGTCGGATGAGATGCTTGCGCGGCTGGGCGTGGACCTGGCCGACATCGCCGTGTCGGAGGCGCGGGTCGTGATCTTGGCCGCCAAGGGCAGGGCGTTCTGTGCGGGCCACGATCTGCGGGAAATGCAGGCAATGCGGCAATCGCCGGACGGGGGAGAGCAGGCCTTCGCGGATCTGTTCGACCGCTGCACCGAGGTGATGCGCGCGATCCGGCAGCTGCCGCAGCCGGTGATCGCCCAGGTCCATGGCATGGCCACCGCCGCCGGGTGCCAGTTGGTGGCGACTTGCGATCTGGCGGTCGCGTCGAATCAAGCGCGCTTTGGGGTCAACGGGGTGAATATCGGGCTCTTCTGTTCGACCCCGATGGTCGCGCTCAGCCGCAACGTGGGCCGTAAGCGAGCCATGGAATTGCTGCTGACCGGCGAATTCCTGGAGGCCGAGGCCGCGCGCGAGGCAGGGCTAGTCAATCGTGTGGTTCCGGCGGACGCCTTGGAGGACGAAACCCGGGCCCTAGCCGATACCATCGCCGGCAAGCTGGGCGCCGCGGTCCGCATCGGCAAGGGCGCGTTCCACAGCCAGGCCGACCTGCCCGTGGACGCCGCCTATCAGCTGACCCGCGACGCCATGGTCGCCAACCTGGCCGAGCCCGACACCGATGAGGGCATCCAAGCCTTCCTGGAAAAGCGCGCGCCCCGCTGGACGCAGTGACCCGGCCCGCCTAAGACCCCAGAAACACGATGGGGCCCGAGCATGCGCATTCTGATCACCAATGACGACGGCATCACCGCGCCGGGCCTAGAGACGCTGGAAACCATCGCCCACGATATCGCGGGCGCCCATGGCGAGGTCTGGGTGGTCGCCCCGGCCTTCGAGCAGTCGGGCGTGGCCCATTGTATCAACTACGTGAAGCCGTCGATGATCCAGAAGATGGGCGAGCACCGCTACGCCATCGAAGGCAGCCCGGCCGATTGTGTCCTGGCGGCCCTGGGCGACCTGGTCGACGGTCCGGTCGACCTGGTTCTGTCGGGCGTGAACCGGGGAAACAACGCTGCGGAGAACACGCTCTATTCCGGCACCATCGGAGGCGCCATGGAGGGCGCGTTGCAAGGCGTGAACGCCATCGCCCTGTCCCAGTTTTATGGCCCCGACAATGTCGAGTTGGACAACCCCTTCGAAGCCGCCGCCACCCACGGCACCGCCTGCATCCGCCGTCTTCTGGACGAAGCGCCCTGGGGCGGCGAGTCCTACAAACTCTTCTACAACGTTAACTTTCCGCCCGTGCCCGCCGCCAAGGTCAAGGGCATGGCCGCGACCGCCCAAGGCTATCGCGGCGACGGGCGCATGGGGGTCCAGCCGCAGACCTCGCCCTCGGGGCGCCGTTATCTCTGGATCAGCGGCTCGGCCCAGGGCGAGCCCACGGCCCCCGGCACCGATGTCGCCGCCAATGTGGAAGGCTGGATCTCGGTCACGCCCATGCGCGCGGACCTGACCGACCACGCGGCGCTGGACGATCTTCGCGCCGCGCTCGGGACCTGAGCCGGTGACGCCCGAAGACACGATGCGCCTTCTGGTGGCGATCCGGGCCAAGGGCGTGACGGACAAACGTGTCTTGGAAGCGTTGGAGAAGGTCGACCGCGCCGCCTTCGTCTCCGAGACCTTCGCGCCCCGTGCCTACGAAGATGTGCCGCTGCCCATCGCCAGTGGCCAGACCGTCAGCCAGCCCTCTATCGTTGGCCTGATGACCCAGGCTTTGGGCGTCCAATCCCGCGACAAGGTCCTCGAAGTGGGCACCGGGACCGGGTACCAGGCCGCGATCCTCTCCCGGCTCGCCCGCCGGGTCTATACCGTCGAACGTCACCGCGCCCTGGCCCGCCTCGCCCGCGACAACCACGAGGCCTTGGGCCTCACCAACGTCACCCAAATCACCGGCGATGGCAGCTTCGGTCTGCCTGAACAGGCGCCCTTCGACCGCATCCTGGTCACCGCCGCCGCAGAGGACCCGCCCGGCCCCCTGTTGGCACAGCTTCGGATCGGCGGTAGCATGGTCGTGCCGGTGGGCGTCTCCGACCACGTGCAGACGCTGATAAGGGTCACGCGCCAGCCGGCGGGGTACGATTACGATGAACTTTCACCCGTGCGCTTCGTGCCGCTGGTGGAAGGGGTGGAACACGACTGAAGCGCGTGCCACCCCAAAGGGCAGGAAAGGGACGGGGAATGTCCATGACAGGCAGGCACGCCCGCTGGGCGGTATTTCTTTTGGGCGCGACGGCGCTTGTCGCGTGCGACGAGGCGGATGGTCCCGGTCTCGATTTCGATTTCCGTGGCGCCGCAGGCACCGTCGATACATCGACGGCGGTCCAGCAGGCGACCGGCCAGCGTCCCGAACCGGATGCCAATGGGCTGATCACATATCCGAACTATCAGGTGGCCGTGGCCCGCCGGGGCGACACGGTCACCAGCGTGGCCCAACGCATCGGTTTCCCCCCGGGCGAGCTGGCCGAATTCAATGGGCTCTCGCCTGGCGATCCGCTGAATCAGGATGCCATTCTGGCCCTGCCGCGCCGGGTCAGCCCGGGCGGGGCGGCCGCGCCCCGGGACATTACCCAGATCGCCGGGGCGGCGATCGACCGGGCCTCGGGGGGCGGGCAGGCAACGCCGGTCGCTGTGCAGACCGGGCAAGAGCCCGTGCGCCACCGCGTCGCGCGCGGAGAGACGGCGTTCTCCATCGCCCGACTCTATGGCGTCAGCCCCCGCAGTCTTGCCGATTGGAACGGCCTGGGCAGCGATCTGGCCGTGCGCGAAGGCCAGTACCTTATCATCCCCGTTGTGATCGGCGATGGCGGCGCCCGGCAGATCACCGAACCGGGGCAGGGCTCCGCCTTGCCGCCGCCGCCCTCGGCAAGTTCCGCCCTGCCCGAAACGGTCGAGGCAGAGCCGTTGCCCGAAAGCCCGAATTTCGATCAATTCCGCACCGATGCCGGCGAACCAGATCCCACGCCCGAACCCGTCGTCCTGCAAGACCAGACACAGGATGCCGCGCCCTCGCGCCTGCGGCGCCCGGTCCAGGGCAGCGTGATCCGGGACTTCTCGGCCCGCAACGAAGGGATCGACTTCGCGGCGCCCGAAGGCACACCCGTCGTGGCCGCGGCCGACGGAACGGTGGCGGCGATTACCCGCGACACCGATCAGGTGCCGATTCTGGTGGTGCGCCATGCGGACGGACTTTTGACGGTCTACGCCAACATCAACGACATTCAAGTCGCCAAGGACGATCGCGTCAGCGCGGGTCAACGGCTCGCCTCCGTGGGTCCTGGCGAACCGTCTTTCCTGCATTTCGAAGTCCGCCGCGGCTTCGAGGCGGTCGACCCCACGCCGTTCCTGCGATAGGCGGGGCTCGTGCAAAAGTGCGTGGGGGCGCTTTCCACCGCCCCCATCCCGACATAAGTGTATGGGGAAGTTCGTGATCGCCGCCCCGCGGCCCCCCGAGGGAGACAGACATGCTCAACAATATCGGCCTTCCCGGCCTTCTTCTCATCGCCGTCGTGGTGTTGGTCCTGTTCGGCCGCGGCAAGATTTCGTCCCTGATGGGCGAGGTCGGCAAGGGCATCACGGCCTTCAAGAAGGGCGTGAAGGACAGCACCGAAGACGATAAGGACGACGACGCCATCGCGGACGGCACGGTCACCCGTGACGTCACGCCCGAGGCCGAGACGCAAAAGACGGGCGAAAAGGTCTGATCCCGAAGGGAGGGCAGCGCCATGCTGGATATCGGCTGGAGCGAGCTTCTCGTCATCGGCATCGTCGCGCTGATCGTGGTGGGCCCCAAGGACCTGCCCAAGATGTTCCGCGCCTTGGGTGAATTCACCGGCAAGGCGCGGCGAATGGCCCGCGAATTCCAGACCGCCATGAACCAAGCCGCCGACGATAGCGGTGTGGGGGATATTGCGGGCGATTTGAAGAAGATCGCCAACCC
This sequence comes from Pseudomonadota bacterium, assembly GCA_039033775.1. Classification (GTDB taxonomy): domain Bacteria; phylum Pseudomonadota; class Alphaproteobacteria; order Rhodobacterales; family Rhodobacteraceae; genus Jannaschia. The sequence continues at coordinate 4,153 of JBCCCB010000122.1, read as the reverse complement.
CAAGCAGTTCGGCATGGACAAGCTGAAGGAGGCGACGGACGAGCTGAAGCCCTGGACGCCGGATGAAAATACCGGCCCGGCCACCCGCGACTTGGCCCAAAAGCGCGCAGCGGCGAAGGAAAAGATCGCCGACAATGCTGCCAAGATGGCCGAGGATCGGAAGGCCCGTGAGGCTGCCGAAGCGGGTCTTGTGCCTGATCCAGATGCTCCCCGCGCTCCGGCGGAGACCGAGGCGAAGCCTTGACCGACGCCCGGGATGATATCGAAGACAGCTCGGCCCCCTTGATCGAGCATTTGGCCGAGTTGCGGACTCGCCTAATCCGGTCGGTCATCGCGTTTTTGATCGCCATGGTGGCATGTTTCGTCGTGGCAGAACCGATCTTGAATTTCCTGGCCGAACCTATCGCCGACGTGTTGCGCGCCCGGGGCGAAAACCCGCAGTTGATCTTCACAGCCCCGCAGGAAAAGTTCTTCGTGTTGATCCGGATATCGGTCGTCTTCGGCATTGGCTTGGCCTTCCCGGTCATTGCCCACCAGCTGTGGCGGTTCGTGGCGCCCGGTCTCTATAAGACCGAGAAGAACGCCTTCCTGCCGTTCATCTTCGCTTCGCCATTGCTGTTTCTACTGGGCGCGTCTTTCGCCCATTACGTCGTGACGCCGCTGGCGATGAATTTCTTCATCGGCTTTTCGGACGCAATTCCGGCTTTGGTGAACATCCTCTCTGGCCAAGCGCCGGTAGCCGAGATCGAGAATGAGGAACTGCGCACCGTCTTCCTCGGCTCCGTCCGCGAATCCTTGGACCTATCGCTGAAATTCATCTTCGCCTTCGGCCTTTGTTTCCAACTCCCGGTCCTGCTGACGTTGATGGGCCTAGCCGGCCTCGTCTCGGCCGAGGGGCTGGGCAATGTCCGCAAATACGCCGTCGTCGGCATCCTGGTCTTGGCCGCCCTGGTAACGCCGCCGGATGTGATCACGCAGGTCATCCTGTTCGTCGTTGTGTACGGCTTGTACGAAGTGTCGATTCAGCTTGTACGAATTGTGGAAAAACGCCGGATCAAGCGCCTCCGGGAAGAGGGGGTGCTGGACGAGGATGAGGTGCTTTGAGCGACCCTCTGGACCGCATCGCCGCCGCCCTCGACCGTCTCGCCCCCGCTCCGCATCCCGCGCCGGATTGGAGCGCGTCCGCCTATCTCTGGGACACCGATCCCGACCGGCTGGTAGCGGTCGAGCGGGTCAATCGTATTCCTCTCGACTTGCTGGTCGGTATCGACCGGGCCAAGGACACGTTGCTGCAAAACACGCGGCGGTTTGCCAGCGGGCTGCCTGCCAACAACGCTCTGCTTTGGGGCGCGCGCGGCATGGGAAAATCGAGCCTTGTCAAGGCGATCCACGGCAAACTTGAGCAGACCGGCCTCAAGTTGATCGAACTCCAACGCGAAGATATCCATACCGTCGGCGCGCTGCTCCACCTGCTGCGCGACGCCCCCCATCGCTTCGTCCTCTACTGCGACGACCTGAGCTTCAGCCATGACGACGCGGCCTACAAATCCCTAAAGGCCGTGCTCGATGGCGGCATCGAAGGCCGCCCCGACAACGTCGTCTTCTACGCCACTTCGAACCGCCGTCACCTGATGCCGCGCGACATGATCGAGAACGAGCGCGGCAGCGCCATCAACCCGTCCGAGGCGGTGGAGGAAAAGGTCTCCCTCTCCGACCGGTTCGGCCTCTGGCTCGGCTTCCATGCCTGTGACCAAGACAGCTTCCTGGCCATGATCCACGGCTATTGCGATGCCTATGGCGTCAGCATCGACGCGGAAACTTTGCGCGCCGAGGCCATCGAATGGCAAGCCACGCGCGGCAGCCGGTCGGGGCGCGTGGCGTGGCAGTATTTCACCGACCTGGCCGGACGGCAGGGCATTCGTCTGCCGTAGGGCGATAAAGAAGCGGCCTTTTCAACCCCGCACCGGCGCAGTAGGTTTCCCGACGGAAATTCGTCGAGACAGGCGAATACCTACAGGGAGAACATTATGAAAAAGTTACTGCTCGCCTCCGCCGCGACGCTCGCCGCTTCTGCGGCCTTCGCGGACGGCCACAGCCCGGTCAAGCTGGGCGTCATCCTGGGCTTCACCGGGCCCATTGAATCGCTGACGCCGTCCATGGCCGACGGCGCCGAATTGGCGATGGCGGAGGTCACCGAAAGCGGCCTGCTGCTGGACGGCGTCGCCGTCGAGCCGGTCCGCGCGGACAGCACCTGCGTCGACGCCGCCGCGGCCACGACCGCCGCCGAACGCCTGATCACGTCCGATGGCGTGGCTGGCATCGTGGGCGCGGATTGTTCCGGCGTGACCGGCGCGATCCTGGCCAATGTGGCGCTGGCCAATGGCGTCGTCATGGTCTCGCCCTCGGCCACGTCGCCGGGCCTGTCGACCGCCGAAGATAACGGTCTGTTCTTTCGCACGGCCCCGTCCGACGCCCGCCAAGGCGTTGTGATGACGGAGATTCTGATGGAAGAAGGGATCGACAACGTCGCCCTGACCTACACCAACAACGATTACGGCAAGGGTCTGGCCGACAGCTTCCAGGCGGCGTTCGAGGAAGCAGGTGGCACCGTCACCATCTCGGCCGCGCATGAGGATGGCAAGGCGGATTATTCGGCCGAAGTGGGCGCCTTGGCGGCCGCGGGCGGCGACCGCTTGGTCGTGGCGGGCTATGTGGACCAGGGCGGGTCGGGCATCGTGCGCTCGGCTTTGGACACTGGCGCGTTCGACACGTTCCACTTCCCGGATGGGATGATCTCCGCTGCGCTCAGCGAGAATTTCGGGGACGAGATTGAGGGATCCACCGGCCAGCACCCTGGCACCGATAGCCCCGGTGTGGCGGCCTTCAGCGAGATCGTGGGAGATGCGTTCGACAGCACCTCGCCGTTCACGCCAGAAAGCTATGACGCTGCGGCGCTGATCCTGCTGGCGATGCAAGCGGCCGGCTCCACGGATCCTGCTGAATATAAAGAACATGTCATGGACGTGGCTAACGCGCCGGGCGAGCAGATCTTCCCCGGCGAACTGGCGAAGGCCCTTCAGATCATCGCCGATGGCGGTGACGTGGATTACGTCGGCGCCTCGGCGGTCGAGTTGATCGGGCCTGGCGAATCGGCTGGGAACTATCGCCAGATCGTCATTGAAGGCGGTGAGATCGCCACGGCGCAGTATCGCTGAACGTCGCCGTGTAATGCCTTGAACGGCCCCGGTTTTCCGGGGCCGTTCCAGTAGGGAATCGCCGCCATGATCGAGGTTCAAGACCTGCATCGGCATTTCGGGGGCTTTCGGGCCGTGGATGGGGCGACTCTGTCGATTTCTGAGGGGTCGATTACGGGGTTAATCGGACCAAACGGGGCTGGAAAAACGACGCTTTTCAATGTGATAGCGGGCGTCCTTAAGCCGACTTCCGGTCGCGTGACCATGGCTGGCGAGGATATCACCGGGCTGCCGCCCCATGATCTGTTCCATATGGGGCTGCTCAGGACGTTTCAGATTGCCCATGAATTCACCTCCATGACGGTGCGGGAGAATCTGATGATGGTGCCCGGCGGGCAGATGGGGGAGACCATCTGGAACGCCTGGTTCAAGCGCGGGGCGATTGCGCGGGAGGAGGCAAGGCTGCGCGAGAAAGCCGATGAAGTCCTTGAATTTCTGACAATTTCCCATCTGGCGGAGGAAAAGGCGGGGAACCTGTCGGGGGGGCAGAAAAAGTTGCTCGAACTGGGGCGCACGATGATGGTCGATGCGCGGATCGTGTTTTTGGACGAGGTGGGGGCCGGGGTGAACCGGACGCTGCTCAACACGATTGGGGATGCCATCCTACGGCTGAACAAGGAGCGGGACTATACCTTTGTCGTCATCGAGCATGACATGGATTTCATTGGGAAAATCTGCGATCCGGTGATCTGCATGGCCGAGGGCAAGGTGCTGGCCGAGGGATCTTTGGCCGAGATCAAGGCCGATGAGCGGGTGATCGAGGCCTATCTGGGCACGGGTCTGAAGAACAAGGATCAGCTGGCATGAGCGGGGGGCGCCCGGCATACGCTTTCCGCGAAGCCCCCGTGCGCATGTGTGCTCCAACGCTTTCGGTAACGGTTCTTTCACGAATTGCTGGG
>JBCCCB010000121.1:0-11152 GCA_039033775.1 Pseudomonadota bacterium | reverse complement strand
TGTCAGCCATTACTGGGGCGACAGCCAACGGGTGCAGCGGATGGAACGCCTGATGACCGCGCGCGAGATCCATACCCGCGACAGCCTGATCGAGATGCAGCAGGACAACGTCTCGGAGGCCGCCCGCGCGCTGCTGCCCCTGGTCGGCGCCGATCTGTGGTTCACGGGCGAGGCCGCGCCGGGCGGCACGCCCGAACGGCGCCGCCAGGTGGCGCTGGAATTGCTGGCCGCGTGGAACGGCGAGATGTCGGAACACCTGCCCGAACCGCTGATCTACGCCGCCTGGATGCGCGCCCTGCAGGAACGGCTGATCCGCGACGACCTGGGCCCATTGGCCGACGATTATACCCGGATGGAGCCGCTCTTTATCGAGCGGGTCTACCGCGACATGGACGGGGCGAATACCTGGTGCGACATCGTGCAATCCTCGGCCGTGGAGACTTGCACCGATGTGGCGCGGTTGGCGCTGGACGATGCCTTGCAGGATCTGGAGGACCGCTATGGATCGCGGGTCGAGACCTGGCGCTGGGGCGATGCGCACGAGGCCATGCATGACCATCCCGCCCTGGGCCGCCAGCCGGGGCTGAGCCCCGTGGTGAACATCCGGCAATCGACGTCGGGTGGGGACCATACCTTGCAGCGTGGCCGCACCTCCGGCGAGGAGGAGGCGCCCTTCGCCAACGTCCATGCCGCCACCTATCGCGGGGTCTACGATTTCGCCGACCCTGAAAGCAGCGTCTTCATCACCTCGACCGGGCAATCGGGTCATCCGCTGTCGCGGCACTACGACGATCTGGGCGAGTTGTGGCGGCGCGGCGAATACATCCCCATGACCCTGGACCCGGATCTGGCGCGGGCCGGGGCGGTCGGGATCAGCGTGTTGCTGCCGTCGGGGAATTGAGACCGGGCGGCTTGGCCTGAAGGTGGGCGGTCCCGAATGCGGTCGGGGACGTGTCGGTCTGGGCCATGGATTCTGGGACATGTGAGGCGGCGGGCCTGGAGCGGACCTTCGCATTTCCAGGTGCAAGCCGGTCCGTCGACGGGCCGCGGTGCGGCGATCCGACGGTCGTTCTAGTCACTTTATGTTCGCCAAGTCCGTACTCCGCCGAAGCATCGCCCTGACATCAACCAAATCGCCGGGCCGGGGGGCGGTCGCCAGTGGGGCGCCATTGGTTCGAGATCCACTGGCGACGCGATGGACCGGCGCCCTGCGGGCTTGATTCCGGTCCAGGCTAAGCTCGAACGTCCGCTCCAGGCCCATCTCCACCACAGGATACGCGCGAACCGACCTACCCCAACGCCTTCCCCAGCCGTGGCACCCTTGCCCGCTTCAACAGGGCCCGCACCTCCTGCGGCTCGCCCGAGAGCGTCTCTGCGGTGCCGCGGACCGTCTCGACGACCCGCGCCACGGCGGCGGCGTCCCGCAGCCAAAGGTCCATCAGAAACGCGTCCGGCCCCTGGGCGGCGATGCCCTCGGCCGCGACATCGCGCTTCGGAAAGTCCCGCAGGTTGAAGGTCACCAACAGATCCGCCCCGCCATCCGACGCCGCCGCCAGCACATGCACATCATCGGGATCGGGCAGCCAGAGCCGGGCCATCGTACCGGCGCCCGGCGCGACCTCCGCCATCGGCCAGCCGGCCCGCAGCGCCGCGATCTCGCCCCGCGCGATGGTCTCTCCGCCCGGGATTTTCCGCGCCGCGCGCGCCCATTCCTCCAGCACCCGCGGCGACCAGAGCGGGCGGTAGAGCCCGGCCCGCGCGCAGCCCAGGAGGATTTCGCGCAAGACCGTCGGATACAGGACACAGGCGTCCAGAAACACCTTCACGGCAGCAGCCGGAAGGTCAGCGCCTTGAGATATCCGCTCTCGCCCAGCTGCGGATGGATCGGGTGATCGGGTCCCGCGAACCCCGTCCGCACCAATTGCGACGCCCGGCCCGCGCGCCCGATGCCCCGCACGCAGGCGGCCCGGAACTTCGCCGGATCGGCCGCGTGCGAGCAGGAGCACAGCGTCAGATACCCGCCCGGCGCCACCAGGGGCGCGGCCAGCCGGGCCACCCGTTCATAGGCGCGCAGCCCGGCCGCCAGGGCAGGCTTGGCGGGCGCGAAGGCCGGCGGGTCGGCGACGACGATGTCGAACCGGGCCGCCTCGTCGGCCAAGGCGGCCATCACCTCGAACGCGTCGCCCTTGCGGGTCGCGAAGCGGTCCGCCGCCCCCATCCGCGCGGCGCCGCCCTCGGCCAGCGCCAGGGCGGGCGCCGACCCGTCCACCGCCAGGGCCGAGGCCGCCCCGGCGGCCAAGGCGGCCAGGCCGAAGCCGCCCACATGGGCGAAGACGTCCAGAACCCGCGCCCCGGCGGCCAGCCCGGCCACGAAGGCGTGGTTGGGCCGCTGGTCGTAGAACAGGCCGGTTTTCTGCCCGCCCTCCAGATCGGCCAGGTAGACGGCGCCGGTCATGGGCACCGCGACCGGGCCATCGATCCCGCCGCGCAGCCAGCGGGTCGCGCCGGTCACGCCCTCGGCGGCGCGCACGCGGGAGGTGGCGTTCAGCAGGATGTGGCGCATGCCCAGATCGGCCAGGATGTCGGCCAGCGCGTCGGCGCGCGCGTCGATCCAGTGGGCGTTGGGCTGCATCACGGCAACATCGTCGAAGCGGTCCACGATGAGGGACGGCAACCCGTCGGCCTCGGCATGGATCAGGCGGTAGAAGGGCGCGTCGAAGAGCCGGGCGCGGTGGTCGAGCGCCGCCTGCACCCGCGCGCGCAGCCAGGCCGCGTCCGGGTCCGCCGAGACGTCGCGATCCAGCATCCGGGCGGCCACGGGCGCGGCCATGTTCACCGCCGCCAGACCCAGCGGCGCGCGGTCGGCATCCTGCAAGTCCGCGACGGTGCCGGGCGGGATGGCGCGGGCGCGCCGGTCGGCCACCACATCGTCGAGATGGACCCACGGATAGCCGTGCCGCAGGCGGCGGGCATCGGCCTTGGGTTTGAGGCGGAGAACGGGGCGTGCGCGGTCGGTCATCGGGCTCCCCTACGGCGCGCGGCGCGGGGGATCAACGGGCGGATCGCTCCGCCCGCCGGGGGCGCGTCAGGCGCGGGCGGGCCGGGCCGTCTGGCCGCCGCGCAGGCGGGCCAGCAGGGACGCCACGGCCTGGCGCAGCACGGCGGCGCGCAGGGCGCGGGCCTGGGTTTCGATGGCGATCATGTCGAGATTGGTCGGGGGCAGCATCATAAGCTCCGGTGCGGTTTGGTTTCGGTTGACCCTCACCTATGCCGCAGCGCAGCAAACAACCAATGCCCGCCGGGAAACCCCGCCCTGCGCGCGGCGCAACTCAGATCTCGGCGATCCCCGCCGCCACACCCCTGGCGCCCTGCAGCATCCAGCCGTGTTCGGACGACACCACATAGGCGGTGAAGCCATAGCCTGCCCAGGCCCGCGCCGTTTCCACGTCCGGCACCCAGGTGACATAGCCCTTGCCCGCCGCGCGGCAGGCCTGTCCGGCCGTGTCCATGGCCGCGCGCAGATCCTCGTTGTCCAGGCTCTGATGGCCATAGGCCACCGTCAGGTCGGCGGGGCCGGTGAACAGCGCGTCGATCCCGTCCACCGCCGCGATCTCGGCGGCGGCGTCCACGCCCTCCGGCTCCTCGATCTGGGCGATGACGATCGTCTCGGCCGCCGACCGGGCCAGCAGATCGGGCATCGCCTGCGACGTGTAGCCCGCCCACCGGGTCGAGCCGGCATAGCCCCGCCCGCCATGGCCGAACCGTGCGGCGGCGGCGATGGCGCGGGCCTTGCCGGGGCTGTCCACATGGGGGACGACGATCCCGGTGGCGCCCAGATCCATCACATCCAGGATGCGGCCCGGCGTGCCGTCGGCGATGCGGACCAGCACCGGGAAATCGCGGGCGCGGGCCACGGCCAGGCAGGCATCCAGGGCGGCGCGGTCGAAGGGCGCGTGTTCGGCGTCGAGGCACACGAAATCGAGGCCCGACATGATCAGGATCTCCAACGCCACATGGCTGGGCGTCTTCATGAAGGTCCCGGCCAGGCGGTCCCCGGCCAGCAGGCGCTTGCGCAATCCGGTAGGCTGAATTGGGGTCATGGGGTCCTCCTGACATCGGCGGCCGAGGGTCGCAGAGGCCCCGGCGCCGCGCAAGGGCCGGCCGGTCCGGGCGGGGCGTCGACCACCCAGGACGGATTCGGCCCGAACCGCCGGGGCGCCTGACGCGCGTTGCCGTCCACCAGAATCCCGTCTTTATCGGACGGTCCGGCCCCGTTTGCATCGCGCAACGGTCGGACGATCCGATACCGTCGATTGAAAGCGGCACGCATTAGGGAAGCTGGGACAGGTCCGGCAAATCGGGCAGATCAGGCAAGTCGGGCAAGTCGGGCAGATCGGGTAAATCCGGCAGGTCGGGTAAATCCGTCAGACCGTCCATCAGCCCGTCGGCCATCGGATCCCGTCCGGGCCCTTCGGGCAACGCCAGGTCCATATCGGCCCCCAGGGCCGGGGCCAGCCCCTGGGATCCGAACCCGTCGGCGGGGCCGGTCGCCCCGGCATCGCCCGCGCCCGGCAGGGGCACACCCGCCACGGCCGAGACCTTGACGGCCCGCGCCCCGTGCAATTGCCCCAGGCGTCCGGTCACCGTGGCGGGCCGGCCCGACCGGCGCCGCCCGCCGGCGCCGGGCCCGCCACCGCGCAGCACGACCGAGGCCAGGGCCCCGTCGGGCAGCGGCAGAAGCTGGCCGACCTTCAGGGCCAAAAGCTCCCTCAGCGGCAGGGACAGCCCCTCGACCACCGCGTCCAGGCGCACCGGCGCCTCCTCCATGGTGGCCCGCACGGCGGCGATCCAGGCCGGGTCGGGTCCCGTGTCGGCCGATGGCGGCGCGTCCAGGACGGCCGCCGGCTTATGGGGCAGAAGCAGGACGATCTGGCCCGTCCGGTCGGCGCCCATGGAGACGGACAGATCCAGCCGCAGGAAGCGGTCCGCCGTCAGAAGCGTGGGCAACGGGCCCGGACCGGCCACGTAGCGGCCCGCGCGCAAGGCGCCGGGGCGCGGCGTCGCCTCGTCTCCGCGGGGAACCAGGGCCGCGGTCTGGGCCAGGAGGTCGCGCGCGAAGGGCTGGACCAAGGCCGCGTCGATCCGGGTGGGACGGCGCGGCGCGCCGGACGGGCCGATGACCCGGCCGACGGTTTGCACTTCGATCAGCGCGTCGGTGATCGACGGCGACAGCGCGATGGCCCCGGTCGCCGCCGCCAGGGATTCCCGGTCCGGCGCGGCTTCGGGCGCCAGGCCCGGCGGATCGCAGAGCAGGCACAGGGCCGCCGCGTCCAGGTCATCGGTGGCCCCGGCCCCGTCGACCAGCGTCGTGGTGCAGCTTCGGGTGACCAGGCCCATCGCCTCCGCCCCGTCGGCCATCCGCTGGATGGCCATGCGGATCGCCCTTTCGAGGTTCGGCGCCGCCGCGTCCGGCACGGCCGCGCGCCCGTCCGCGCTGGCCAAGGGCGCGGCACCGGCCATGCGGCGAAGAACGGAGGAAGCAGGATCGGACAACAACTGGGCCCCTGGGGCGAATCTCGGCCCCTTCTCCCTGCACCAATCAGGTTAACAAAGCCTTTTGCCCCGGCCGGACAGCCCTATTCGGCGGCGGCGCGGGTTTCGGCGGCCAGGGGCACGCGCACCCGGAACGCGCCGCCCCCCTGCCCCGGCAGATAATCGACCGACCCGCCCAGCCGGGTCATCACCTCGCGGCAGATCGCCAGGCCCAGACCGGCGCTGCCCGCCGCGCTCTGTTCGCCGAGGCGGGCGAATTTCTCGAAGATCAGGGTGCGGTCGCTGGCGGAAATGCCGCTGCCATTGTCGACGAAATCCACGTCGACGACCGCGCCCTGGACGCGGACGCGCACCTCCAGCCGGGGCTCGGCGGCATCGCAATACTTGGCGGCGTTGCCGATCAGGTTGATGAAGACCTGAACCAGACGGTCGGGATCGGTGCGAACCGTCACCGACTCGGCGGCGCGGTCGCGGATCACCTCAAGCGGCGCGCCGGTGGACGATGCCGCCGTCACCGCCCGGTCCAGCACGTCGGCCAGCACCGCATCGGCAGACGTCAACACCACCTGCCCGCTTTCCAGCACCGACAGATCCAGCAGGTCGTCCAGCAGACGGGTCAGCCGCTCGCTTTCCTCCAGGATGATCCCGGCATAGCGGGCGCGGTCGCCGTCGGGCAGGCCGTCATCGCGCAGGATCTCCGAAAAGGCCCGGATCGACGTCATCGGCGTGCGCAATTCGTGGCTGACCTGGCTCAGGAAGGCGTCCTTCTGGATGCCCAAAGCCGTCAGCTTGTCGTTCGCCTCGCGCAATTCCTCGGCGGTGCGGGTCAATTCGGCCTCGCGCGCCTCCAGCCGGGTGGAATATTCGATGATCTGGGCCGTCTCGTCGGCCACGGCGATCAGCTCCTCAACCGACACGGCGGCATCGCCGGTCAGGCCCGACACCATGGCATTGGCCGTCGCGGCGCCGACCGACCCAGCCAGGCGCTTTTCCAGCGAGTCCAGCAGATCCGGCGTCACGTCCGGCAGGTCGCCCACCCGGCCCTGGGCGCGGGCCTTGGCGGCGAACAGGGCCTGGGCCTCGGCCGCGCCCAGGATGCGCTGGGCCATGATCATCAGCTCGTCCGCCCCGGCCCCGCCGCCCCGGCGGCTGCGCGGCGCGGCCACGCGGTCGAAGACCTGTACGAAGCGCGGCGCCTGAAGCTGTTCCATCGGCGTGGGCGTGGTCAGCAGCGACACGGCGCAGACCAGCAGGCAGTTGATCCCCAGCGACAGGATCAGCGTCACCAGCAGCGGATCGCCGTCCAGCCCGAACAGCGCCTCGGGCGCCAGCCAGGCCACCCCGAAGGGTCCGTCCGACGGGAAAGCCCCGCCCAGCACCGGCAACAGCATCGTCCAGGCCCAGATCGCGAAGCCCGCCACGATACCCGCCGCCGCGCCCGCGCGCGTGGCCCCGGTCCAGAACAGGCCGAACAGCAGCGCCGGCAGCACCTGCGCCAGCCCCACGAAGGCGATCAGCCCGATCGAGGCCAACGCCGCCGACCCGCCCGTGGCGCGGAAATAGAGATACCCCATCAGCATCACCAGCAGGATGGAAACCCGCCGCGCCCGCAGCACCACGTCGCGCACATCGCCCGAAATGGTGGCCTGGCGCTGGGGCTGACCCGCCAGCCAGACCGGCATGACCACATGGTTCGACAGCATCGTCGCCAGCGCCACGCAGGCCACGATCACCATGGAGGTCGCCGACGAGAACCCGCCCAGGAACGCCAGCATGGCCAGCCCGTCCCGCCCCTCGGCCAGGGGCAGGGTCAGGACGAACAGGTCGGGGTTCGATCCGTCGGGCATGCGCGCCAGCCCCGTGACCGCGATGGGCACCACGAAGACGCACATGGCCAGAAGATACAGCGGGAAGGCCCAGGACGCCGTCGCCAGATGCCGCTCGTCGGAATTCTCGACCACCAGCACCTGGAACATGCGCGGCAGGCAGATGACGGCGGCGGCCGAGACGAAGATCAGCCCCGCCCAGCGGCCGGGCGCCGCGGTCCAGTCGGCGATGTCGGAGGCGGCGATCAGATCGCCCGTGGCGCGCAGGCCGCCGTTCAGGCCCCAGACCACGAAGACCCCCACGGCCAGCAGCGCGACCAGCTTGACCACCGCCTCCAGCGCGATGGCCGACACGATGCCGTCATGCCGCTCGCCCGCATCCAGGCGCCGGGTGCCGAAGAGAATGGTAAAGAGCGCGAGTCCCGCCGCGACCCAAAACGCCAGGCCCGTCAGGTCGCTGGGCGCCGTGCCCGGCGCGGCGAAGACCGCGAAGCTCAGCGTGATGGATTGCAATTGCAGCGAGATATACGGCGTCGTGCCCACCACGGCCAGGATCGTGACCAGCACGGCAAGGCCGTTCGACTTCCCGTATCGCGATGACAGGATGTCGGCGATGGACGTGACCCGCTCGGCCCGTCCGATCCGCACCAACTTGCGCAGGATCCACCACCAGCCGACGAAGACCAGGGTCGGCCCCAGATAGATGGTCATGAATTCCAGACCCGACCGCGCCGCGTAGCCGACGGCGCCGTAGAACGTCCAGGCCGTGCAATAGACCGACAGCGACAGGGTATAGACCAGCGGCCCGCGCAGCATGCCCGTCATGCCCCGCCGCTCGGCCCAGAAGGCGACCGTGAACAGCAGGGCGGCATAGGTCAGGCTGCCCAGGATCAGCACGTCCAGCGTCAGGGTCATCGGCCGTCGCCCGCATCGTCGTCGCGCAAATGCAGCCGCGCGATCCAGGCCGCCAGGCCGATCAGCACCAGCCAGGCCGCGAACAGGTAGTTCAGCCAGGGCGCCGTCGCGCCCGCCGCCGCCGGATGGCCCGACAGGATCAGGTCGGGCGCCAGCAGCAGCGCCGCCCCCAGAAACGGCAGCAGCCGCGCGGCATCGGCCCGCCGGGTCCGGGCCCGCGCCCAGCGCTGGGCCTCGGTCGCCGCCGGGCTCGACAGCGCGTCGGGGTCAGGCCCCATGGGCTCAGCGGGTGGCGGGCGTGGTGGCCAGGGCGCGCACCGCTGCCAGCAGATCGGAATTGGAGAACGGTTTCGTCATGAACCGATCCACGCCCAGCGCCTCGGCCCGGTCGCGGTCGCGCGCCTGGCCCTTGGCCGTCAGCATCAGCACCGGCAGGTCCTTCTGCGGGCCGCCGCGGATCGCGCCCAGGATGTCGAAGCCCGACTTCCCCGGCAGCATCACGTCCAGCACGACCACATCCGGGTCATGCCGCCGGACCGCGTCCAGCGCGGTGGTTCCGTCGGAATGGGTCCAGACCTGCCAGCCGTCCCGTTGCAGGATGAAGGCGATGGCCGTGGCGATATTCGCCTCGTCCTCGATCAGCAGCACGCGGCCCGGCGGGCCTGGAATCGCTCGATCATTCATGCCCGGCCTCCCTCCCGGTCATGTCCATGCGTCAGTTTGTTCCGCCACAGGCCCTAAGTCCAGCCCTGCCTCTGCGGAAGACGACAGGATCGACGGCTCGCGCCGCGCGGCGCAGCCCAGGCGCGGGCAGACCCGGCAACTGGGCCCGACGGGCCGCGCCGCCGCGTCGGGCGCGGTGTCGGCGCGGGTCAGCAGCATCGTGGCGCGCAGCACCTGGGGCGCGTCGAACCCCGCCGCCACATCGGCCCGGGCCACCGCATGGGCCAGCCAGCGGGCCCCGTCCGGCGTCGTCAGCGCCACGCGCAGCGGGCGGCCCGGCTGCGACAGCGCCTCGTAAAGCGGCCAGAGCGGGCAGCCCGCCCCCATCACCGGCAACGGAAAGCCCGGCACGCTGCGGCGGTGCACGATGGCACCCGCCGCGTCGCAGACGACCAGGCCGCGCCCCGGCTTGCGCCGCCCCAGCCGCCGCAGCACCAGGGCCAGGTCGCCACCCGCCGCGCCCGCCAGATCCTCGGGCCCGTCGGCGGCATCGACCAGATCCGCCGGCAAGACCGCCGCGTCCCGCGCGCCCTCGGCCAGGGCGGCGGCGGCCAGGCTGGCGGCCACCGGGTCGTCCAGCGCGGCCACCAGGTCGGGGATGGCCGCGACGCCCTCGGTCTCCAGCCGGTCGAAGACCGCGCTGTCCAGGAACCGCGCCGCCATCTCGGCGGGCAGCAGGCCCGTGCCGCGCCCGGTATCGTCGCGGTCGAAATAGCTGACCACCGCCTCGGCCCCCTCGGCCAGGCGGCGGCTGTCGCTGTCGAGGTTGGCGTGGAACCGGCCCAGCCAGTTGCGGTCGATATCCGGCGTCTGCGCCAGGATCGCCGCCGTGGATCGCACCACCGACACCGTGGACAGCAATTCATGCAGCGCATCGGCCAAGGTCGGGTCGTTGGTCAACCGGTCCGACAGCGCCTCGATCGTGCGCGCCTGGGCCGCCAGGCCGTCGGCTTGGGCCACGAAGGCCGCCGCCCAATCGGGATGGCGGCGGGCGATGGCCGCGGCCTCGTCCAGCACGTCGTCGCGCAACCCCTGCGCCGCCCCCGCCGCGCGCAGCGCCGCCACCACGGCCTCGTCCGAATCCTCCGACAAGGCGGCCAGCGGCACGTCCAGGATTTCGGCGATCCGGTTCAAGAGCGCGCCGCCGATGGGGCGGCGGTCATGTTCGATCAGGTTCAAATAGGACGGCGAAATCCCCGCCTCGCGCGCCAGGGCCGCCTGCGCCACCTTCGCGGACAGGCGCCGCTCGCGGATCCGCGCGCCGGTGGGGACGGCTTTCGCCATGGGGACTCCTGTGCGTCGTCAAGGTCTTGCCGCGCCCGCGAGACGGCCATGCTGCACCCGCGCGAAAAGCGATTTACAAGACGTGAGGTCTTCTTGTCATCCTATTTACAAACTTTTTAACGCCGCGTCAGTCCCTTATTGATCCCTTTTCAGCCCTGCCGCGATAGTAAGGGGCGCCTGTCAACGCGACGGGTCCGACCCACACCCCCGGGAGAGAGGGGAAAGGGTCCCACAGAACCAGGGAGGGTCTTCATGACCAAATCGAACCTCACCCGCCGCGGTGTGCTGAGAACGGGCGCCGTCGCGGGCGCCGGTCTGGCCACGCCAACGATCTTCACCTCGGCCGTCTGGGCCGACGGCCATACCGGCTTCACCAACGCCCCCACCGGCGACACCGTCACCCTGGGCTTCAACGTGCCCCAATCCGGGCCCTATGCCGATGAAGGCGCCGACGAACTCCGCGCGTTCGAACTCGCCGTCGAGCACCTGAACGGCGAAGGCGACGGCGGCATGATGCAGACCTTCTCGTCGAAGGCGCTGGACGGCACCGGCATCCTGGGCAAAAAGGTCGAATTCGTCACCGGCGACACCCAAACCAAGTCCGACGCCGCCCGCGCCTCCGCCCGCTCGATGATCGAGAAGGACGGGGCGATCATGGTCTCCGGCGGCTCGTCCTCGGGCGTGGCCGTGGCCGTGCAAGCGCTCTGCCAGGAGGCGGGAATCGTCTTCATGGCCGGCCTGACCCATGCCAACGACACGACCGGCAAGGACAAGAAGGCCAATGGCTTCCGCCACTTCTTCAACTCCTACATGTCGGGCGCTGCCCTTGCTCCGATCCTCGGCGCAAACTA
>JBCCCB010000120.1:0-11155 GCA_039033775.1 Pseudomonadota bacterium | reverse complement strand
GTCTGGCAGAGCATCAATGTCGAGCACGCCTGCCATTACTGCGTGCCCGCCCATACCGGCATCGCCAAGATGATGAAGGTGGACGACGCGATCACCGAGGCGCTGCGCAACGAGACGCCGCTGCCGTTGGAGAAGCTGGAAGCGCTGCGGACGTTTACGTTGCAGGTCGTCCGGCAGCGGGGCGAGATCAAGCCCGAGCAGCTTCAGGCCTTCTTTGCCGCGGGATACAGCCACCGCGCCGTTCTCGACGTGATCCTGGGCCTCGCGCAGAAGACCATGTCGAACTACGTCAACCACATCGCCGAGACGCCCATGGACGACGCCTTCGCCGCCTTCGCCTGGGAAAAGTCGAGCAACGCCATCGCCGCAGAGTAATAGGCGCGGGCTCGTTTGCGAGCCCGCTTCCCCCAAACGAAAGAAGGCGCCCAAGGGCGCCTTCTTCGCGTTCCGTCGTCCTCGGGCTCGACCCGAAGACCTCCGACAACGGGGATCCTCGGGTCGAGCCCGAGGATGACGGCGGGACGAATGACCTCAGCCGACCAATTCGAGACCGGAGAAGAAATACGCGATCTCCTCCTTCGCCGTGTCCGGGCCGTCGGAGCCGTGGACGGAGTTCTCGCCGATGGACAGCGCATATTCCTTGCGGATCGTGCCGTCGGCGGCGTCGGCGGGGTTGGTGGCACCCATGACTTCGCGGTTCTTGGCGATGGCGTTCTCGCCTTCCAGCACCTGCACCACAATCGGCTCGGAGATCATGAATTCGCAAAGCTCGTCGAAGAACGGCCGGTCCTTGTGGACGCCATAGAACGTCTGCGCCTGGGCCAGGGTCAACTGGATCCGCTTGGAGGCGACGACGCGCAGGCCGGCCTCTTCGAACTTGGCGGTGATGGCGCCAGTCAGGTTGCGCTTGGTGGCGTCGGGTTTGATGATCGAGAAGGTGCGTTCGAGGGCCATCAGAAGTACTCCGGTTAAAGATTGAGCGCGCCCTAGCACCGCCCGTGAGCGAAGGAAACCGGGTGTTGACGGCACGCCCGGCCTGCCCCAAGGCACGCCCATGTTGCAGATCACCGACCTCTCCTATTCCGTCGCCGGACGCCCCTTGCTGGTGGACGCCACGGCCACGATTCCCGAAGGCCACAAGGTGGGCCTGGTGGGGCGCAACGGCACGGGCAAGACGACGCTGTTCCGCCTGATCCGGGGCGAGGTGCCGGTGGATGGGGGCGAGATTTCCTTGCCGTCCCGCGCCCGGATCGGGGGCGTCGCGCAGGAAGTGCCGTCCACGGACGTCTCGGTCTTCGAAACCGTGCTGGCCGCCGACGAGGAGCGGGCGGCCCTCATGGCCGATACCAGCGAGGATCCCGCGCGGATCGCCGAGGTGCAGGCGCGGTTGCAGGATATCGACGCCTGGTCCGGCGAGGCACGGGCGTCGAGCATTCTCAAGGGCCTCGGCTTCGATACGGCGATGCAGGCGCAGCCCTGTTCCGCCTATTCCGGCGGCTGGCGGATGCGGGTGGCGTTGGCGGGCGTGCTCTTCGCCCGGCCCGACCTGCTGCTCCTCGACGAGCCGACGAACTATCTGGACCTGGAAGGCGCGCTCTGGCTGGAGAACTACCTGGCCAAGTATCCCCACACGGTCATCATCATCAGCCACGATCGGGGTCTGCTGAACCGGGCGGTGGGCGGCATCCTGCATTTGGAGGACAAGCGGCTCACCTACTACACCGGGACCTACGACCAGTTCGTGAAGATGCGCGCCGAAAAGCGCGCGGGCCAGGCCGCCGAAGCCGCCAAGCAGGAAGCGCGGCGGGCGCATCTGCAGGCCTTCGTGGATCGGTTCAAGGCGAAGGCGTCGAAGGCCAAGCAGGCCCAGAGCCGGGTCAAGATGTTGGAGAAGATGGAGACGATCACCGCACCCGAGGATGCGGCGAAGGCGGTCTTCACCTTTCCGCAGCCCGAGGAGCTGTCGCCGCCGATCCTGCGCCTGGACGGCGCGGCGGTTGGGTATGGCGGCGACCCGGTGCTAACGCGGTTGAACGTGCGGATCGACCAGGACGATCGGATCGCTTTGCTGGGTCGGAACGGAGAAGGAAAATCCACCCTCTCCAAGCTGTTGTCCGAAAGACTTCACGCGGAAGACGGGCGCCGGATCGCGTCGGGCAAGCTGCGGATCGGCTATTTCGCCCAGCATCAGGTGGACGAGCTGCACGTGGACGAGACGCCGTTGGACCATATCCGCCGCGAACGGCCCGCGGACGCGCCACCGAAACTGCGGGCGCGGCTGGCGTCTTTCGGGTTGGGCGCGGATCAGGCCGATACCCTGGTGGCCAAGCTGTCGGGCGGGCAAAAGGCGCGGCTATCGCTGCTGCTGGCCACGCTGGACGCGCCGCATATGCTGATTCTGGACGAGCCCACGAACCACTTGGATATCGAAAGCCGGGAAGCCCTGGTCGAGGCATTGACGGCCTATACCGGGGCGGTCGTTTTGGTGAGCCACGACATGCATCTGCTGAGCCTGGTCGCGGATCGGCTGTGGCTGGTGGGCGGGGGCACCGTTCAGCCCTATGACGGGGATCTGGAAGGATATCGGAAGATGCTGCTCCAGGGCGAGGAGAAACCCCCCAAGCCTCAGAAGCAGAAGGCGAAACCGGTGTCGCGCGACCGTATCCTAGAGCTGAAGGCCGAAGCCCGAAAGGCCGAGGCGCGGGTGCAGAAGATCGACGAGATGCGCGAGAAGCTGGCGAAGAAACTGGCGGATCCAGCGCTCTATGACGACGCGCGGGTGGGCGAGTTGGAGACGTGGAACAAGAAATACGCCGAAGTGATGGAGGCGGCGGACAAGGCCGAGGCGCTGTGGCTCCAGGCGATGGAGAAGCTGGAATCCGCGGAGGCATGATGGCGCATCACCATCCCGGTCCGGTCCCCGCATGACCGGGCTCGAGGCCATCGCCGCCTTCACGGCCCTGTTCGTCGTCATCGACCCGATCGGGCTGACGCCGATCTTCGTGGCGCTGACGGCCGGCATGACACCAAAGCAGCGACGCGCGGTGGCGATTCGGGCTTGTGTGATCGCCGCCGGTTTGTTGATCGTGTTCGCCTTGGCGGGCGAGCAGGTCTTGGGTTTTCTCGGCATTTCCATGCCCGCCTTCCGAATCGCGGGCGGGCTGCTGCTGTTCCTGACCGCGCTCGAGATGCTGTTCGAGAAACGCACCCAACGGCGCGAGGGCCAGGCCGACCATCCGCCGCCCGACCCCTCGGTCTTCCCTCTCGCCCTGCCGCTGACGGCCGGGCCGGGCGCCATCGCCACGATGATCCTGCTGACCGATGACGCGGGCGCCGTCGGCACGGCCCAGGTCGTCGGTGTGATGCTGGCCGTGATCGCCGTGGTCTTCACGCTGTTCCAGGCCGCCGGACCGTTGGAACGGGTGCTGGGCGCCACGGGGATCAACGTGGTGACCCGGCTGTTGGGCATGCTGCTGGCGGCGCTGTCGGTCCAATTCGTGCTGGATGGGATTTCGGGGGTTTGGCCCGCGGGGTGAACGTCCTATCTAGGCGTCATGGCTGAACACGATCTCATGCGTCTCGTTTATCTCTCCATCCTGCTGTTGGCGGTCGGCGTCGGTGTGCTGATGTCCTATCGCGGGCGGATGAGTCAGATGCTTCAGCAGGCGGCAATCTGGTTCTTCATCTTTCTGGGCGCGGTCGTCGCCTACGGCTTTTGGGACGAGATCAGCGACATCGCGGTGCCTCGCCAATCGGTGATGGTGGACGGCGAGCAGATGGTGGTCGAGGTGCCCAGGTCGCGGGACGGGCATTACCATCTGGTCTTGGAGATCAATGGCGCGCCGATGGAATTCATCGTGGATACCGGCGCGACCGATCTGGTCTTGACCCAGGACGATGCCCGGGCGGCAGGGCTCGACCCAGACGACCTGCGGTTCGTCGGCCTGGCGCGGACGGCGAACGGGACGGTCGAGACGGCCGATATTCGGCTCGACTCGGTGGTTCTGGGCGAGCTCGTGGACCGGGACGTGCGCGCGGTGGTCAACGGCGGAGAGATGAGCCAGAGCTTGCTGGGAATGTCCTATCTGCAGCATTGGGGCCGGATCGAGATCGAGAACGATACACTGCGACTGGTGCGTTAGACTGGCTGGAACGGCGTCACGGCGAAGGCCGTTTTCGATGACCCACTTCCGGCGCCTCCGTCCTCCTCGGACATGGCCGGAAGGCGTTGGGTCGATTGAGAATCTAAGGGCAAGCCCAGGTAGGCTGGGCCGGTCCGACCGGACCCCCGCGATTTCAGAACACCCTCGGCTCCTCTGCCGGTCGACACCAGAGGACCGCTTTCTGCACCCTTTAATCATGGAACTCGGTAGACCCGGAGCGGACCTGGAAGCCAAAGAGGAGGCCCGTCCAGCGTTGGGCCGTAATGCGGCGATTCAACCGTCGGCCTATGGCACTTTGAACCTGTCGCTGTTTGGGTCCGGTCGTTTGAGAGCGCTACCGGCCACCGCACCGAAAGCCGACACTGTCGAGCGCGCGGGCCGGCGTGTCGTGGGACAGCAACAGTTCGACCAGGCCCACCGGCTTGCCCGTCAGGTTTGCCAGAGTACCCGCGCCCTCAAGGATCACCGCGGCGTTGCCGTTGGAGAAGTCGGGCACGATCAGCCCGGTGGTCGTCCCCACCGCCCCCGGCCGGGATCGAGATCGACCAAGCCACCCGGAAGTCGGTCTTCTCCTTGGTTTTGGCATGGCGGACCCGATGGCGAGCGCGGCTAGACCGGCGCCCCGGCAGTGGTCTGCGGACGTGATGTTCCTCTCATCACGATGTTCCGCCGAAGACCGAGCCCCGATACGGGCCAAGGCGGATCGGAGGAGATCGCACATTCCGCGGTGCCGTGCTCTCCCGGAAGTCTGCACCGCCATGGACCGCGCGGAACGTGCCGCCGCGACTGCATCTCTCGGACCAGGCCCTCGTCGCGGAGGCGGAACCCCAGATGCGCTGCGTGCAACAGGGTGACCCAAAGCCCGGAGCGCGTCAGGGGAAACCGGCGTCGGACCGCCCCGCATGAGGGCGGCTTGCCCGATCCTTCGGCAGATCGGAGGGGCAATGGTTAATCCCTGGGCGCCCGCCGCTACCTCCATGCGGGTCGCCGAACGATCAGGAGAAGGCAACGCCCCCGTTGGCGTCGATACAGGCGCCGTTCACGAAGCTCGACTTGTCGGAGGCCAGATAGGCGACCAGATCGCCGATCTCCTGCGGTCGCCCCTCGCGTTTCAGCGGCGTGGCGGCGGCGACATTGGTGCGGACGGCATCCTTGGTAAAGATGTTATGGAAATCCGTGTCGATCATGCCTGGATTGATGGCGTTGACGCGGATATCGGGCCCCAATTCCTTGGCGAGACCCCGCGTCATGGTCATGACCGCGCCCTTGGACGTGGCATAGGCGACGGCCCCCGGCCCGCCGCCGTCGCGGCCCGCCAGCGACGCCATGTTGATGATCGCCCCCCCTGCCGTCATGTGCGGCAGGCAGCCTTTCACCATCAGGAAGACACTGGTCAGGTTCAGGTCCATGACCTTGGTCCAATGCTCCAGATCGGCTTCGGCCATGGTTTTCCGCGCGACCAGACCGCCGGTATTGTTCACCAGGATGTCGACGCCGCCGAACGTCTCGACCGCCTTGGCGATCAGGGCATCCGCGCCGGCCTGGGTCATCAGATTGCCCTGCAACGCCACGGCCCTGCCGCCTGCCGCTTCGATGGCGGCGACGGTGTCGTCCGCCCCGGCGGAACTCGCATGGTAATTGATGACGATATTCGCGCCTTCCGCCGCCAGGGCTTCGGCGCAGGCGCGCCCGATATCGCGGCCTCCGCCGGTTACGATTGCGGTCTTTCCGGTCAGGGTCATGGTCTGGCTTTCTTCATTGTGTCGCGGATCGGACGGGCGGGACTTAGCGGCCCACCTCGAAGGTCTTGGGGACGACGACCTTGAACGAGCGTTCTTCTTCGTCGGTGAAATAGAGGTCGCAATCGTAGCCCTGGTCGTCGAGGAAGCTGAACACGCGCCGAGGTGCTGACAGCCGATAGGGCACAAGCAGCGTCGCGATGCGGTGGCGGGTCGCCTTCGGATAGGTCGCGTGCAGGCAGGTCGAGACGGGCAGCCCCTCGTAATCGGCGGGATCGACACCCGGGAAGCCGGTTTCCTGCGTCAGCGTCGGGGCCCCGGCCTCGGACCACAGAACCTTGCCGTAGAAACCGGCGCGGGTCCCGTCGTAGCGGAACGTCGTCTCGCCCAGGCGCATCGGATCGTTGGCGTGAAGCAGCCAGTCCACCTCGACCGGGTCTTCGGCGTCGATGCTGTCGACGAACACGAAGTATTCGCCGTGGATGAAGTAGACCTCCCGCGTGACGGACAGGACATTTGGGTTCACCACGGCATAGGCCGGCGTGGAATCGGTCAGGATGCGAATGTGATCCTCGGCCTCGGTAACGTCCACGACCTGGCCTGTGGCCCGCATGGCCAGCGCCTTGTCCTTGTCGGCATATTGGCCCTCACCGTCGATCAGCACGGCGTTCTTGGACCGGGTTTGCCGCCGCCAGGCCTGATGCATGGACGAGTTGAAGGCCACGTAATGGCCCGACTGGATCGCCAGATCCTCGCCGAAGGCCGCCAGGCAGAACGCCCCCTGGTCGCCGTGGCTGTGGCTGATGGATCCGAACGGGGACGCTTTCATCACGAACTGGATGTGGCTATCCGGATCGGCCATATCGGCCTGGATCGCCACCCAGCCGATGCCCTTGAACCAGCGCAGGCCCGTCTCGGGCTCGGATGCTTCGACGATGGGGAAATCGGTCCGGTACGCCATCTCGTCGAAATGGAAATCCCACCAGCCCCAGTTATAGAACGCGCCTTCGGTCCCGGGATCGGTGCGGCGGATCTCGTCGTAATACCATTGATAGGCGCCGTTGCCGGTCACGCCTGCGAATTGGCGCAGGTTGTAGCCGATCTTGAGGCTGGGCAGATCGCCCATGGTGCTGTCGTCGCCGAATGTGGCGCGGCGGGTATCGGGGGCCTTGGTGAACAGCGGGAAATCCCCGGTGCGCTGAAAGAAGGGCCGCTGGTAGAGGTCGATGCCGCTGAACGATTTCAGAAGGTTGGCCGCGTCAATCAGATAGGCCATCCCAGTCATCCAGTAATGCGGTCCCTCGGCCCAGCCGCCCTCGGCATCGCCCCAGGGCGAATAGACGGTCGCGAGGAACTCGACCGAATAATCAAGCCAATCCCGCGCCTCGTCCGCTTCGTCCAGCAGCGCGATGCAGGCCGGGATCAGCACGGCCGAGACGGCGCGCACGGCGTGGCTGTCGAAAGGAAAGACATGGATCGCCGCGTGCTTGATGATGTGGTCGGCGGTCTCGCGGGTGCGGGCCAGCAGGGCGGCGCGGACCGTGGCGCGTTCGTCGTCCGACAGGTCGCCATGCAGCCAATCGTAGCCCCAGGCTAGCGCCAGATTCACGCGGAAGGCCCATTCGTCGGTATAGGCGCGGGATGTGGTGCCCTTGGGGTTCCAAGACGCCGCTGCCAGCAGCCAATCCTTGGCCCGCGCGATCATGGCAGGGTCGCCGGTCATCGCGCCGCCGATGGCCAGATGGCGGATGGCGTAGAGCAATTCCTGGCAGTCGATATAGGTCTGCCGCCAGACCGACGCGACGCGCTTGTGGCCGGGATAGCCCGCGGGTTCGGACATCACGTCCCGGTCCATCCAGGGCAGGACGGACTTCGCGTAAAACGTGGACCAGGTGCAGTGATTGGGATCGACCTGTACGGCCGCGCGGAAGGCGGCCAGCCGATCGGGCGACAGCCAGAGACGCGGGTGGGCCTTGTCCGCATCGGCATATCGGTCGGCGCGGCCGGGCAATGGTGTTTTCGGCAGATCGTGGGCGATCTCGACCTGCCGCGTCACCGACCAGTCGGACGCGGGCGCGCCGTCGGCCCAGACGGCGTAGGACCAATGCCATGTGCCGGGCGGCAGAACCGCATCGGGCGTGAAGACATTCAGCGGCAGGTCGGACCAGGTCCGCGTCTCGCCCGCCGGGAAGGCCGGGTCGCGGGACAGGCGCAGAACATAGCGCGCCTCGTCCTCGATCACCGGCAGCCAGGTGAAGCGGGGCGGATTTTCGACGGCGGCGCCGCCATCGGGCGCGTATTGGATGTTCAGCCGACCGGCCTTGGGCTGGTCAAGCGTTGGCAGAACGGGGTATGCGGCAGCCACGGGCATGCGCGGACCTTCAGTTGTTCGAGGGAGAGGATCAGGAGGCGGCCCGAACCGCCCCCCAGGGGCAAGCCGCCCGTCAGCCGCCGTATTGGCGGTCATAGGCGGAGTTCATGGCCGCCAGCACGTCTTGATACCCCATCTCGTTCAGCGTCTCGATATAGCCGTCCCAATCCGCGCGGACGTCGCCATTGCCGAGGATCCAGCCCTGCTGGCGTTCCAGCATGTAGTCGCGGATCGACGGCCAATAGCGGTCGTAGACGGCCTGCTCGTCGGCGTTGAAGGCCACGCCCAGGAACTGGTCGATCAGATAATCGCCCTCGTCATAGAGCGCGATGCCCTCCAACGCGATCGGGTTGGACCATTGCTCCTCGTAGGCGTAATCCTGGAAGTACCCCCTGCCCTGAAGCTGCGCCCCGATCCCGTAGAGCTGGTTGTTCACCGGCTGATCGTTGTTGAGCACCGCGTCGGTGAAGCGCGGCTTGCCATCCACCATCGTGTAATGCTCGCCCTCGACCCCGAAATTGGCCAGGCGGCGGCCCTCTTCGGTGAACCAGAAATCGAAATACTTGATGGTCTCGACGGGGTGTTCGTTGGTGTGGCCGATGGCCCAGCCATCGGGTTTGATCGGGATGCGGCGATGTTCTTCGATCCGCTGGCCAGACACCGAGGCCGGGGGCACCATCGCCTTGAATTCGAAGCCTTCGACCTTGTCGGCCAGCGAGGTGTTGTAGCCCGACGTCGACGCGAACCAATCATGTGTCGCCCCGCCCAGGTTCTCGGACAGAAAGTATTCCCGGGCCGAGGAACCCCGGGTGAAGACCTCGGGGTCGATCAGCCCCATCTCGTACCAGCGCGCCAGGTTCGCGATGCCCTCGCGGTAGCCCTCCTGGGCATAGGGGTGCTTCAACTCGCCATCGTCGACGTAGAAGTCGTGATAGGTGTCCGAGCCCGACGACCGTCCATCCCACAACGTGACCAGACGGATCAGTTCGGGCCATTGGCGGGCGAAATAGGGCACTTCGTCCTGTCGCCCGTTGCCATTGGGATCCTGGTCGCGGAAGGCGATCAGGACCTGCTCGAATTCCTCGACCGTCTGGGGGGATTCAAGCCCCAGCGCGTCCAGCCAATCGGTCCGGATGAAATAGGCGCGGCCGTATTTCCCGTCGGGCAGATAAGGGATGTAGTACATGTTGCCGTCAGCGGCCGAGATGGCCGACGCGATCTCGGGACGGCTGTCAAAGAAGGCCTTCAGGTTCGGCGCATGGTCGTCGATCAGATCGTTGAGCGGCAGGAAGGCGCCTTCGGGACCGTATTGATTGACGAAATCCTTCAGCCGGCTGGATCCGACGATGTCCGGGATCTCGCCGGTGGCGAGCATGAGGTTCAGCGCCTCGGTCTTGCCGGTATTCTCGTCCGTCCGGGTGTTGGCGCCCACGGTGGCGTCCACCAGATGGATGCCCGTCATCTCGCGCGCGGCCTGTTCCACCGGCCAATCGGCCTGATAGCGGGGATAGCGCGCGTGGTTCATCTGGATGGTCAGTTCCAGCGGCTCGTCGACGATCCTCAGATCGCCATTGGCGAATGCGGGGGCCGCGAGGGCCGTGCCGACAAGCAGCGCAGCGATGATCGTTCTTCGCATGGTTTCCTCCCTGATGCGATGGTTAGCGTTCATTCCTTCACCCCGCCGAGAAGGATGCCCTTCTCGAAATACTTCTGAAGGAACGGGTAGATGACGAGGACCGGGATGATCGAACAGACGATGATCGCGGCCGTGACCGTTTCAACCGAATAGGGCGAACTGATCAGCGTGGTGCCGAATTCCTGATCGTCGGACAGGGTCACGATGGTATGGCGCAGATAGACCTGCAGCGGAATCTTCTGTTCGTCCTGCAACAGCACCATGGCCCAGAAGAAGCCGTTCCAGCGCGACACGATGCAAAACAGCGCGACCGTGGCGATGGCGGGTTTCGACAGCGGCACGAACACCTTCCAGAGCACCTGGAATTCCGATGCCCCGTCCATGCGGGCCGCTTCCTCGAAACTGGACGGAATCGATTCGAAGAAGTTGCGCAGCAGGATGATGTTGAAGCCGTTGACCGCGAAGCCCAGGATGATGCCCAGATAGCTGTCCAGCAGCCCCAGATCGCGCATGTTCAGGAAGAACGGGATCAGGCCCGCGTTGAACCACATGGTGAAGGCCACCATCAGGTTCCAGAACCGCCGTCCCTTCAATTGCGGACGCGACAGGGCATAGGCGCCGGGGATGATGAAGGCGAGCGACGTGATCGTGCCGCCGATCGTGTAGATGAACGTGTTCAGGTAGCTGCGCCAGAAGATCGGCTCGCTCAGCACACGGCCATAGGCGGCCAAGGTCGTTTCGACCGGGCCCAGCGTCACCAAACCCGCGCGCGCGGCCGATCCGGACGACACGCTGAGCGACGCGATATAGATGAACGGGTACAGCGTCGACAGCGCGAAGAGCCCCACCAGGATCGTGTTCGCCAACACGAAAAGGCGGTCGCCGCGGGAATAGAGGTTCATGCCGGCCATCGCGCCCTCACCACAAGGACGTGCGCGAATAGCGCCGCGAAATGGCATTGGCCGTGATCACCAGCACGAAGGCCACGACCGCGTTGAAGAGACCCGCCGCCGCAGCGAAATCGTACTGCCCCGCCTGCAAGCCCTGCCGGTAGATGAAGGTGTTGATCACATCCGCCGTTTCGTAGGTGGCGGGCTGGTAGAGCAGGATGATCATCTCGAAGCTCACCTCCAGCACGTTGCCGATGCGGATGATGAGCATGATGATGATCGTCGGCAGGATCGACGGCAGCGTGATCTTCCACATCATCTGCCACCGGCTGGCGCCATCGACGACCGCGCTTTCG
>JBCCCB010000119.1:0-11278 GCA_039033775.1 Pseudomonadota bacterium | reverse complement strand
GCCAATTCGGGGCATTCGGGCATGCCGATGGGAATGGCCGACGTGGCGACGGTGCTGTTCGAAAAGCACCTGAAATTCGACGCCTCGCGCCCCGATTGGCCCGACCGGGACCGCTTCGTTCTGTCGGCGGGGCACGGGTCGATGCTGCTCTACTCGCTGCTGCATCTGACCGGCTATCCCGAGATGACGCTGGATCAGCTGCGCAACTTCCGCCAGTTGACGGCGATCACGGCGGGCCATCCGGAATACGGTCACGCGCCGGGGATCGAGACGACGACCGGCCCGCTGGGCCAGGGCATCGCCACCGCCGTCGGCATGGCCATCGCCGAGGAGATCCAGCGCGACCGCTTCGGCCGCAAGATCGTCGACCATTATACATGGGTCGTGGCGGGCGACGGCTGCCTGATGGAGGGCGTCAGCCAGGAGGCCATCGCCCTGGCCGGGCGGCTGGAGCTGTCGAAGCTGATCGTGCTGTGGGACGACAACGGGATCACCATCGACGGGAAGGTCGACCTGGCCGACATCACCGACCAGAGGCAGCGCTTCAAGGCTGCCGGCTGGGACGTGATCGAGGTCGACGGTCACGACCCCTCCGCCATTGACGCCGCCTTGGAGCAATCCAAGAAGGGCAAGAAGCCCACCATGGTCGCCTGCAAGACCCATATCGCTATCGGGTCCAGCGCCCAGGACACGGCCAAGGGCCACGGCGCGCTGACCGATCCCGACCTGATCGCCGCCACCAAGCGGGCCTATGGCTGGGAGGCCGCGCCCTTCGACATCCCCGAGGATCTGAAGGCCGAATGGGAGGCCATCGGCGCCCGCGGCGCCGAAGAGCGCGCCCAGTGGGAGATGCGCCTGGCCGAGTTGGGCAGCGGCAAGCGCGCCCAATTCGACCGGCAATTGAAAGGCGAAGCGCCTAAGAAGCTGTCGGCCACGATCAAGGCGCTGAAGCGCCAGATCGCCGAAAGCCAGCCCAAGGTCGCCACCCGCAAATCGTCGGAAATGGTGCTGGAAGTGGTCAATCCGATCATGCCCGAAACGGTGGGCGGGTCTGCCGATCTGACCGGATCCAACAATACCCTGACCCACGATCTAGGCATCTTCTCGCCGGAGAACCGGGCCGGCCGCTACATCCACTACGGCATCCGTGAGCACGGCATGGCCGCCGCCCTGAACGGCCTGGCGCTGCATGGCGGGGTGAAGCCCTATGGCGGGACCTTCTTCTGCTTCACCGATTATGCCCGCCCCGCCATGCGCCTGTCGGCGCTGATGGGCATTCCGGTCACCTATGTGATGACCCACGATTCCATCGGCCTGGGCGAAGACGGGCCGACCCACCAGCCGGTCGAACACCTGGCCATGTGCCGGGCCACGCCGAACATGAACACGATCCGCCCCTGCGACACGGTCGAGACGGCCGAGGCCTGGGAACTGGCCCTCACCGCCGAGACCACGCCGTCGGTCCTGGTTCTGTCGCGCCAGGGGATGCCGACCCAGCGGACCGAGTTCTCCAACAAGAACCTGGTCGCCCAGGGCGCCTATATTCTGGCCGAGGCCGAGGGGAAGCGCATGGCCATTCTGATGGCCACGGGATCGGAAGTGCAGGTGGCCATGGCGGCGCGCGACCTACTGCAGGCGGACGGGATCGGGACGCGGGTCGTGTCGATGCCGTGCTGGGAGTTGTTCGAGCAGCAGGACGAGAAGTACCGCAAGAAGGTTCTGCCCGCAGGGCCCGTCCGGGTGGCGGTCGAGGCGGGCGCGCGCTTCGGCTGGGACCGTTGGCTGACGGGCGAGCGGGGCAAGCGTGACAAGGGCGCCTTCGTCGGGATGGAGGGCTTCGGCGCCTCGGCCCCGGCGGGCGCGTTGTTCGACCATTTTGGCATCACGGCCGAGGCGGTGGCGAACGCGGCCCGCGACCTGCTCTAGCGGCCGATATCTGGCGCGAGCCGCGACAGTCGGTATCGCGCCGGACGTTCCCTGACGGACAAGTTTCTGCTTGGGAAGACTTTCACCCCGGCTGGCGGATTAGTGGGCCTCGGCGTCGCCCTTCCCCAGGGCTGCCGACACAAGGCCCACGACCTGCATCACCACCAATCCCAGCGCCACGCCCAAGATACCGTCCAACAGGGCGGTGGTCGCCCAGGCTCCGAAGCCCTCTCCGCCAACGGCCTTGGCGGCGCCCTTGATCGCCTCGTAGGGCAGATGCCAGCCGATCTCGTGCAGCGCATGGACCACGATGTTGCCCCCGACCCAGAGCATGGCCGCCGTGCCGACGACGGTCAGCCCGACCATGAACCCGGGCATGCCCTTCACGATCGCCTCGCCGAACCGCCGGCCCGCCGCCGTCATGCCGTTCTTGGCCAGATGCAGGCCGAAATCGTCCGCCTTCACGATCAGGGCCACCGCGCCGTAGACCGCCACCGTGATCACCACGGCAATCAGTGCCAAGACGGCAGCCTTGGTCCAAGTCCCCGCTGCCGGATCGACATTGGCCAGGGCGATGGTCATGATCTCGGCCGACAGGATGAAGTCGGTCTTGATGGCGCCCTTGACCCGCTCCTCCTCCAGATGGGCGGCGTCGAGGGGCGTGTGCTCTGGGTCCTTGATCTTGGCGAGCGTGTCATGGGGCACCAGCCAGTGCCAGACCTTCTCGCCCCCCTCGTAACATAGATAGAGCCCGCCCAAGATCAGCAGCGGCGGGATCAGCCAAGGCGCGAAGGACGACAGGAGAAGCGCTGCGGGCAGCAAGATGACCAGCTTGTTGAACGCACTCGCCCGCGCGATCTTCCAGACGATGGGCAATTCGCGGGCCGCCGCGAAGCCATGGACATATTTCGGCGTCACCGCCGCGTCGTCGATCACCGCGCCCGCCGCCTTGGCCCCGGCCTTGGTGGCCTGGCTGACAATGTCGTCGGCGCTGGCCGCCGCCACCTTGGCGATGGCCGCCACGTCGTCCAGCAATGCCAGAAGTCCACTCATATCCGACCTCTCCCTCCGGGGTTGACCCAAGGATCTAGACCATCCTCCCGGCCGTCAACGGGAAGATGGGCGGTCGCGAGAACGCCCGGATCTGAAACAGCCGAGCCAGCCGACCGGTTCCGATCCCGCGCGATATGAGAGCGACCAGGCCGGCAGAGCGTGCGGGGCTCGAACCCGCGTTCCCTAGTGGAATCCGAGTGTCCTGACCGCTAGACCAATGCTCCGGAACTGGCAGGGATGTTTTGGCAACCTATCAACTTCAGACCAAGTCTCTGATTTATATACTTATTATGGAAAGCCGCCATCACTCTGCCAGATGGATGTCAGGCAACCAAACCGGATCGCCGGTGTCGCATCGGGCAGGACGGGAAGACGGCGTTGTCGGACACCGCCTGTTCGGGGTCTTCCAGCGGCGCGTGGGGCATGGCCTGATCTCCTTTGGTTTGGGCGGCAAAAGAAGGGCCGCCGCCTGTCGGTGCCGCCCTGGTCTCCGGCGCCTCTCGGCTCCGGCGGATCAAGACACGCGGACCGACACCGCGCGCCCTGTCTGGGCGGTGGGCAGCGTATCTCGGTCAAACGATTGGACGATCATGAGGGCTCCCTTGTCTGGGGCCTCGCCCAGCGGGCGGCGCGGGGACCGGGCAACAACCTTCGCCCCATCCACGGGTCCCCGTCGCAGATCCCTTGCACAAGCCGAAGATGCCAAGCGAAAGAGGGGCATGAACAACGCCACCGCCGCCATTCTCGCCTTTCTTCTGGTCTCGCTCGGCCTGGCCGATTGGCTGTTCAACGACGGGGCAATCTGGACCTTCCTGGGACGGCGCCTGGTCCAAGCCACGGAATACCTTGCCTTCTGGCGATAGGTGGCGATGCCCGGACCTCGGATCTGCTAGGCTGAGGATCTGGACACCATTGCCACGTCAGATCCATCGGAGGCTCCATGCTCACCCAAATCACGCCTTTCGTGCCCTGCGCCGATCTGGACCGCGCCATCGGCTTCTACCGTGACCGGCTGGGTTTCAGGCTCGGTTTCCGGGCCGACAATTACGCCTTTCTGAAACGAGACGCCGCTGCCATCCGGTTGCTGGAGGTCGATAGCGACCTGACCGACCCGGCCCGCGAAACCTCCTTCTACATCGACGTCCAAGGCCTGGACGCCGTCTGGACCGACATGGAACCGGCCCTGGCCGCCCTGCCCGAAGGCCGGATCCGGGCGCCTTTCGACCAAGATTACGGCCAGCGCGAATTTCATGTCCTGGACGAGGATTGCACCCTGATCTTCTTCGGCGAAGCGATCCCCTGACCATCCAGTTGCAGACGCGCCGCAGCCCATGGTAGCCGCCACGTCAAGCGGAGGTGACAGACCGCCGCGGCGCACCAGATGACATTTCCGGAGGACGACAATGGTCAAGGTTGCAATCAACGGCTTCGGGCGCATCGGGCGGAATATCCTGCGCGCCATCGTGGAATCCGGACGCACCGATATCGAGGTCGTCGCGATCAACGATCTGGGTCCGGTGGAAACCAACGCCCATCTTCTTCAATACGATAGCGTCCATGGTCGCTTCCCAGCCCAGGTCACCACCGGCGACGACTGGATCGACGTCGGCCGCGGCAAGATCCGCGTCACCGCCGAGCGGAACCCCGCCGACCTGCCCTGGTCGGACGTGGACGTGGTCCTGGAATGCACCGGCATCTTCACGTCGAAGGAGGCCTGCCAGGCGCATCTGGACAACGGCTCGTCCCGCGTGCTGATCTCGGCCCCCGGAAAAGATGCCGACAAGACAATCGTTTACGGCGTAAACCACGACAGCCTGACGGCCGACGACTTGATCGTCTCGAACGCCTCCTGCACGACGAATTGCCTGACACCGGTGGCGTATGTGCTGCACAAGGCCATCGGGATCGAGCGGGGATTCATGACCACGATCCACTCCTATACCGGCGACCAGCCGACGCTGGATACGATGCACAAGGATCTCTACCGGGCCCGCGCCGCAGCGCTGAGCATGATCCCGACGACCACGGGCGCCGCCAAGGCCGTGGGGCTGGTCATGCCGGAGCTGAACGGCAAGCTGGACGGTGTCGCCATCCGGGTGCCGACGCCCAATGTTTCCGTTGTGGATCTGACATTTACGGCGTCGCGCGATACCAGCGTCGAGGAAATCAACGGCGCCATCCGGGCCGCCGCCGATGGCGAGTTGAAGGGCATTCTGGGCTATACGGACAAGAAGCTGGTCTCGACCGATTTCAACCACGATCCCCATTCCTCGATCTTCCACATGGACCAGACCAAGGTCATGGAGGGCGGAAAACTGGTTCGGATCCTGTCGTGGTACGACAACGAATGGGGCTTCTCGAACCGCATGGCCGACACGGCCATCGCCATGGGAAAACTGATCTAAATTCACAGATTGGGGGTCTTTTCGGACCCCCATCTTACAATTTGTACAAAACGCGAAGCGAGCCCGGACATGGCGGAGCGTGTCAATCTGGACCCGGACGGTCTGTGGCCGTCGCGCGGCTTTCCCATGCATCAGGGCGTGGTCGAGCCATCCGGGCGTCGGGTCCACGTGACGGGTCAGGTCGCTTGGGACGAAGACGGTCGCGTGCTGCATCGCGGCGATGCCGAGGCGCAAACACATGTGGCGCTGGATCACATCGCGCGGATCCTGGGCGCGGCGGGCGGGACGCTGGACGACGTGGTCTCGCTGACGGTCTATCTGGTGCGGCGGGACGATTGGCCGGCGATCAGCCGGGCGCGGGCGGCGCGGTTGAATGCCGCGACGGGGCCCGCGTCGACGGCGGTGATGGTGTCGGGCCTGGCCGATGCGGATCTGTTGGTGGAAGTGCAGGCGGTGGCGGTCATTCCCGACGAAAGGGTGACGGCGAGTTAACGGAGGTCGGCGGGCGAGCGCCCGGCCCGGCCCGCGAACGAACGGAGCGAGCATGGCTTTCAAGACGATCGACGACATGGATCTGGCGGGGAAAGTCGTGCTGACCCGCGTGGACATCAATGTGCCGGTCGAGGATGGGCGCGTCACCGACACGACCCGGATCGAGCGGATCGTGCCGACGATAAACGACCTGCGCGCGGGCGGCGCGAAGGTGGTGATGCTGGCGCATTTCGGACGGCCCAAGGGAAAGGTCGTGCCCGAGATGTCGCTGGGCCAGATCACGCCGACCGTCTCCCAAGTGCTGGGCGTGGAAGTCGGGTTCGCCGATGGCGATTACGGCGCGGCGGTCGGGAAGATGGCGCCGGGCGACGTGATCCTGTTCGAGAATGTCCGCTTCAACCCGGGCGAGGAGACGGACGACGAGGGGTTCGCGCGGCGGCTGGCGGGGATCGGGGATCTCTATTGCAACGATGCGTTTTCGGCCGCCCACCGGGCCCATGCGACGACCCACGGGCTGGCCCGTATGCTGCCCGCCTTCGCGGGCCGGTCGATGCAGGCGGAGCTGACGGCGCTGGAGACGGCGCTGGGGACGCCGAAGCCGCCGGTGGCGGCCGTGGTCGGCGGGGCCAAGGTGTCGACCAAGCTGGACCTGCTGGCAAACCTGGTGACCCGGGTGCAGCACCTGATCATCGGCGGCGGCATGGCGAATACCTTCCTGGCCGCACAGGGCGTGAATGTTCAGAAATCCCTATGCGAACATGACCTTCTGGACACGGCGCGCGAGATCGCGGCCAAGGCCGAAGCCGCCGGATGCGCGATCCTGCTGCCCCGCGACGTGGTCTGCGCGGCCGAGTTCCGGGCGGCCCCGCCGACGACGACCGTCAGGGCGGAGGAGGTCCCCGCCGGGCAGATGATCCTGGATGCGGGCCCAGACTCGGTCGCCCATATCCGCACCGTGCTGGATGGCTGCGCGACCCTGGTCTGGAACGGTCCGCTGGGCGCGTTCGAATTGCCGCCCTTCGACGCGGCCACCAACGCGGCCGCGCAATACGCGGCCGAGTTGACCAAGACTGGACAGTTGGTTTCCGTCGCCGGTGGTGGAGATACGGTCGCGGCCTTGAAGCACGCGGGCGTCGCGGGTGATTTCACCTATATCTCGACTGCGGGCGGCGCTTTCCTAGAGTGGATGGAAGGCAAGGAGTTGCCAGGGATTGCGGCGTTGTCCGCCTAGCACGGGAATGGAGAGGACCAGATGACGTATTACACGTTCGTCACCGGGGCATCCGAGGGAATCGGCCGGGAATTTGCGCGGATCGCGGCCCGCAAGGGGCGCAATGTCATCCTGACCGCCCGATCGGTCGACAAGTTGGAGGCGCTGGCCGACGACCTGCGGGCGGAAGATGTGGACGTGGTCGTCATCCCGGCCGATCTGTCGACGCCAGATGCGGCCGACACGCTTTTCGCCGAGGCGGTTGCGGGGCGCGGGATCGACGTCTTCATCAACAATGCCGGCCTGGGCCATAACGGCGCCTTCGCCGATCCCGATGGGTGGCCGCGCGAAGAGGCGACCATCACCGTCAATGTCCTGGCCGCCACCCGGCTGCTGAAACTGATGTTGCCCCATATGACGGCGCTGGACGCGAAGGCACGTATCGTAAACGTCGCCTCGGTCGCGGGCTTCGTGCCGGGCCCCGGGATGGCCGTCTATCATGCGAGCAAGGCGTATCTCCTGTCGCTCTCGGAAGCGGTGGCGCATGAGATGAGAGGCAGCAACGTCACGGTCACCGCCCTATGTCCCGGCCCGACGCGGACGAATTTCTTCGAGGCGGCCGACATGAAGGATGTCGCGATGGTGCAGGGCGACCTGCCGACCGCTTATTCCGTGGCTTTGGCGGGCTGGGATGGCGCCGTCACCGGGACGCAGGTTGTGGTGCCGGGCGCCACAAACAAGATGTTGGCATTCTTGCCGCGGATCGCCCCGCGCACGGTCATCGCCGGAGTCGCGTCGCGGTTTCTGGAACGGTCGTGACCGCCGCCGTTAGCGCGATCAAGATTGCCGTCGCAGCCCCTGGGGTCTAAGGCCGCGACGTCAGAAGACGACCAAATTACGGAGCCGAAACCATGCCCGATCTCGACAAAGCCGCCAAAATCCGTGCCGGACAGGGGTTCATCGCCGCGCTGGACCAATCGGGCGGCTCGACGCCAAAGGCGCTGCGCCTCTATGGGATCGAGGAGGACCGCTATTCCTCCGAAGGCGAGATGTTCGACCTGATCCACGGGATGCGGTCGCGGATCGTGAAGGCGCCCGCCTTCACCGGCGACAAGGTGGTGGGCGCGATCCTGTTCGAGCAGACGATGGATCGGGCGTTCGATGGCAAGCCCGCCGCCGCCTATCTGTGGGAGGAGCGGGGCGTGGTGCCGTTTCTGAAGATCGACAAGGGGTTGGAGGACGAAGTTAACGGCGTGCAATTGATGAAGCCGATCCCGGGTCTGGACGCGACCTTGCAGCGGGCCCATGGGCTGGGCGTGTTCGGCACCAAGGAGCGGTCGGTCGTGGGCGCGGCCAACCCGGACGGGATCGAGGCCGTCGTGGCGCAGCAATTCGAGGTTGGCGCGCAGGTTCTGGCCCAGGACATGGTGCCGATCCTGGAGCCGGAGGTGACGATCTCGATCGCCGACAAGGCGGAGGCCGAGGCGATCCTGCGCGACCGGATCCTGGCCCATCTGAACAAGTTGCCGGACGGGCAGGAGATCATGCTGAAGCTGACGCTGCCCAGCGAAGACGACTTCTATGCGCCGCTGGTGGATCATCCGAAGGTGATGCGGGTCGTGGCGCTGTCGGGCGGGTATTCGCGGGACGAGGCGAATGCGTTGCTGGCCAAGAACCGCGGCGTCATCGCGTCGTTCAGCCGGGCGTTGACCGAGGGGTTGTCGGATGGACAATCCGATGCCGAATTCAACGCCATGATCGGCAGCACCATCGACAGCATCCACGCGGCGTCCGTCGCGGGCTGAGTCCGGAAACACACACTTATGTGCTTGCAATGGGTGGGGGATTCCCCTGCCCGTTCCGCTGTGTCATGCAAGATGAACAGGGTCCGCAAGAGACCCGGAGAGCAGGATCGACATGATGCGCGCACGCCGCCGGACCGGGTACGGTCTGTTCCTTCCCGTGGCCCTTCTGGGCTTTGCCGGGTATTTCGTCTTCGCCGCCGTCCAAGGCGAATACGGCGTCTTCCGAAGGGTCGAGTTGGAAGCCGAATATGCCCATCTGTCCGGGGAACTGGCCTTGCTGGATGCCGAGGTCGACCGGATGTCGGACCGGACGCGGCGGCTGTCGGACGATTTCCTGGATCTAGATCTGTTGGACGAGCGGGCACGGATGGTGCTGGGCCTGGCGCGGACCGACGAGATCGTCATCGAGTGACGGGCGCCGGCATGCTGGCGCGGTGACCCTGGGGAATATCGGGCCTTGTGGCTGGGGAACCCGATGCGTTAGCCATTGTTTAACGTTGAACGACTCCCGACGGACCGGAGGATCCCTGCCCCATGGCCACCCGCAAGAGCGCCGCACAGCCGAATGTCTCGAAGGACGAGCTGCTTCAATATTACCGCGACATGCTGCTGATCCGGCGGTTCGAGGAGAAGGCGGGACAGCTTTACGGGATGGGTCTGATCGGGGGGTTCTGCCACCTCTATCTCGGTCAGGAGGCCGTGGTGGTCGGGCTGGAAGCTGCCGCCAAGGAGGGGGACAAGCGGGTCACGTCGTACCGCGATCACGGCCACATGCTGGCCTGCGGGATGGATCCGAACGGCGTGATGGCCGAACTTGCCGGGCGCGAGGGAGGCTATTCCAAGGGCAAGGGCGGCTCGATGCACATGTTCTCGAAGGAGAAGCATTTCTACGGCGGCCACGGGATCGTGGCGGCGCAGGTGCCCATCGGGGCGGGCCTGGCCTTCGCGGACAAGTACAAGGGCAACGACAACGTCACCTTCACCTATTTCGGGGATGGAGCGGCGAACCAGGGCCAGGTTTACGAGACCTACAATATGGCCGAGTTGTGGGACCTGCCCTGCGTCTTCGTGATCGAGAACAATCAATACGCCATGGGGACCTCGACCCAGCGGTCGACCAAGTCGCCCTCCTACTGGGAGCGCGGGGCGGCCTATGGGATCGAAGGGGAGGAGGTCGACGGGATGGATGTGCTGGCCGTGAAGGCCGCCGGCGAGAAGGCGGTGGCCCATTGCCGGGCAGGCAAGGGGCCGTACATCCTGGAAATCAAGACCTATCGCTATCGCGGGCATTCCATGTCCGACCCCGCCAAGTACCGGACGCGGGACGAGGTCCAGAAGATGCGCGAAGAGCGGGATGCCATCGAGCATGTGCGTCAGATGCTGCTGACCGGGGATCACGCGTCGGAGGACGACCTGAAAGCCATCGACAAGGAGATCAAGGACGTGGTCAACGCCTCGGCCGATTTCGCCAAGGAGAGCCCGGAGCCCGCGCTGGAGGAGCTTTGGACGGACATCTATGCGGATGAGATCCCGCAGGAGGCGGTGTGATGGCGACCGAAATCCTGATGCCCGCCCTGTCCCCGACCATGGAAGAGGGGACGTTGGCCAAGTGGCTCGTGAAAGAGGGGGACACCGTGTCCTCCGGCGACATCCTGGCCGAGATCGAGACCGACAAGGCCACGATGGAATTCGAGGCCGTCGACGAGGGCACGATCGGCAAGATCATCGTGTCCGAAGGGACCGAAGGGGTGAAGGTCAATTCGCCCATCGCCGTCTTGCTGGAAGATGGTGAGAGCGCGGACGACGTGGAGACCGCATCGAGCGGCGACGATACCAAGCCGGATGATAGCGGGTCTAGCGACGATAGTGGCGACACGCTTGGTGGTGGTGGCGAGAAAGTCCCGGCCGCGCCGAAGGATCAATCTTCGCTAGAGGCCACGGATGGCGCGGCGCCGAAGTCGAATGCCTCACCCGACTGGCCCGAAGGGACGGAGATGGTGTCGACCACCGTCCGGGAGGCATTGCGGGATGCGATGGCCG
The DNA here is from genome assembly GCA_039033775.1 of Pseudomonadota bacterium. Classification (GTDB taxonomy): domain Bacteria; phylum Pseudomonadota; class Alphaproteobacteria; order Rhodobacterales; family Rhodobacteraceae; genus Jannaschia. The sequence continues at coordinate 347 of JBCCCB010000119.1, read as the reverse complement.
AGGAGATGCGCCGCGACGAGGATGTCTTCCTGATGGGCGAAGAGGTGGCCGAATATCAGGGCGCCTATAAGATCAGCCAGGGGCTATTGGATGAGTTCGGGGCCAAGCGGATCATCGACACGCCGATCACGGAGCATGGCTTTACGGGGATCGGCGTCGGGGCTGCGTTTGGCGGCCTTAAGCCCATCGTCGAGTTCATGACGTTCAACTTTGCCATGCAGGCCATTGATCAGATTATCAATTCGGCGGCCAAAACGCTCTATATGTCGGGGGGCCAGATGGGCTGTCCGATGGTCTTCCGCGGACCCAACGGCGCGGCCGCCCGTGTGGCGGCCCAGCACTCGCAG
>JBCCCB010000118.1:0-11316 GCA_039033775.1 Pseudomonadota bacterium | reverse complement strand
GCCTTGCGTCCAAAGCGTCCGCGTCTTTGTCTTCGATATCGTCAGAAGGGGGCGCTAAAGCAGTGACATCTTCCGCACCACTTGCTGCGGGTGTGTGTTGCCGAAAAATATGCCCAAAGTCTGCCCGACCATCCGATATGGACATCGGAACGGATTGAATCGCTGTTTGCGCCCAAAGCGGCCTGGTAGGCGGCGATGGACGTGCCGGCCGCGACCGTGACGAAAAGCGTGTCCGACAAGCCGCGGAGGGCGGGCAAAGCATCGGCCATCATTTGCGGCTTCACGGCGATCAGGGTGACCGCCGGGGTCGAGGGCAGGTCACCGTTCAAGGTGACGCCCGTTTCGCGCAACCAATCCGACGGTTTGGGGTCGATCACGGTCACGGCGCCGGGCGGAAGACCCCGGGTCAGCCACCCCGAGAGCAGGGCCGACCCCATCTTGCCGCAGCCCAGCAGGACCACGCCCCGTGCCGCGATCGGGCCCCAGGTGACGCTAGGCGTGGCCATAGGCCTCGGCCATGGCGATCTGCATGGCGTCCTTGGCCGGGCGCCCGCCCCAGCAGACCAGTTGGAAGGCCGGGTAGTAGCGTTCGCCCGCGACGACGGCTTCGGCCACCATGTGGTTGATCTGGTCGGTCTGCGCACAGGCGCCGCCCGCCAGGATCAGGCCATAGCGGTAAACCATCATCTTCTGCTCGCGCCAGTAGCTGAAGCTGCCCGCCCAGCATTGGTCGTTGGCCAGGTTGAGCACCTCGTATAGTCCCGGCAGCGCCGTGTCCGGCGGCTCCATCTCGAAGCAGCAGATCAGGCGCAGGGTCTCGTCGTGGTCGGACCAGGCCAGGGTGACCGAGTAGCTGCGCCATTGGCCTTCCACCACCATGGCGATCTGGTCGTCGCCGACACGGTCGAAATCCCAATCATGGGTTTCGGCCACGGTCTCGACCAAGTCGATGGGGTGAAGGTCGCCTGTATCGGAGAATTGGTGACGGTCGTGGAGCATGTCGTCGCCTTCCGTTTGTCCCTATGGGTGGGGGCGCGGACGATTTCTATGTTCGACCTCTGTCCCCAATACCAGATATGGTGGAGTGCCACCGGACTCCTGTAAAGCCCGTGTTTCGGCTTCTCCACAGGTTTCATGGGACTGTCATGGGGTTGAGTCTGGCGGCGATTCGCGTGTTCACGGGGGCGATCACCCGGTCGTGACGGGTCAACGGCTTCGGATCGGGCTAGATTGAGGGGCATGAAACAGATGCTTCTTGCCGCGGCCCTGGGGGCCGCCACCGTGGCCGCGCCTGCCCTGGCCGAGCCGATCCCGTTCGACGGATCTTGGCGCGAACAGGGTTTCCTGCGTTTGTTTTCAAACGATTACAGTCAGGGCGGGGGCACGCTGGGCGTGGTCTCGGACGGGACGGTGTCGCTTCTGTGGAAGGCGGTGCCCGAGCGGTTGCGGGGCGCCACGCGGGCCTCGTGGAGTTGGGCGGTGGCCGAGAGCGTGCCGGCGACCGATCTGCGGCGCAAGGGTGGGGACGATCGGAACCTTGCCGTGTACTTCGCTTGGACGGACCCGCAAACGGCGGCCGAGGCGAACCCGAACCGCGCGGCCCGGCTGCTGCGGCGGCCGACGACCAAGGTGCTGGTCTATGTCTGGGGCGATGACGATGCGCGCGGGACCTTGCAGGACAGCCCCTATCTGCCCGGCTTGAAGACGGTCGTGCTGCGGCCCGCCGGGACGGGGCAGTTCGCCGAGCAGGTGGACCTGGCCGCCGATTACGCGCGGGCCTTCGGGGGATCGCCGGGGGTGCTGCTTGGGATCGGGATCTCGGCGGATGCCGATGATACCGACAGCCTGATCCGGGCTTCGGTCACGGCGCCGGACTTGCGCTAGCGGCACGGGCGGATACGGTCGCGCCCGACAAGGGGGGCGCGCGATGGACTTGACTGGATGCGTGGCGGCGATCACCGGCGGGGCCGGGGGATTGGGCGCGGCCGTTGCGCGGCATGTGGCCGGGGCCGGCGGGTCGGTGGCGATCCTGGACCTGGACGAGGGCGGTGCCGATCTGGCGGCGGATCTGGGCGGTCGCTTCTTCAAGCTGGACGTCACCGATGCGGCGGCCTGCGCCGAGGCGCTGGGCGCGGTGGCCGAGGGCGGGCGTCTGGACTTGATGGTCAATTGCGCGGGGATCGCGCCCGCCGCGAAGACCGTGGGGCGGGGCGGCGCCCACGACCCGGCGCTGTTTGCCAAGGTCATCGGGATCAACCTGATCGGCACGTTCAACTGCGCGTCGGCCGCCGCCGCGATCATGGCGGCGCAGGACGGGCGGGGGCCCGATGGCGAGCGGGGGGTGATCGTCAACACCGCCTCCGTCGCGGCCTATGAGGGGCAGGTGGGGCAAGCGGCCTATGCGGCGTCGAAGGGCGGGGTGGCGTCGCTGACCTTGCCGATGGCGCGGGACCTGGCGGGCTTGGGCATCCGGGTGGTGGCGGTGGCGCCGGGTCTGTTCCTGACGCCGATGCTGGAGGGGTTGCCGCAGGAGGTGCAGGACAGCCTGGGCGCGCAGGTGCCCTATCCGTCGCGCCTGGGGGATCCGGCGGAATTCGCCGCCCTGGTCGGGCAGATCGCCGAGAACCGGATGCTGAACGGGTCGGTCATCCGGCTGGATGGCGCGATCCGCATGGCGCCGCGATGAGCCTGGCCCAGTGGCGGGAGCTGGATTACGCGCCGCCCGCGCGGATGGCGGGCCATGGCGCGGTGTTGGAGCGGCTCGATCCCGCCCGCCATGCAGGCGATCTGTTCGCGGCCAATGGCGCGGATCCCGAGATGTGGCGCTACATGCACTGCGGGCCCTTCGCCGATTTCGATACCTATCGCGCCTGGGCTGACGGGGCCGCCGCGTCGGCGGATCCGGCCTTCTATGGGATTCGGGGCGACGGGCCATGGATCGGGGTCGCCTCGCTGATGCGGATCGACCGGGGCAATGGCGTGATCGAGATCGGCAATATCGCGTTTTCCGGCGCGCTGAAGCGGACGCGCAATGCCACCGCCGCCCTGCATCTGATGATCGCGCAGGCCTTCGAGGCGGGCTTTCGACGGGTGGAATGGAAATGCAACGCCGAGAACGCGGCCAGCCGCCGGGCCGCCTTGCGGCTCGGCTTCGGCTATGAGGGGACATTCCGTCAGCACATGGTGGTGAAGGGCCGGAACCGGGACACGGCCTGGTTCGCCATAGTGGATGGGGATTGGCCGGCGATCCGGGCGGCGCATCTGGCTTGGCTGGATCCTGGGAATTTCGATGGGGACGGGCAGCAGCGGAAGCCGCTGGGCGCCTCGTCCGAGGCAGGTTGATCCGTCCTGCCCCTGTGGGCGGTACCACGTTGGGTCGGGGGTCAACCGATCCGGTCTTACGTGGCGTATCGGGTCCGCAACGGGCGTCCGGTCGTCGTCCGATGTGCTGCACGATCCCAGGGGGCGATCCTGGATCCGGCTGGGGGCTGGGCCTTCTGCAGGCGGTCCCCTCGGCCGCCGAGGGTCGGACATGCGGAGACCGCGGGATTTGCGTATTTTTGGACCAGTGATGACAGGGGCGCATTAACCTTAACGTCGGCTTAAGGCCGCTCCGAGAGGCAGGGTCCGGTCCGTTGGCGGGGTCGGGTGGCTGCTTGCCCGGATGTGGCCGGTATCCACCCCCGGCCGCCGGACGCGCAGTCCCGACACCGCAAGCCGAGGCCTGCCCGCCGCCCGGCTCAGACCATTTCGCGCACGCGCAGACGCTCGGCGATCAGGCTGCGCAGACGGGGGCGGATATCGTCCGTGGCGGGCCGCGCCAGGCGGGCCGTTTCCGCCAGCAACACCCGGTCATGGCCCGTGCGCGCCAAGCCATGCAGGAAGTCTGCCACGAACCGGGGCGTGGCGCCGTCATCCAGCATCCGCTCGGCCAAGGCCAGATCCTCGGCCAAGGCCAGGGGATCGGGTTCGATGGTTTCGGCGCTGACGGCGCGCAGGCCCTTGGGGCGCATCTCGGGCGGGAGATGGCGGATGATGGCTTGTTGAAACGCGGCCAGGCTGTCGATGGGTTTCGGCAGGAACCCGTCGGCGCCGGCGGCCAGGGCGTCCGCCTCGACCTCGTCGCGGTCGCGGCCCGACGTGGCCAGCAGGACCATGGGCCGCTGGCCCGCCTTGGCCAGGCGGTCGATCAATTCCAGCCCCGACCCATCGGGCAGGCCCAGATCCACGATGGCGATCCCCGCCCGGTAAGTGTTCAGGTGCCGTTCGGCGCTGGCGATGCAATCGGCGCGGCGGATGCGCGCGCCCGACCGCATGGACAGAAGCCGGATCGCTTCAGAGGCATATCGGCTGTCTTCCACCACCAGCACCGTCTGACCCAGAAGCGGGCGTTGGGGCGTTGGCGCGGGGCGGGCCAGTAGGTCGAGGTCGTCCATGTCATCCTCCGAGTCTGCGATTAACCAGACCGAACCACGAACACTCCTAACGACAGGTTAAGCCCGCGCCGCGATCTTGCGAGCCCGCCCTTGCACCCGCATAAGGGCCGCGAACAGGAGGGCCGCCAAATGATCGGCAAGCTGAACCACGTGGCCATCGCCGTCCCCGACCTGGCGGCCGCGTCCGCCCAGTACCGCGATATCCTGGGCGCCAAGGTGAACCCGCCCCAGGACGAGCCGGATCATGGGGTGACCGTGGTCTTCATCGAGCTGCCGAACACGAAGATCGAGCTTCTGTATCCGTTGGGCGAGGCCAGCCCGATCCGGGGCTTCCTGGACAAGAACCCGTCGGGCGGCATCCATCACATCTGTTACGAGGTCGACGACATCCTGGCCGCGCGGGACAGGTTGCAGGCCAGCGGCGCGCGCGTGCTGGGCGATGGCGAGCCCAAGATCGGCGCCCATGGCAAGCCGGTCCTGTTCCTGCACCCAAAGGATTTCACCGGCACCTTGGTCGAGTTGGAGCAGGTCTGAGATGGGCATCTTCTCGGCCCTGGTCGTCTTCGCCATGGTCTGGGCGATGATCTTCCTGATCGGTCTGCAGATCGGTCAGCGCACCCAGGGCGACGCAGGCGAACGGGTGCCGGGCACCCACGAGAGTTCTCCGGTGGAGTTCCGGTTGGGGCCCCGGGTTTTCTGGACGACGCTGCTGACCCTGGTGATCTGGGGTACGTTGGTCTGGCTGATCACGTCCGGCCTGATCACCATCGACAGCCTGCGCTGGATCACCGGGCGGTCGGGTCCCGGTTGATCTGGTGGTACAGGTGGGTGAAGGCCGCCGCGCCGATCACCGGCACCAACAGGTTCAGCACCGGCACCGAGAGCGGGATCGCCATCAGGATGCCCGTCGCCCAGATGCGGCCGCGATGCCGTGCCCTGAACGCCGCGGCCTCGTCGGGCGGGACCCGGCGGGCGGCGACCAATTGGGCATATTCGCGCCCCAGCAGGAAGCCGTTGACCGCCCAGAAGATGAAGAGCGCGAAGGGCGCCAGGACCAGGTAGGCGATCAGGGCCACGAGGTTCACGCCGATCACCAGGCCGAGGAACCCGGCCGAGTCGCGCAGCATCTCGCCCCAGCCCTGGCGGCGGGCGGGCGGCAGGGCCGGGTAATGTTCGGCCTCGACCGCGTCGGCGATCCGGTCGAGGAAGAGACCGGTGAAGGCCGAGGCCACGGGGACCATCAGGAAGACCGACGCCACCAGCATGACGGGGATCAGGGCGAAGCTGGTCACGTCGTCGAGCCAGGTGATCTCGCCGAACCAGGGGATCGTCACGGACGGCCCGACCAGCCAGCGCGCGAGCCAGACGAAGAAGGCCGAAAACGCCGCGAGCAGCGCGACGGACAGGCCGACGCCCCGCAGCAGCACCCCCCGGAAGGCCGGATGGCCGATCTGGCCGATGGCGGCGAGGATGGGGGCGATCATGGGTGCCAATCCACCTTCTGGGCCAGGTTCGGGCGCGGCCGGTCCGGGGGGACGGCGCCTTCGGTGCCGATCACGATCCAACCGGCGACGAAGCCATGGCCGAGGCCCAGGCCCGCCGTCAGGAAATCCCGGTCGGTGGCCATCCAGCCTGTCAGCCAATTGGCCCCCCATCCGGCGGCCAGCGCGGCGTTGACCAGCGACAGGCAGACGGCGCCGGCGCTGAGGACCTGCTCGCCTTCGGGGATCTTGGGGCTGTTGACGGGCGTCGCGGCGACGGCGACCATCGCGGGCGCGTCGGCGAACATGGCGCGGGCCTTGGCGAGCTTGTCGGGATCCTCGCCGCGCCTGCCCCCCCGGCTTTGGGTGAGCTCGGCGAGCGCCGCGCGCGTGTCGGGGCCCAGGATCATCAGTCGCCAAGGTTCCAGCTTGCCATGGTCCGGCACGCGCAGCGCGGCGTCCAGAAGCGGCATCAGCGCATCCCGGTCGGGGCCGGGCGCATGCAGCGTCTTGGCGGGGCGGGATCGGCGGGTGCGCAGGAAATCGAGAACGTCGGGACGGGGAACGAGCGGTGTCATGACCCCCATGTCGCAGTCGGTCGTCACGGTTTCAAGAACGGCCGGGTCGGCGACGATCCGCTGAGATTTGACGCAGGGGCAGCTTCCCACCGGCGGGTCGTCGGCCCGGGCTTACCCTGCCCGGGCGGCCCCGCGCCGCGATCAAGGGAGGATAGCATGACACATCATACACCCGGCCTGTCCCGCAGGCAGGCGCTTGGCGCATTGGGCAGCGGCGCGGTGGCGCTGGCCGCGACACCCGCCCTGGCGCAATCCAGCGCCGTCGAACCGCGCAGCACGATCACGGAACCGCGCCGCGATTTCCGCGCAGATGCCCCGCCCAACGTCTACTTCTGGGATCCCGACCTGGTGGCCGCCGATGACCGCTTCTGGGGCGTGATGCAGCCCAACGCGCCGATCCAGCGGCTGTGGACCGGCGCGCTCTGGGCCGAGGGGCCGGCCTGGAACAGCGTCGGCAAGTTCCTGGTCTGGTCGGACATCCCGGGCAACCGCCAGATGCGCTGGCTGGACGATGACGGCCATGTGTCCGAGTTCCGGGCGCCGTCGGGCAATTCCAACGGCAACACCTTCGACTTCCAGGGGCGCCAATTGTCCTGCGAGCATCTGAACCGGCGGGTGGTGCGCTATGAGCTGGATGGGTCCGTGACGGTGATCGCCGACATGTTCGAGGGCCAGCGCTTCAACTCGCCCAACGACGTGGTGGCCCATCCCGATGGCAGCTACTGGTTCACCGACCCGCCCTATGGCGGCCAGCTTTACGAAGGTGCGCCCGATGCGCCCGGCGGGCCATCGAACGCGGCGGGGCTGTTGAACCCGCGCTTGGGCCAGCCGCCCGGGATCGGCGATTTCGTCCGCGAGATGGAGACCGCGACCTACCGCGTGGACTCAGAAGGCGTGGTGACCCGCGTCGCCTCGGAGGCGGATGCGCCCGACCCGAACGGGCTGTGTTTCTCGCCGGATTATTCGACGCTTTATGTGGCGTCGACGGGCGCGGGCCCCGGCGATACCGGGCCGGGCGGCGAGGGGCTGATCTTCGCCTTCGATGTGGGCGACGACAACACCTTGTCCAATGGCCGGGTGTTCACCGATTGCGTGGTCGACGGCGTCAAATGCGGGCCGGACGGGCTGCGCTGCGACGTGGCGGGCAACCTTTGGGCGTCGTCCAATGCGGGCCGCAATGTCGGCTATTCCGGCGTGACGGTCTGGCACCCGGACGGCACCCTGCTGGGCCGCATCCGCCTGCCCGAGATCACCGGCAACGTCTGCTTCGGCGGGCCGAAGCGGAACCGGCTGTTCATGGCGGCGTCCCAGTCGATCTATTCGGTCTATACGGGCACGCAGGGGGCTGGACCGGCCTGATCGGTGGCCCCGCCTAGCTTGTAGGCGGGGCGATTTGATGGCTGGTGTCCGCTTTGCGGACGAAGCCCCAATTCGCTGCGTTTGTCGAACGACCGCACTGGCTTACGCCGGATAGGTTCCGGCACATGAGGCATTGTGGACGGTGACAGCAAAGTTGATGTTGCAAGCATGGCAACTGAAACAGAGTTTTCCTTCGCAGCGCTTACCGGTTCGGCACGACGGCACATCCGCGTGTTTCAGATACACCAATTCCTTGACCGTTTCGCGATGGGACTGACGGTTTCTGTCGTCGCTCTGGCGTTGACCGACCGGGGCATGGACCTTTTTCAAATCTCGCTTCTCTTCGGGGTCTACTCGCTCACGACGATGGCGATGGAGCTGCCGTTTGGCGGTCTTGCCGACAGTATTGGCCGCAAGCCGGTCTTTTTGACGGCGGTCGTCGCTAGCCTGATGTCGCTCGCGCTGTTTCTTTCAACCAGCGACTTCTACGTTCTCGCGCTCTCATTTGCATTCATCGGTTTTGGACGCGCCCTTCGGTCGGGCACGCTTGATGCGTGGTTTGTCGAAACCTTCAAGGCTGCCGCCCCAGATGTGGATGTCCAGCCCGCTCTGGCCAAAGCGCAATGGGCCAATGCCATAGGGCTGGCCATCGGGGCCGTCTTCGGCGGTCTTCTGCCTGATATGTTGGGCCCGGCAGCGGAACGTCTCGGGTTCAGCATCTACGATGTGTCCTACGCGGCCAGCTTTGCTGTGATGTCGGGCGTGTTTGTTTTCACCATGTTGGCCATTGTCGAAACCCCGCGTCCGATGAACGGCACGGCTCTCAAGCACGGCTTCGCAAGTGTCCCGACGGTAATAAAGGACGCGAGCCTTTTGGCCCTGAAACATCCCGCATTGTCGATACTTCTGGCGGCGTTGGCGTTCTTTCTGATGGCAACCAACCCTGTCGAGGTGATCTGGCCGACCCATGCAAAATCCATGTTGGACGAGGGCTACGCAAACACCGTTATCGGTGTCGTAACGGCGATCTATTTCTTCTCCATCGCTTTCGGTGCATCTCTGTCTCCGCATATCAGCCGGATCTTCAAGCGGCGGCACGCCATGACGTTGGCCGCGACATTTGCTTGTCTGGCAGGCGTTCAGATCGCATTGGCATTGCAAGGCGGTATCATCGGCTTTGTGGCGGTGTTCGTCCTGTATTCCGTGATCCTTGGTGTCAGCGAAACACCGGCCAGCAGCATTCTGCATCGCTGCGTGGAAGACCGTCAGCGGTCGACAATGCTGTCGCTGAGATCGTTGATACAACAGTTAGGGGCCGCGTTGGGTCTGGTTTTGACCGGGGCCGTCGCCGAAATCTACTCAACACCTATCGCGTGGATTGTAGGGTCGGGGTTTCTTTTAATTGCAGTGGTGCTGGCTTTGATGTTGGTCAAAAAACTAGCCGCAGAAGACGAAAGCGGATAGTCGTGCAACGGGCAGCATCGATCAAAATGGCGCTCTAAGCGGACCTTTACGCCTTCTCACCTGTCCGCCGTTTTCTTCTTCGGCGCCGCTTTCTTCTTGGCGGCAGGCTTTTTCTTCGCAGCCGTCTTCCGCCCGCCCTTCTTCGCCGCCTTGGCGTCGATCAATTCGACTGCTTGGGCCACCGTCAGATCCTCAGGTGAAACATCCTTGGGCAAGGTCGCGTTCACCTTCTCCCACTTCACGTAAGGCCCATAGCGCCCCTCCATGACGGCCATCGGCCCGCCGTTTTCCGGATGTTCCCCAAGCTCCCGCAGCGCCTTCGCCGCTGCTCTCCCGCCACCGCGGGGATTGGCGCGTTTCTGGGCCAGGACTTCGACGGCACGGTTCATGCCGATGGTGAACACTTCTTCCTCGTCGCCGAGGTTGGCGTAGACCGGCTTCGCGTCGTCGGGGCGCTGGTGCATCACGTAAGGCCCATAGCGGCCCAGATTGGCCTCGATGGGCTGGCCGTCCTCCGGGTGGGCGCCGACATGACGCGGCAGGGACAGAAGCTGCATCGCCTTCTCGAAATCCAGCGCGTCCGGCGTCCAGGACTTGGGAAGCGATGACCGCTTGGGTTTCTTGTTCTCCTCGGTCGGTTCGCCGAGTTGGACATAAGGCCCGAACCGCCCCGATTTCAGCCAGACCTCCAGCCCGCTTTCCGGTTCGACACCCAGCATGCGTTCGTCGCCCGCCTGCTCGCCTTCCATGCCCGGCGGGCCGAAGGGGCGGGTGTAGCGACACTCCGGGTAATTCGAGCAGCCGATGAAGGCGCCGCCCGACCGCGCCGTGCGCATCGACAGCCGCCCGGCTTCGCATTTGGGGCAGAGGCGGCGGTCCTTGCCGTCCTCGCGTTCGGGGAAGAGGTGGGGTTCCAGAACCTCGTTGATCTTCTCCAGGACCTCGCCGATGCGCAGGTCGCTGGTCTCGGCCAGGGCGGCGGAGAAGTCGCGCCAGAAACGGCCCAGCACGTCCTTGTAATCCTTGTCGCCGGCGCTGACCTCATCCAGCTCCTGCTCTAGCCCGGCGGTGAAATCGTAGCCCACGTAGCGGCGGAAGTAGTTGGACAGGAAGACGGTGACGAGCCGGCCCTGGTCCTCGGGGAACAGGCGGTTGCCCTCTTTGCGCACATATCCCCGGTCGACGATGGTCGACAGGATCGAGGCATAGGTCGACGGTCGGCCAATCCCCAGCTCCTCCATCTTTTTGACCAGCGTCGCCTCGGTGTAGCGCGGGGGTGGCTGGGTGAAGCTCTGCTGCCCCAGGACGGCGTTGGACGGCGCTCTGATCAACTCATTGTCGGAGGTCTCGTCGGCATAGGCCGCGACCTTCTTGGCCGCGTCGCCCTCATGGATCGCGGGCAGGCGCTTGTCGTCGCCGCTCGCTTCCTCGTCGTCGCGGCCTTCCTGGTAGACCTTCATGAAGCCGTCGAAGACCACGACCTGGCCGGTGGCGCGCAGCTCCACCTGGCCGTCCTTGTCGGCCACCGTCACGGTCGTCCGTTCAAGCTTGGCGGCTTCCATCTGGCTGGCCAGCGTCCGCTTCCAGATCAGGTCGTACAGCTTCTTCTGGTCGGCCTCGGAGACGCGGATGTCGTCGGCCGACTTGGTCATATCCGTAGGCCGGATGCATTCATGGGCTTCCTGGGCGTTCTTGGCCTTGTTCTTGTACATCCGGGGCGAGCCGGGGACGTAGTCCTTGCCGTAACGGTCGGCGATGGCGTCGCGTGCGGCATGGACGGCCTCGGGCGCCATGTCGATGCCGTCGGTCCGCATATAGGTGATGAGGCCGGCCTCGTAGAGGCGCTGGGCCGTGGACATGCAGGCCCGCGCGCCCATGCCGAACTTGCGGCTGGCCTCCTGCTGCAACGTGGACGTCATGAAGGGGGGGCTGGGATTGCGGGTGGCGGGCCTGGCTTCGACGGAGGTGACCGTCAGGTCGCGGCTTTCGACGGCTTGG
>JBCCCB010000117.1:0-11327 GCA_039033775.1 Pseudomonadota bacterium | reverse complement strand
GGTATCGAGCTGATCTTGGACGTGGTCTACAACCACACCGCCGAAGGCAACCAAATGGGACCGACGCTGTCCTTCCGGGGCATCGACAACGCGTCCTACTACGTTCTGGGCGACGACCCGCGCTATTGCTTCGACACGACGGGAACCGGCAACACGCTCAACCTCGAAAACCTGAACGTCATGCAAATGGTGATGGATAGCCTGCGCTACTGGGTCGAGGATTGCCATGTGGACGGGTTCCGCTTCGACCTCGCCTCGTCGCTGGCGCGCCGCCGCGACCATTTCGACAAGAGAGCACCGTTCCTGACGGCCGTGCACCAGGATCCCGTGCTATCCCAGGTCAAGCTGATCGCCGAGCCTTGGGATACCGGCGCGGGCGGCTATCAGGTCGGCAACTTCCCCCCCGGCTGGGCCGAATGGAACGACACCTATCGCGACACGGTTCGCGCCTTCTGGAAGGGCGATCCGGGACAGGCGCCCGCGTTGGCCGACCGGCTGCTCGGCTCGGCCTCGAAGTTCGAGCATGACGGGCGCCGGTCCTGGAGTTCGGTGAACTTCATCACGGCCCATGACGGTTTCACGCTAATGGACTTGGTCAGCTACAACGACAAGCATAACGAGGCCAACGGCGAGGGCGGTCGCGACGGCCATTCGCACAACCTGTCCTGGAATCACGGGGCCGAGGGACCGACCGACGACCCGGACATCCTGGCGCTGCGCGATCGCCAGAGGCGCAACCTGATGGCGACACTGCTTCTGTCCCAGGGCACGCCGATGATCCTGATGGGCGACGAGGTGGGGCGCAGCCAAGGTGGCAACAACAACAGCTACTGCCAGCCGGGCGAGATGAATTGGCTCGACTGGGATGCCGACGATCCGTTCGAGGCCTTCGTGCGCGGCCTGATCGCGGTGCGCGCCGCCAAGCCGGTTCTGACGGCCGAGCGCTTCCTGCACGACACGGACGACAATCCCGAGGGCCGGCACGTGACCTGGCACCGTCTCGCCGGGGGCGAGATCGCCCCCGAACAGTGGCAGGACCCCGAACGCCGGGCGGTCGCGCTCAGCTTTCACGCCCATGATGAGGCTGCACTGTTTCTGGCCATGAACGCCGGAGGCGCCCCGCGCGAGGTCGTCCTGCCCGAGGGCCGCTGGCGCCACCTCATCGACACGGCCGAAGGCGCCGCCGCGCCCGACGGGTTCGGCGCCCCGGTCGAGGGCGTGCTGACCCTTGCCGACCGCACCCTCATCCTGCTGGAGGCGATGCCATGACCTTACCCGCCTGGGGCGCGATCCCGACAGACGCGGGCACACGCTTCCGCCTTTGGGCGCCGGGGGTCGATGCGCTGGACTTGGTGCTGCCCGGCGGGCCGCACCCTATGGAGGACGAAGGCGGTGGCTGGTGGTCGACGATCGCCGACGCGCCGCCCGGCACCGAATACGCTTATCGCCTGCCCGGCGGGTCGGAATTGCCCGACCCGGCGTCGCGCCAGCAAGCGGGCGACGTGCATGGCCGGTCCGTCGTGACCGGCGACAGCTACGATTGGCAACATCCGCGCCCCGCCCGTCCCTGGCACGAAGCGGTGATCTACGAGCTTCACATCGGAACCTTCACGCCGGATGGCACCTACCGGGCCGCGATCGACAAGCTCGATCACCTCGCCGGGCTCGGCATCACCGCCATCGACATCCTGCCCGTTGCGCAGTTCGGCGGCACACGCGGCTGGGGCTATGACGGGGTGCTGCTCTATGCGCCGCATAATGCCTACGGGACGCCCGACGACCTGCGCGCGCTCATCGACGCCGCCCATGGGCGCGGGATCATGGTGATGCTGGACGTGGTCTACAATCACTTCGGGCCGGATGGGAACTATCTGGGCGCCTATGCCCCGGCCTTCTTCGACGCCACCCGGCAGACCCCCTGGGGGGCGGCCATAGATTACGGGCAAGATCCGGTCCGCCGCTTCGCGATCGAGAATGCGACCTACTGGATCGAATCCTTCCGCTTCGACGGCCTTCGCTTCGATGCCATCGACCAGATCCGGGACCCGTCCGAGCCCGAATTGCTGGTAGAGATGGCGGGCGAGATCCGGCGGGTCCTGCCGGGCGCTTGGCTGATGACCGAAGACAATCGCAACGTCACCCATCTGCATGACCGCGGTCCGGACGGCGCCGCGCCGCTGATGGACGGGGAATGGAACGACGACTGGCACAACGCCGCTCATGTGATCGCCACCGGCGAGACGGAAGGATATTATCGCGATTTCGCCGACGACCCGGTGGGCCAGTTGGCACGGGCCGCCGCCACCGGCTTCGCCTTCCAGGGCGGGGCCATGGGCGGGCGCGGCCGGCCGTCGGGCCACCTGCCGCCGGTGGCGATGGTCAATTTTCTCCAGAACCATGACCAGACCGGCAACCGGGCCTTTGGCGAACGCCTCTCGCGGATTGCGTCGCCCGACCGGCTGGCCGCACTCCAGGCGATGCTGCTGCTGAGCCCACAAATCCCGCTTCTGTTCATGGGCGAGGAATGGGCCGCGTCGGAGCCTTTCCTGTTCTTCGCCGATTTCGAGGGCGAGTTGGCGCAGGCCGTCACGACGGGCCGCCGCGCCGAGTTCGCGGATTTCGGCGGCTTCACGGAGGCCGTGCCCGACCCTATCGACCCCGGAACCTTCGCGGTGTCGCGCCTGGATTGGGACTGTCTGGTGCACGACGGCCATAAGGCGGCCCTAGTCCGGACGCGAGAGCTAATCGCCCTGCGCCGCGAGCGCGTCGTGCCGTTGCTGGACGGCGTGGGCGGAGATGCGGGGACGCAGCTGGACACCCCCAAGGATTGCATCGCGACGGACTGGACCCTTGTCGGCGCACATCTCCAGATGCGCGCCTGCTTCGCGGAGATTGTGCAGCGGCTGCCCCCGATCCGTGGCGAGACGCTCCATGTGACGGGCACGGGCCTCGGCGCGCCGAACTCGGTCCTCTTCGCACTGGACGCCGCATGAACCTTCGCGCCCTCGCCCGCCATCATGGCTTGACGACCGGCTACGACGACCGCGCGGTCCCGGACGCGACCCTGCGCACGATCCTACGCGGATTGGGGCAGGACCCCGATGCCCCGCCCCAGGGGTCGCAGGTCTCGGATGATATGACGGTGCCTGACGGCGTGCGGTGTCATTTGCCGCGATCGTTGCGCGACGCGCCCGGATGGGGCGTGTTCTGCCAACTCTACGAGCTGCGCTCCGAACGAAACTGGGGCATTGGCGATTTCGCCGACCTGGCCCATCTTGCGCATGTCTGCTGGACGGCGGGGGCGGATTTCCTGGGGATCAATCCGGTCCACGCGCTGTTCTTGTCGGATCCTGAGCGGGCTTCGCCCTTTTCGCCCTCGTCTCGGCGCTTCCTCAACCCGATCTACATCGCGCCTGACCTGCTGGGCTGTGCGCGCCCGGCGGGTCTGCCCGATGGCGATCTGGTGGACTACGCGGCGGTGACCCGGGCCAAGATGCGCGCCCTGCGCGCCGCCTTCGACTCCGACGTGCCCGGCGCCGCGCTCGAGAGCTATGTCGCCCAGGGCGGCGCGGCCCTGCGGCGCCACGCCCTGTTCGAGGCGATCTCGGCCCGCCATCCCGGCGGCTGGCACGCCTGGCCCGAGGCGCTGCGCGATCCCGGCGCGCCCGACGTCGCCGCCTTCGCGCGCGACCATGCGGGTGACGTCCGCTTCCATCTCTGGCTGCAATGGGTCGCCGAACGCCAGCTGGACGCCGCCCAGGCGGCTGCGCGCGAGGCGGGGATGCGATTGGGCCTCTATCTCGACCTCGCCGTGGGCACGGCGCTTGACGGCTCGGCCACGTGGACCGGGGCCGATGCCATGCTGCCCGGCGTCACCGTCGGGGCCCCGCCCGATGTGTTTTCGCAAGATGGCCAGAACTGGCTGCTGGCCGCCCCGTCGCCTGCCGCCTTGCGCGACGCCGATCTCGCACCGTTCCGCGCGATGATCGCGGCCCAGCTGGACCACGCGGGCGCGCTGCGCATCGACCATGCCATGGCCCTGTGGCAGCTGTTTCTGATCCCCGAAGACGGCCAACCGTCCGAGGGCACGCATCTGCGCTATCCCTTCGCCCAGATGCTGCGGGTTCTGGCCGAGGAGTCGCGCCGCGCGGGCGCCGTTGTGATCGGCGAGGATCTGGGCTGGGTGCCCGAGGGTTTCCGACCGGCGATGGGCGCGGCGAACATCCTGTCCTACCGCATCGTCTATTTCGAGCAATCCGAGGACGGTTTCGCCCCCGCCTCGGCCTATCCCGAGGCGGCAATGGCCTGCCTGTCGACCCATGACCTGCCGACGCTGGCCTCCTGGTCGAAGGGCGAGGATATCGAGCTGCGCGAAGCCCATGGCCTGGTCTCGTCCCGGGCCTCGGGTCAGCACCGCGCCCACCGCGAATGGGAACGCCGCCATCTCGCCCGCGCCGTGGGTGCCGCCGAGAATGCCGATCCCGACGCGCTGCTTGACGCCGCCCACCGCTTCATGGCCGCCACGCCCTGCCTGCTAGCGGGCGTGCGCCTTGCCGATCTCGTCGGGCCCGAGCGGCCCACCAATCTGCCGGGCACCGTTCACGAGTATCCGAACTGGCGGGTCCGAAGCGCGACCCCGGTCGAGACCATCGCCGGCCACCCAACCTTCGTCCGCGTCACGGACATCATGCGAAAGGCCCGCCCCCGGCCATGAGGCTTCCCACCGCCACTTACCGCCTGCAACTGCGCGAGGGCATGGACTTTGCCCGGGCGGCGGCGCTCGTCCCCTATCTGGACGGTCTGGGCATCTCGCATCTCTACCTGTCGCCGGTCTTCACCGCTGCTCCCGGCTCGACCCACGGCTACGACGTTACCGACATAGACGAGATCGAGCCGGCATTGGGGGGGCGCGCGGGCTTGGAGGCACTGTCGGCGGCGCTCGCCGACAAGGACATGGGCCTGATCCTGGACATCGTGCCAAACCACATGGCCTTCACCGTCCACAACGTCTGGCTGGCCGACGTTCTGCGCAACGGTCAGGGCAGCCGATACGCCCGGCATTTCGACATCGACTGGGCAGCGGACTGTCTGCCGCTGCCGTGGTTGCCCGCGCCCTTCGCCGAGATGGCCGAGGCGGGCGATATCCGCATCGACGGCACCGACATGGTCGCGGGCGACCTGCGCGTGCCGCTGGCCGGACCCCCGGTCGGCGACCTGTCCGCGATCCATGACGCCCAGCCATGGCGTCTCACCCATTGGCGCACCGAGGCGGCGGCCATCGCGCATCGCCGCTTCTTCACGGTCACCGGGCTGATCGGCCTGCGGGTCGAGGACCGTGCGGTGTTCGAGGACGTCCATCGCCTGACCTTCGACCTCGTCGATGCCGGGATCGTCCACGGCCTGCGCGTCGATCATGTCGACGGGTTGGCCGACCCCGCGACTTATCTCGCCCGGCTGCGCGACCGGCTGCCGGATACCCCGATCTGGGTCGAGAAGATCCTGACCGGCGACGAGGCCCTGCCCGATTGGCCCGTTCAGGGCACCACCGGCTACGAGGCCGCACGCGCTATCGCCCGCGTGCTGACCGACGCCGAGGGCGCGGAGCGCCTGGCCGAAGGCTGGCCCGATTTCGTCGCCCTCCGCGACGCGGCCAAGACCCAAGTTGTCGAGACCGAACTGCCCGCCGAGTTGGAACGACTGACCGATCTGGCCGAGGCCGCGGGCGCCGGAACCGAATGGGGCCGGGCCGCCTGGCGGGCGGCCATGCTCGCCTACATCCGTGCCTTTCCGCGCTACCGCACCTATCTGACCCCCGGTGCCACGCCCCAGGCCGAGGCCGACCTGATCCACAAGACGGCGGCGGCGGCCGCGCATCCCACGGCGCCCGCGGTCGAGGACCTGGCGGGATTGCTGCTCGATCCCGGCAACGCCGAGTTGCGCATCCGGCTGCAACAGCTTACCGGCGCGGCCATTGCCAAGGCGCAGGAGGATACCGCCTTCTACCGCTGGACGCCGTTGCTGTCGGCCAACGAGGTCGGCGGTGAACCCGACGAGCCCGCCATGGACGCGGGTGCCTTCCACGCCGCCATGGTCCGGCGCCAGACCGAGCAACCGCATGGTCTGACCCTGATTTCCAGCCACGACACCAAACGGTCCGCCGACGCGCGGATGCGGATCGCGGCGATCAGCCACGACCCAGCGGCGCGCGACACCTTGATGAACATGGTTCGCCCCATCCCTGATCCGTGGCGCTGGTATCTCGCGCAAAGCGCTTGGGCCGCCGCGCCCGATGGGCGGCTCACCGATCGCCTGCCCGATCATCTGGAAAAGGCCATGCGCGAAGCCAAGGTCGAGACGTTCTGGATCGACCCCGACGACGCGGTCGAGCGTCCGGTGCGCGACGCCGCCACCCGCGCCGCGGCCGCTTTCGAGATGGCGGGGGATGGCGGTGTTTTGGCGCCGCTAGCCGTCCGCGCGGCAGGCCTGGCGCTGGCGCAATGCGCCCTGCAAATTTTTGCGCCGGGCATCCCGGACATCTATCAGGGGACCGAGATCGGCAGTCACCGCCTGACCGACCCCGACAACCGCGTGCCTCCGGACTGGGACGGCATGGCGCGCCTCGCGGCGGGCGAGACGGTTCTGGCTCCTTTCGACCGCCTCAAGTTCGACCTGACCCGCACGCTGCTCCATTTGCGCCGCGAGATCGCGGACAGGCCCTGGGCGCCCCAGGACGCCCCCGCCGGTCGGTTGGCCGGGCGCCGGGGCGACATCGTTTTGGAGGTATCCAGAGTCGGTCTACCGTTCGAGGGGGGGGGTCCCGCACTCTGGCCCCCGGATGGCCCCGCCCCGGTGTGCGTGACGCGAATGAGGTCCGGCACCTGACGCACTGCGAGACCGTGGCCGCGAGGTGTCCCTTTGCCGCGGCCATCATCCGGGGCAAGCGTCTGGCGCTTGTCCTCGTGGCTCACCACACCGGAGCTCGGTCCTGGAGCGGGCGATTTAAGCAGGCTTTGGAGGTCGGCGCGAAGGCTGGGCCAGCTCTTGAAAGAAGCACCGGGCATCTGGTGCAAAGGAACAGCTTCTTCGGGCGAGATTGGCAGATGCGGGCGGGCAGCGTGTAGCCGCGGATCCCCAAACTGCGGACGGAGGGCTGCTTTCCGTCCTTCCTAGAGCCCAGGCGCGCGGCGGAGACGGCCCTCGTCGCGTTCGCCTCGAGTCTCGAACCGATGGCGACCACGAGGCTCATTCCTCCCAGGAGGCCTGGGTCCAAGGCGTCTCGACGCGGGCGACGGACGATCAGGTGCAGGCCATGGATGGCATTGGCGGATCGTGAGCGTCGCAGCCACCATCGCAGTCGGCGCGAACACCGATGGGCGCCGCGAGGCACTCGGCATGTCCACCGGCGCTTCGGACGCGTTCCGGGGCTTTCGCCGCGCAGCTGGCGCGACAGTCCCCTCCACCCTTCTCGACCGAGGTCCTACGCGGCCTCGTGCGACGAGGGCTCTCGGGCGTGAAGCTGGTGATCTCCGCCGCGCATGAGGGTATCAAGGTCGCCACGTCGCGCGTGCTGGCCAAGACGTGGCAGTGCTGTCGCGTCCATTTCCAGCGCGGCGACCTGGCCCATGCAGGCAAGAGCAGCCAGAGGGTGGTCTCCACCTTCGTCGCCGCGGCCTTCGCCCAGCCCAATTACGCGGCCGCCAGCGCGCACCGGCGTCTCGTGGCCAATCAGATACGCCCCAAGCTGCCAAATCTCGCCATGCTCATGGATGGCGCCGAGGAGGAATGTGAGGCCCCAAGCCGATCCGGGGCATCGGCGACGGCGGAACCCTGCATGATCTTCCCCACCCAGCACCGCGCCAAGCTGCACCGCACGAACCCCGCCGAGCGCCTCAACGCCGAGATCAAGCGCCGCCTGGATGCCGTCGGCGTTCAGGCATGCCCTGGAACCGGTGGCGGGCAGCCCTCACTCCCCCAAAGAGGCAGCCATCATGCGCCTCGTCGGTGGGATCCCGATGGAGCAGACCGAGGAATGGGCTGTCCAACGATCATGCCACAGGACCTTGGAAACCCCGCCCCCGTCGGCGATGACGTCCCTGTCGGTCTGCCTGCCGCGCAGACGGACTGACCAGCTCGGCTACGCCGGCCACCGACAGATCCGTTGCGAGCTACACCACCCCCGGGGCACGATCGTCTCGATAAGGTGCGCCCCGAAGAAACCGCGTGGCGAAACAAGTCTGGTCGTCCAACAGGCCTGAGCTTCAACTTTGGAACAGAC
This sequence comes from Pseudomonadota bacterium, assembly GCA_039033775.1. GTDB lineage: Bacteria > Pseudomonadota > Alphaproteobacteria > Rhodobacterales > Rhodobacteraceae > Jannaschia. The sequence continues at coordinate 3,052 of JBCCCB010000117.1, read as the reverse complement.
CGACAGGCGAGCCGAGGTCTAGACTGACCGCTTGGCACCAATCCCGCCAACGTCTCCGATCCGGACATTGGTCTCGTTCGCGGCATGTGGAACAAGCGTCTGGATACCGCTACCCCTCCCTCGCGCCACTCCCACCTACAGGCCGCTCTATGGACTGCCATTTCCTATTCTGCGCGGCGGATGACCTCGCATCGACAGGAAATTTCATGGGTGATAATCTTTAAGTTACTGATAATACTCAACAGTGACTCTCGCCATAGAGGCGATCCGCCAGGCGGGGTGTTGCAAAGGTTCTGGTATCTTAATGGACTGAGTCGAATCCGCTCAGAATCATGGAACCGAGAGCAAAAGGCGGATATCGTGCCGTCATTCTTGAAGGCATTTCATTAGAGATCACCGATGTCGGGACCATCCGAGACGAATTTCGCCGTGGCCGACGGCGTCTTGCTTGGCAAGACGCCAGATCGACACGCGCCCCTGGTCAACGTGATCGGGATCGGCGCGCAAAAATGCGCGTCGTCCTGGTTGCATGCCGTCGCCGGCTCCCATCCCGAGATCGCCGTGGCCGAGCCGAAGGAAGTCGACTTCTTCAGCTACTATTTCGACCGCGGCTATCGCTGGTATGAAGGTCACTTCGAGCAAACCGACCGGCCGATCCGCTTCGAAAGTTCGCCCTCCTACTTTCACGATCCGCGCGCCCCGGCGCGGGCGAAGGCCTATAACCCCGATCTACAGGTCGTGCTGCTGCTGCGCGATCCGATCAAGCGGGCGTTCTCCAACCACGCCCATGAGATCATCAAGGGCCATATCCCGCCCCTGCCCTTCGAGGCGGGCCTGGCCAACAACCCGGCCTATGTCGAGCAAGGCCGCTATGCCACTCATCTGGCCCGCTGGCGCGAGGCGTTCGGCGGCCAGCTTCATGTGATGTTCGCCGAAGAAATCTCGGCCGATCCGGCGGGCGCGGCGCGGGCGCTCTTCCGGATCCTGGGCGTGGATGACGCGTTTCACAGCGCCATCCTGGGCGAACGGAGGAACGGCAGCGACCGGGCCCGGCTGCCGATGCTGCGGACGGGCTTGCGGGCCGGGGGCGATTGGATGCGCCGCCGCGGCTTGGAGCCGGTGTTGGCGCGGATCAAGGCCGCCGGGCCGGTGGCCGGTCTTCTGCGGGCGAACAGCATTGAGATCCGAGACGAGATTCCGCCCATGCGGCCGGAGACCAAGGCCAAGCTGCGCGAGACCTTCGCGCCCGAAATGGATGCCCTGCGAGAGATGTTGGGGCGAGAAACCCTTCCCTGGGACGGATCGCCGCCATGAGCTTGGCCGAGCCGCAGGCTGCCACGCCCGTCCCGGCCGCCATGGACCAGGGACGGAAGCTGGTCGTCTTCGGGTTCGACGCGTCCGAAGCTGCGCAACGGCGCCGCATCCGGTCCTACATGGAATGCGGCTACGATGTGATTGGCTTGACCATGCGGCGCCGGAACATGACCCACGACGCGGCGCCGTTCTGGGACAACCTGCATCTGGGCGAGACCCGCAATGCCGATATGGGCCAGCGCCTGCGGGTTATCGCCGCTGCGATCCCGAAGGTCTGGCGCGCGCGGAATCGGCTGCGAGGGGCCCGCACGATCGTGGCGCGCAACCTGGACATGCTCATCTTGGGGGCTGCCGCGCAGGCGATGCTGCGGCCCCGGCCCCGGCTGGTCTACGAATGCCTGGATATCCATGGCATGATGACGGCTCCGGGGACCAAAGGGCGCGTGGCACGCGCGTTGGAGCGCGGGCTTTTGGCGCGGTGCGACGCCGTGGTCGTCTCGTCACCCGCCTTCGTTCAGCACTATTTCGGCCCCATCCAAGGCTGGGCCGGGGATGTGCGGCTGGTCGAGAACAAGCTTTGGTTGGGGCCGGACGACCCGCCGAGGCCCGTGGCCGCAGACGTCCGAGCTCGAACCGACGGGCCGATGGTGCTGGGATGGGTGGGCACGCTGCGCTGTGCCCGGAGCCTTGGTATCCTGTCCGAGGTGGCGCGCCGCTTGGGATCGCGGGTCGAGATACGGATGCACGGGATCGTGCACCACGAGTCGCTGCCCGCGTTCGACGATTTGCTGGCGCGCCGTGACAACCTGACCTATCGGGGCCCCTATCGCTATCCGGACGGGCTGCGGGACATCTATCGGGATTGCGATGCGGTCTGGGCGCAGGATCTCTGGCAATGGGGCACCAATTCGACCTGGCTGCTGCCCAACCGGATCTATGAGGCCGGCTATTACGGCTGTCCCATGATCGCGGTCGACGGGACCGAGACCGGGCGGCGCGTGGCCGATGGGTTGGGCTGGACAATCGCGACGCCGGATGCGGAGGCATTGACGGCTTTGCTGGACCGGCTGACGCCCGAAGATCTGGCGGCGCGGCGGCGCATGCTGTTGGACATGCCGGATGAGACTTTCCGGCAGAGCATGGAGGAAATCAGCGCGTCAGTGGATCGGCGGGCGGCCTAGGTCTTTCAGTCCCCTGCACTGACGGCCGGTGCCAAGGTCTGGCATTCGGCCGCGCCGGGCGCGCCCTGCCAGCGGACGGCGAGGACAGCCCCGGCTTGCCGGATGGTCATGTCGTAACCGCGTGCGGCGATCAGAGGGACGAGCCGGTCGGCATGGCCCTCGACCTCCCACCAATGGGGTGAGGTGACAAGCAACCCGTCGGGCCGGCAATCGAACATCCGGGCCAGCGAGGCCGGTTCCGAGATGACCGGGCGGCCGGTCCGAACGTCGATACCGAAATCCTGAGGTGGAACCAGCTCGGTGACCCGGCTGCGGCTGATAAGGATGTCGTAGGGACCGACATGGGCGATCTGATGGAGCTCGCGCGTGGTGGCTATGAACGGCGCGTCGATCCAGTCGCCGATCACCGCCGGGGCGTTGGACCAGTCGCCCCGCGCAGGCAGGCCCTCGCCCATGGCCAAGGTCAGGCTGCGTTGGGCGAAGGGTGTGACCAGAGCCACGGCCATAAACGCAGCCGCTGCCAGCGGGGCCGGGCCTGCGCGGGGGATCAGGCGGAG
>JBCCCB010000116.1:0-11387 GCA_039033775.1 Pseudomonadota bacterium | reverse complement strand
CCGCGATCCTTCTGAAGATGGGCGGCTACGGCTTCATCCGGTTCAGCCTGCCGATGTTCCCGGTCGCGTCCGAGCTGATGATCACCTTCGTCTTCACGCTCAGCGTCATCGCGATCATCTACACCTCGCTGGTCGCGCTGATGCAGGAGGATATCAAGAAGCTCATCGCCTATTCCTCGGTCGCGCATATGGGCTTCGTGACCATGGGCATCTTTGCCGCGAACCAGCAGGGCGTCGACGGCGCGATGTTCCAGATGATCAGCCACGGCTTCATCTCGGGCGCGCTCTTCCTCTGCGTCGGCGTGGTCTATGATCGGATGCACACGCGCGAGATCACCGCCTATGGCGGCTTGGTGAACCGCATGCCGGCCTATGCGCTGATCTTCATGCTGTTCACCATGGCCAATGTGGGCCTGCCCGGCACCTCCGGCTTCGTGGGCGAATTCCTGACGCTGGTCGGCGTCTTCCAGGCCAATACCTGGGTCGCCCTGGTCGCCTGTACCGGCGTGATCCTGTCGGCGGCCTATGCGCTCTGGCTCTACCGCCGGGTCGTCTTTGGCGACCTCATCAAGGAGAGCCTGCGGTCGATCACCGACCTGACCGCGCGCGAGAAGGCGATCTTCGCCCCGCTCGCCGCGTTCACCATCCTGCTGGGCGTCTATCCCGCCCTCGTCACCGACATCATCGGGCCCTCCGTGGCCCATCTCGTCGCCAATTACGACCTCGCCACCGCCGACCTCGTGCTGACGCGCGACGTGGCGGCGGCGGAGTGAGGGCCCGCCTATGATCGCCTCCGACCTGGAACTCATCCTGCCCGAGATCGTCCTGGCGATCTTCGCCATGGGCGCGCTTCTGGGCGCCGTCTACACCAGCAAGGACGCGCTGACCCGCCCGCTGATCTGGGCGACGGCGGCTGTTCTGGCGGTCGTGGCCTTGATGATCGCCGTGGGCGGCGAGGTCGGGACCGGCTTCAACGGCATGATCGTCAAAGACGGTTTCGCGCAATTCGCCCAGGTGGTGATCTTGCTGTCGGCAGCCGTCGTGTTGGTCATGGGACAAGACTACATGGCCCGCACCGGTCTGCTGAAGTTCGAATACCCGATCCTGATCGTCCTGGCCTGTATCGGCATGATGGTCATGGTGTCCTCGGGCAACCTGTTGACCCTTTATATGGGCCTCGAACTCCAATCCCTGTCTCTCTACGTCGTCGCCTCCATGCGCCGGGACGACGTGAAGTCCACGGAAGCGGGCCTCAAATACTTCGTCCTGGGCGCCCTGTCGTCGGGCCTGCTGCTCTACGGCATCTCGCTGACCTACGGCTATGCCGGCACGCTCGACTATGCGGGTGTTGTCGCCGCGGCGGCGGATGGCGAGATCGCCCTCGGCCTCCTCTTCGGCCTGGTCTTCATGATCGCGGGCCTGGCCTTCAAAGTCTCCGCCGCGCCCTTCCATATGTGGACCCCAGATGTCTACGAGGGCGCGCCCACCCCCATCACCGCCTTCTTCGCCACGGCCCCAAAGGTCGCCGCCATCTGCCTCTTCGCCCGCGTCGCCCATGACGCCTTCGGCGGCGTGGTCGCCGACTGGCAGCAGGTCATCGCCCTGCTCTGCGTGCTGTCCATGTTCGTCGGCGCCATCGCCGCCATCGGCCAGCGCGACATCAAGCGACTGATGGCGTATTCCTCCATCGCCCATATGGGCTACGCTTTGATGGGGCTGGCCGCTGGCACGTCCCAGGGGGTCGAGGCGATGTTGCTCTACATGACGATCTATGTGGTCATGAATATCGGCACCTTCGCTTTCATCCTGGCCATGACCCGCGACGGCATGGACGCGACCGACATCGCGTCCCTGAACCAACTCTCCAAATCCCGCCCCGGCGCGGCCCTAGCCTTGTTGGTCCTGATGTTCAGCCTGGCGGGCATCCCGCCGACCCTGGGTTTCTTCGCCAAGTACTACGTCCTGACGGCGGCGGTCGATGCGGGCCTGGTCTGGCTTGCCGTTCTTGGCGTCATCGCCAGCGTGATCGGCGCGTTCTACTACCTGCGGATCGTGTTCTACATGTATTTCGGCAGCGAGGAGGGGACGCTGGACCAAGGCATGCCGGCGCTCCAGATGGGCGCCCTGGTCGCCGCAGCGGTCCTGATGCTGGCGCTGTTCCCCGATCTTCTGGGGTTGGAGCCCGCCGCCGCCCTCGCCGCCGACGCGTTGGTCAACTGAGTGGAGGCCTGGCCAGACGGCGTCGAGCGCATCCTCCTCGACGAGATCGACAGCACCTCGGCCGAGGCCGCGCGCCGGGCCCCACTGCATCCCACCTGGATCCTGGCCCGCCGTCAGACCGCCGCCCATGGCCGACGCGGCCGCGCGTGGTCGATGCCAGAGGGTAACTTCGCGGCCTCCCTCGCCTGGCGCCCGGGCGGCGACCCCGCCGCGCTTGCACTCCGCAGCTTTGTCGCCTCCCTCGCACTCCATGACGCGCTGACCGGGCTGGGCGCCCAGGGCCTGTCGCTCAAATGGCCGAACGACGTCCTGCTGGACGACCAAAAGCTCGCCGGCATCCTCCTGGAAAGCCCGGGCGATGGCCTCCTTGTCCTGGGCATCGGCCTCAACTTGATCGCCACGCCCGACGCGGCCCATCTTGAACCGCGCGCCGCCGCCCCCATCTCCCTTCTGCAAGCGACCGGCCTCCGCCTCACGCCCGAGGCCATGCTCGACGCTCTCGCCCCCGCCTTCGCCACCCGCGAGGCGCAGTTCCAAACCCACGGCTTCGCTCCCATCCGCACCGCCTGGCTGGCCCACGCTGCCCGCCGCGGCCAAACGATCACCGCGCGGACCATGACCGACACCCTGGCGGGCACCTTCGACGACGTGGACGACCACGGCCACCTGATCCTCGGCACGCCAGACGGCCCTAAACCCATCCCGGCCGCCGATATCTTCTTCGAGACACAGACATGCTCCTGACCATCGATTGCGGTAACACCAACACCGTCTTCGCCATCTGGGACGGCACCGGCTTCGTCGCCGCCTGGCGCCGCGCCACCAACGCCCAGAGCACGGCGGACGAATACTACACCTGGCTGCGCACCTCGATGAATCTGCGCGACATCGACGTCGCCGTCACCGAATGCATCATCTCATCCACGGTGCCCCGCGTGGTCTTCAACCTGCGCGTCCTCTGCGACCGCTATTTCGGCACCCGTCCCCTGGTCGTCGGTAAGCCCGATTGCGCCCTGCCTACCGATCCGCGCGTGGATGCGGGCACCATCGTCGGCCCCGACCGCCTGGTGAACACGGCGGCCGGCTACGACCGGCATGGCGGCGACCTCATCATCGTGGATTTCGGCACCGCCACCACCTTCGACGTGGTCGACCATGACGGCGCCTATGTGGGCGGCGTCATCGCCCCCGGCGTGAACCTCAGCCTGGAGGCGCTCCACATGGCCGCCGCCGCGCTGCCGCATGTGGACATCACACAGCCCCAGCGCGTGGTCGGCACCAACACCGTCGCCTGCATGCAATCGGGGATCTTCTGGGGCTATGTCGGCCTCGTTAAAGAGATCACCGCCCGCATCCGCGCCGAGCGCGCGCGACCCATGAAGATCATCGCCACCGGGGGGCTTGCCCCGCTGTTCCAACAGGCAGAAACGCTGTTCGACGCCTATGAAGACGACCTCACGATGCACGGCCTGACCGTCATCCACCGATATAACAAGGACACCACATGAGCGGACGAAACCGCCTGATCTACCTGCCCCTCGGTGGGGCCGGCGAAATTGGCATGAATGCCTATATCTATGGCTACGGCCCCGAGGGCGCGGAACGCCTGATCCTCGTCGATCTGGGCATCGCCTTCCCGGATATGGACACCACCCCCGGCGTGGACGTGATTCTGCCGGACATTTCCTGGCTTCTGGACAAGCTCGACCGGCTGGACGGCATCTTCATCACCCACGGGCATGAAGACCATCTGGGCGGCGTCGGCCACCTGTTCCAACAGCTCAAGACCCCGATCCACGCCCGCAAGTTCACCGCCAACCTGGCTCGCCGCAAGCTGGCTGAGAAGGGGCAGGACGCGAACGCCGTCAAGATCGCCGAACCCTTTCCCGCGATGATCGAGGCGGGGCCGTTCCAAGTGGGCTTTCTGCCCATCTCCCACTCGATCCCCGAATCCAACGCGCTCGTCATCGACAGCCCCGCAGGCCGCATCATCCATACCGGCGACTTCAAGCTCGACACCGCGCCGGTGGTGGGCGAGCCGTTCGACCCCGACCTCTGGGCCGAGGCGTCGAAGCCCGGCATCCGCGCGCTGGTCTGCGACTCGACCAACGTCTTCAACAAGCACGAGGGCCGGTCCGAGAGCCTGGTGGGCCCCGAGATCAAGGCCCTGGTCGAGCGGTCTTCGGGCATGTTCGTCGCCACCACCTTCGCCTCCAACGTCGCCCGCCTGCAAAGCCTCGCCCGCGCCGGCGAAGCGGCGGGCCGCTCCGTCTGCCTCATGGGCCGCGCCATGCGCCGCATGACGGAAGCCGCGGTCGAGGAGGGCATCCTCACCGACTTTCCGAAGACCGTGACCCCAGAAGACGCCGCCGACATCCCGCGCGAGAACCTAATGCTGATCGTCACCGGCAGCCAGGGCGAGCGCCGCGCCGCCTCGGCCCAACTGTCCCGTGGCAAGTATTTCGGCATAGAACTGGCCGAGGGCGACACCTTCCTTTTCTCCTCGAAAACCATTCCGGGGAACGAGAAGGACGTCGCCCGCATTCTCAACAACCTGTCGGAACTGGGCGTCGATGTCGTCACCGACGACGATGGCCTCTACCATGTCTCGGGCCATGCCAACCGCCCGGATCTGGAGACGATCCAGAAGATCACCCAACCCCAGATCGTCATCCCCATGCATGGCGAACACCGCCATCTGCGCGAACACGCCAAGCTGGCCGACAGCCTGGGCCGCATCGGGGTGGTCGCCCCGAACGGCACCATGCTGGACCTGGCCGGCAACAAGCCCGAAGTGGTCGATCATGTGGAGACGGGCCGCACCTACCTGGACGGCTCGGCCCTGGTCGGCCAATTCGACGGCGTCGTCCGCGATCGCATCCGCATGGCCATAAACGGCCTCGCGGTCGTGGCCGTGATGGTCGATGATGACGACGAGGTCTTGGAAGACACCTGGGTCGACCTGCGCGGCCTGCCCGAACTGGCCCAGAATGGCGCCCCCCTGGTCGAATTGATGGAGCAGCATTTGGCCGGACAGCTCGCGCGGGTCGATACGCGCACTGCGGGCGACGATGAGAAGCTGGAGGAGGTCATTGTCCGCGGGATCCGCAAGGTTGCCCAAGACGAGACCGGAAAGCGCCCAGAAGTTACTGTCCTTATCACGCGGCTGACTGCGGAATAATCTGCTCTTTCCCCAGATCCGTCATAAGAAAGAAGTCCTTGGCCACTACATCTTCTCGTCAGAAGATGACGGGTCCAAGAAAAGCCCGGTATCTTTCGGAGCTCCGGCTCCAGTTTAGGACCTAGTTCTTGAGTGATGGTAGAGGGGGGGATTTCGGTCTCCCCCTCCTTTCATGCGAGACGACCTATCCCCGGCCAAACAGCCCGTACCACAGCCAGTCGGGCAGAAACTGTCCCCCCCGGAATAGCCAGGAAAAGACCGTCGGAAAGCTGCGTTTGAGATCGTCCGTCAGCATCAGGTCGAACATGTGCTGCGCGGCCTCGTCGGGGGTCATCAGGAAGGGCATATCGAACGCGTTCTTGTCAGTCAGCCGCGTCTTGATGAAGCCCGGATTGGCCACTTGGACATCCACGCCGGTCTTTCGCAGGTCGGCATACATCCCTTCGGCCAACCACATCACACCGGCCTTGGACGCCCCATAGCCTGTCGCTCCCGGCAGACCGCGAAACCCCGACAATGACCCGGTCAGGACGATGTGCCCCGCATCCCGCGCCACCATATCCCCGATTACCGCGCCGACCACTCGGGCCGCGCCGGTGAAGTTGACATCGCACATCGCCTCGACCTGTTCGGCATTCCAGTCCTGTGCCTTCTGCGGCCAGTAGACACCGGCCAGGAAGACCATCCCGTCGATCTCACCCACCTCCGCGGCGGCGGCCTCCACGCTTTCGCGCGAGCCCACGTCGCAGGTCACGGCCCGCGCCTTGCCTGGCAATGCATCGACCAGTTCGGCCAGCTTGTCGGCCGACCGTGCGGACAGGACCAACTCGGCCCCGACGCTCGACAGCTTCTGGGCCAGCGCGGCACCAAGCCCTTCCGAAGCGCCCACCAACCAATACCTCTTGCCTTTGAAGTCACGCACGTCTCAAGTCCTTCCCATATCTTGCGATCTCTGGCCCCGCTCGCCAGAGCAGGGCCAAAGCGATCGCCTTCAAAGCCAGAGGTAGCCCCGCATAGAGCCATGTCAGCAGGGCCAGGGCGGTCTCGGGCGATGGCCCGCCCGGCACATAGCCCGCCAGGTCCAGGACGGGCAGCAGCGCGATGGCCGCGAAGGCCAGTGTCACCTTGGTGACGAAGGACCAGAGGCCGAACCCATCGGCTGCCCCCGGCGCGATCTCGGCCATGCGCCGGGCAAACAGCGCGGGCAACAGCGTCAGATCCGCCCCTAAGGCGGCGCCGGACGCCACGCAGATGACCGCGAAGGCGGCCACGTCGCCCACGCCCAGTGTCAACGCCCAACCGAACGTCGCAATGGCGAGCGCCATCCCAGCGAGAAGCGCGGGCCGCGGCCCGACGCGCCGAGCGGCGCGGCCCCAAAGCGGTGCGGAAGCCGCGGCGGACAGGAAAAACAGCAAAAGGAGCGGCCCTTCCAGCCCAGGCGCCCCCAGGCGGTCTTCAACGAAGAACAGGAACAGGGTCGACGTGACCGCCACGGGCGTCGCATTGGCCAGCGCGATCAGCAGCAGCCGCCGCGCGGGCGCATCCGCCAAGACGTGCCGCAAGCCGCCGTCGGGCGCGTCGCCCCGCGCCGTCCATTCCGGCCCCATGGCCCAGAGCGCGAGGGCCACCCCCAGGACGAACAGCCCGGCATAGAGCACGAACGGCGCCCCGGTGAAGGCCAGCAAGGCGGGCAGCGCGGCTGCCAGGCACACGCCCGTCAGCGCCCCAGTCTCCCGCCAGGTCGCGACGCGGACATGGCCGCCGGGAACGGCCCCCGCCTTCGCCACGCCTTGGGCATAAAAACAGATGGTCAGGAAGGAGTAGGCCGAAAACAGAGCCGCCAGGGACAAGGCGAACCACCAGATCGGTGGCAAGGCCGGGGGCAGCGCGAAAAGCGCCACCATGCCCGCGGCCATCGCGATCCCGGCGCCCCGGACCATGGCCCGGCGGTGGGCCCGCGTCACTTCTGCCAATCGCCCCAGTAGCGGATCTTGCACGACGTCGATCAGCCGCAACAAAAACAGCGCCACCGACAATTGCGCAAGCGTCACCCCATAGCTGTCCACATAGAATTTCGGCGCATGGATGTAGATCGGCAGCCCGGCCGCCGCCAGGATCGCGGCGAAGGCGGAATACCTCGGAAGCCCGGCCCCCACTTCAGCGTGAGAGATCGCGCGCGGGCGGCGTCGGCCGCGCGCGGAAGGCCGCGCCCTTCCACCAGAGTTTCACGGCCTGCCAATGGATAAGCGCCATCACCCGTCGCGCCCCTAAAGGCCGCCGCAGGCTGGCCGTCAGGATCGCGCGGGACGTCAACGGCTCGCGCGGGCCGCACAGCGTCGCCAGCAAGGTTCCTTCGTTCGACCGATGCTCGATCCAAATCCCGATCCGGTCGGGCGACACGTCGAACCGGAACGAATAATCGCCTTCGATGGGCCGGAACGGCGAGACGTGGAACACCTTCTGCGCATTCAGCGTCATGTCCTTGGCGATCGGCGCCAGATCGTCGGTGTGGCACAGATAGGAATGTCGGTCGCCATAGGTGTTCGTCACCTCCGCGATGACCACGCGCAATGTCCCGTCCCGCCCGTGGATCAGCCAGAAGCTGACAGGGTTGAACACGTAGCCCAGCACCCGAGGCTGAGCGAGCAGCAAGATCCGGCCCGCCCGGAACTCCGGCAGATGCTCGGCCAGCGCCTCATGCACCCAGGCGACGCCACGCCCCTTGCCCGGCGCGCCCCCGTGATCTCGGTCGCGGATCGAGAATAGGTTGACCCGATTGCGCGAGAACAGTCGGGGCGGATCCAGATCCGCCTCGGGGTTCATCAGTACGTAATCGAGCGAATAGCGGAACGCGTTCGACACCCCTTCCGCTTGGCGGCCGTGGAAGGTGCGGGCGGCAACGTGGTCCAGGATGGGCTGTTTCATGCCGCCGCGATCCCAACTGGGCCTCGCCGCGTGATGCCGTTCGCCACGTCCAGGCCAGAGGCCATGCCGTCCTCATGGAAGCCGTTGCGCATCCAAGCGCCGCAGAACCAGGTCGCGCGGGCCCCGTTCATCGCCTTCACCTCCTCGACCGCCGCCATCATCGAGAGGTCATAGACCGGATGCCGGAAGGACGCGGTGTCGTAGATCAGCGCCTCTTTGATCTCCGTCTGCGGGTTCAGCGTCACGAACATCGGATCATCCTTCGGGATCGGCTGAAGCCGGTTCATCCAATAAGTCAAGCCGATCCGATCCGGCGTCTTTCCGTCCGGCTCGGCATAATTCCACGACGCCCAGACCTTCCGGCGCCGGGGCATGGCCCGGGGATCCGCGTGCAGGATCGCTTCGTTCGGCTGATACCGAATGCGCGACAGGATGGCGGTCTCCTCCGGCGAAGGATCGGTCAGCATGGCCAGCGAATCGTCGGAATGGGTGGCCAACACGACCTCGTCAAAGTTCTCCCACGCGCCACTGGTACATTTCACCGCCGCACCGCCGGGAAAGCGCCGTATGCCATCCACCGGCGCCCCAAGCCGAATCTCGACGCCCAGCCGCTCCATCCGCAGTTGCAGACGCCGGATATACTCTACGGAGCCGCCCCGAACCGTGAACCACTTGTGCTGCCCCGTATGGCTGAGCAGCGCGTGATTTTGGAAAAACGCCACCATCGCATGGGCCGGGAACTCCATCACGTTTTGCGACGGCGTCGACCAGATCGCGCCTGAAATTGGTCCGATGTACCAATCGCGGAACGCCTGTCCCACCCCAAGGCCGTCCAGGAACTGTCCCAGCGACAGATTTGGATCGTGGGCCGCATCGGTCGCATTCGCATTGAAATGGAAGATGTCCCGCACCATCCGCAGGAAGCGCGGCTTCAACAGGTTGGACCGCTGGGCGAACATCGTGTCGGCCGTCTGAAGGCTGTATTCCAGCGCCCCGTTCCCGAAGGAGGCTGCGAATGACATGTCCGACTCCGCGACCGGAACTTCCAGATCGTCGAACAGCTTCAGCATCTCCGGATAGTTCACCTTGTTGAACACGATGAACCCGGTATCGACCGGCTGGTCCCCGTTTCGCCCGGCGATGACCGTGCGGGCGTGGCCCCCAAGGCGCGGCTCTGCCTCGATGAGGGTCACGGCGTGCAGACGGGACAGGGCGTGGGCTGCGGCCATGCCACTTATGCCGCCGCCGATCACCGCGATCCGGCGCGGTGCGATTGAACTGTTCTCGAAAGGCAATGCCTGTCCCGTCTCTCGTTGGAATTGTCGTAAAGGTTACGTGGCCCGATCTGGATCGGATCACCGCCGCCACAAGGATGCAGCGTCATCCGGACGGAGTGATCCAAGCTCGGGCCTGCGGCGTATCGTCGGGCAAGGTTGATTGAAAGACGTGCTTCGGCAATACTCGTACTCTGCTTGATACGGGGCTTCTCCCCGGGATCGGAGGCCGAGTGGCTCTCACCCCGAAGGACGATACAGATTGGGCGGGCCTGCTGGTCGCCGTCGGCGCCCGACAGGATCGGGCCGCCTTCGGCCAGCTGTTCCGGCATTACGCGCCGCGGGTGAAGGCGTTTCTGATCCGCACTGGGCTGAGCCCCAGTGCCGCGGAGGATTGCATGCAAGACGTCATGGTCACGGTCTGGCGCAAGGCGCACCTTTACGACCCGGCACGGGCGACCGTTGCCACGTGGCTGTTCACGATCGCGCGGAACCGCAAGATCGACCTGATCCGGAAGGCGCGACGGCCGGAACCGGAAGACCTGCCCTGGGGGCCGGAGCCCGAGCCGGCCCAAGCCGACGCGCTGGCCTTGCAGCAAGACACTAGACGCTTGGCCCAGGCCGTCGCGGACTTGCCCGCCAAGCAGCGCGACCTGGTGGAGCGTGCGTTCTATGGTGACCTGTCCCATAGCGAAATCGCAGCCGAGACGGGATTGCCCCTGGGCACGATCAAGTCGCGCATTAGGTTAGCTATAGATAGATTACGACACGCTATGCAGTCGGACGCGCCGGGCAACACGGCGGGACTGCAGACCGGAAGACGAGGGTAAGGACATGAGTGTGACGCATCCGGTCGGAGACGACCTGCTGATGGGCTATGCGGCCGGTCTGCTTCCGGCAGCCCAGGATTTGATCGTGGCGACTGCCGTATCGCTGGACGATGACGCACGCGCCCGGCTTTCGGGATTTGAGGCCATGGGCGGCGCCCTGGTCGAAGCGGCGGACGTGGCGCCGCTTCGAGACGACAGCTTCGAGAACGTCATGGACCGCATCCTGGCGTCGGCGCCCGAAGATACGGTCGAGGCCTGCGTGAAGACGCCCCGCGTCGATCCGGATTTGCCACAACCCCTGCGCGAAGCCATCGGCAGCGATCTGGACGATGTGAAATGGCGGCCCGTCGGCATGGGCGTGAAGCAAGTGATCCTCGGTGGAGATGAAGAAGGCGTCGCACGCCTTCTGTCGATCCCGGCGGGTCAGGCGATGCCCGATCACGGACATACCGGCACCGAATACACGCTGGTCCTGAAGGGGGCCTTCATCGACGGTGAGAACCGGTATGCTCGCGGCGACATCGAGGTGGCCGACGACGAGGTCAGCCATATGCCCGTCGCCGATCTTGGCGAAACCTGCATCTGTCTGGTGGTCACCGACGCGCCACTGAAGTTCTCGGGTCTGGTGCCGAGACTGGCGCAGAAGTTCCTGAACATCTGATTTGCCCGTCGCCGATTGGCTGGTTTTCGCGGGCTTCTGGGCCGTTTTCGTCACGTCGCCCGGCCCCAATGCCGTCAACTGCATCCTGACAGCCTGGAGCACGGGCTTCCGCCCCGCGCTCTGGTGTGTGGCGGCGATCCTGTGCCAGGCTTCGCTGTTCCTGGTCTTGGCCGCGACCGGCGTCACCGCGCTGATCCTGGCCGCGCCGGCGGCCTATGACGCGATCCGGGTCCTGGGGGCCGCCGTTCTGATCGGCCTTGGGATCCGTGCCTGGTTGCGCGCCAAGGATCCTGTTT
>JBCCCB010000115.1:0-11562 GCA_039033775.1 Pseudomonadota bacterium | reverse complement strand
GTGGTGTAGATGGTCCAGCCGTTGGGGTGCCAGAAGACCTGGCCCGGCGCTTCCTCCTGCATGTGGAACAGATCCATCTCACGGCCCAGGCGGCGGTGGTCGCGGGCCTCGGCCTCTTCCAGGAACTTGAGGTGGGCCTTCAGGTCGTCGCGGTTGCGGAAGGCGATACCGTAGATCCGCTGAAGCTGCGGGCGGGTGTTGTCGCCCAGCCAATAGGCCGAGGACACGCGGGTCAGCTTGAAGGCATCCGCCGGGATCTGGCCGGTATGTTGCAGATGGGGCCCGCGGCAAAGGTCTTGCCAATCCCCGTGCCAGTACATCCGGATCGGTTCGTCGCCGGGGATGCGGTCGAGGAGTTCGACTTTGAAGGGCTCTCCGGCCGCTTCGTAGTGGGCACGGGCCTTGTCGCGCGGCCAGACCTCGGTGCGGACCGGGTCGCGGGCGGCGATGATCTGCTTCATCTTGGCTTCGATCTGGCCGAGATCCTCAGGGGTGAACGGCTCGGCCCGGTCGAAATCGTAGAACCAGCCGAAGTCGCGGACCGGGCCGATGGTGACCTTCACGTCGGGCCAGATTTCTTGCACGGCGCGGGCCATCATATGCGCCAGGTCATGGCGGATCAGTTCCAGCGCCGGCTCCTCGTCCTGCATCGTGTGGATGGCGATGGAGGCATCGTCGTCGATGGGCCAAGCCAAGTCCCAGTGGGTGCCGTTGACCTTGGCCGAGATCGCCTTCTTCGACAGCGATTTGGAGATGTCGGCGGCCACCTCGGCGGGGGTGATCCCGGCGGGGACCTTGCGCGCATTGCCATCGGGGAAGGTGAGGGTGATCTGGGACATCGGTCTGTCCTCCGTCGTTTCGGCGCCTACGGAACGCCCGGTTGCGGGATATGTGCGCCGCCTTGTGACGGCGCGGGGCGGATTTGGCAAGCCGACGGAAACGGTTCTGTGAGGGGGCGGGGACCCGGCGCCCGAGTCTGGCCGCATTTTCCGGCGAAAGCCGGACCTGTCTTTTTGTAGAGGAGTACGACGGATCATGGCCGAGGGAACGGAGAACACGCTGCAGGTCTCCAGCGGGGATCGCTATACGATTATTCGTGAAGATGGGATCGTGACCGAGTTCATCATCGCGACGCCCGCCTTCGGCGGTTGGGTCAACGCCGTGCCCGACGATCCCGACGCATATTTCGAGTCGAGCCTGCTGTTCGACGCTGGCACGGGCCTTCTGACGACCGATCTGTTCGGAGGGCAGTCGCCCTGGACCGAGGTGACGACCCGCGAAGACGATGCCGATCGCCCGTGTGAGCGGATCGAGACCCGCGCCAATGCGGAGGGCGAGGTCGGATATCGGGCGGTGATCGCGGACAATGGGATCAACAGCCAAGTGATCGGTTCGGGCTTCGGGGCATCGGCGACGGTCCGGGCCGATACGGGCGATGCCAAGAATTGGAGCTTGAAGTTTGGCCGCGAAACCGAGTCCGGTGCCGAGTCGATGTTGACGATCTTCGACGATGACCGGCTGCAGGCGGATGTGTTCGGCCCCGACGGCCAGCGGCAGAGCCGGGAGGAGGTCGATATCGGCGACGCCTATGGCTGGACCGAACGGTCGACGGTCTGGGATGCCGACGGCAACCGCGATCTGTCCATCTCTCTCCTGGATGACGGGCGGGTCGTGACCCGCGACTACGAGGCGGGCGTTTTGCGCACCGTCTTCATCGAGGATGGCGCGGACGTGTTCGCCTGGGCGACCATCGAGCGGGTCTACGATGAGACGGGGACGCTCGTCTCGGTGGATCGGACACCCGATCCCAGTGATGCTGCCGACGATCTTAGAGCCGCTTACGAGGAGCTCCTGGCCGATGGGGATCCGGCCTATCTGATCCCGCCAGCGCCGCCGTCGGAAGATTACGGTACCGTCTTCGGCTGATTGATCGGGGTCAAGGCGCGCGGGGGTCGGACCGGCGCATTCCTGTCGGGCCAATCCGACAAGGAGAGACGTCATGGGCCCCATCCTCGCCGCCACCGATCTGAGCGCCCGCTCGGACCGCGCCCTGCGCCGCGCGGCCAAACTGGCCAAGCATACGGGGGCCGAGTTGCACATCGTCCATATCCTGGACGACGATTTGCCAGGCGCCATCCTGCAACGCCGGACCGAGGAGACCGAGGCCGAATTGACGGCCCTGGTCGCTGCCGATCCCGACCTGTCGGCCGCCAATCCTCGGGTGGACGTGGAGACCGGACAATTGTCCCGGTTCCTGCCCCGCCTGGCGCAGGAGCGGGGCGCCGGGCTGGTGGTCTTCGGATCGCACCGGGACCGGGGGCTGGCCGAACTGATCGGATCGCCCACGCTGTCGCGGGTGATGAAGGCCCTGAACGCTCCGCTGATGATCGTGGTCGGCCCGGTTGAACGGGAACACGCCAAAGCCTTGGCCGGTTGGGACTTTTCCCCCGCGAGCCAGGCGGCGGTGACGCTGGCGCAGACCTTGGCGCCGATCGATACGCTGACCTTGCTGCATGCCTGGGCCGATCCGCTGGCGGGCGCGCCTTATGCTATGGATATCGCAGGCGCTGCCACGCCCGCCCGGCAGGCGGGCATCGAGGACGCCCTGGCCGAGACCAAGGCGCAACTGGCCGCCGACGCGCCGGGTATCGCGGTCGAGACGGAGGCGATGATCGGCAGCCCGGCCCGCGCGCTGACCCAAGCGGCCGAGGAGAAGGGCTCGGACCTGCTGATCATCGGGCGCCATGCCCGAACGGGCATCGCCCGGTTCCTGCTGGGCGAGACGGCCGAGCGCGTGGCGCTGACGGCGCCCTGCGACGTGCTGATCGCGCCGCCGGCCTGACGGCACCCGCGGAGATGTGACGGTCCGACCCGGCGACGGGCTTGCCCCCGGTCGTTCTGCGTGAAAGGGGAAGGCGCCAACCGATCCCCGCCACGGAGACACCCGATGGAGATTCGCGAGGCCCTCACCTTCGATGACGTTCTGCTGGTTCCGGGCGCCAGCCAGGTGCTGCCCGCCACGGCGGATACTCGGACGCGCGTCACGAAGGCCATCGCCTTGAACATTCCGCTGCTGTCCTCGGCCATGGACACGGTGACCGAGGCGCGCATGGCCATCGCCATGGCCCAAGCGGGCGGGATGGGGGTGATCCATCGGAATCTCGACTTGGACGCGCAGCAGAAAGAGGTTCGTCGGGTCAAGCGGTTCGAGAGTGGGATCGTCTACAACCCGATCACCCTGCGCCCCGACCAGACCCTGGCCGATGCCAAAGCCTTGCAGGAGCGGTATCGGATCACTGGCTTTCCGGTGGTCGACGAGACGGGCCGCGTGCTGGGCATTGTCACCAATCGCGACATGCGCTTCGCCAGCGACGACGCGACGCCGGTGGCCACCATGATGACGGCCGACAACCTGGCCATCCTGCGCGAGCCGGTGGACCTGGCCGAAGCCAAGTCGGTGATGCATGCGCGCCGGATCGAGAAATTGTTGGTGGTGAACGACAAGGGTCATCTGACGGGGCTTCTGACGATCAAGGATATCGAACAGGCCGTGCTGAACCCCCAGGCCTGCAAGGACCAGTTGGGCCGCCTGCGGGTGGCGGCGGCGACCACCGTGGGCGATGCCGGGTTTGAGCGGTCCGAGGCGCTGGTGGATGCGGGATGCGACCTGATCGTGGTCGATACGGCCCATGGCCACAGCGAGGGCGTGGGGATTGCCGTCAATCGGATCAAGCGGTTATCGAATGATGTTCAAGTCGTCGCCGGCAATGTGGCCACGGCCGAAGGCACCCGCGCCCTGATCGACATGGGTGCCGATGCGGTGAAGGTGGGGATCGGCCCCGGCTCGATCTGCACCACGCGGATCGTGGCGGGTGTGGGCGTGCCGCAACTGACCGCCATCGCGGACGCGGCCGGCGCGGCGGGCGACGTGCCGGTCATCGCCGATGGCGGGATCAAGTATTCCGGAGACTTCGCGAAAGCCATCGCGGCCGGTGCGTCCTGCGCCATGGTCGGGTCGATGATTGCGGGCACCGATGAGAGCCCGGGAGAGGTGATCCTGTACCAGGGTCGGTCGTTCAAATCCTATCGGGGCATGGGCTCCATGGGGGCCATGGCGCGGGGCTCGGCCGACCGGTACTTTCAGGCGGATGCGGCGGGCGACAAGTTGGTGCCCGAAGGGATCGAAGGGCAGGTGCCTTACAAGGGGTCGGCCGGAGCGGTGGTGCATCAACTGGTCGGCGGGCTGCGCGCGGCCATGGGGTATACCGGCTGCGCCACGATCGAGGAGATGCGGACGGCCTGCCGCTTCGTGAAGATCACGGGCGCGGGCTTGAAGGAGAGCCATGTCCATGACGTGCAGATCACCCGCGAATCCCCCAATTACCGGACCTGAATGACACCCGGCGCCCGCGTCCAGGCGGCGATCGATATCCTGGAGTCCATCGTTGGCGGCGCGCCCGCCGAACAGGTCTTGACGGCCTGGGCGCGGGGCGCGCGCTATGCGGGATCGAAGGATCGCGCGGCCATTCGCGACCATGTCTACGATACGCTGCGTCGGCTCCGGTCGTCGGCTTGGCGCGGCGGGCTGGGCGAGATCGGCGGGCTGGACGAGGTGCGGGATCCGGCCCGTTTGGTCGCCGGGATGCTGCTCGGCCAGGGCGAGCCGCTGTCGGGGCTGTTCACCGGCGAGGGATACGCGCCGCCGGCCATCGACCTGCCGTCCGATCCGGGGCCGATGCCAGCCGGCGTGGCCGCCGACCTTCCCGATTGGATCGTCGCGCGGTTGGCCGCGCAATATGTCCCCCGCGCCGGGGATCTGGCGGCGGCCTTGCGGGACCGGGCGCCCGTCAACCTGCGCGTCAATCTGCGGCGCATGGACCGGGACGCGCTGATCGCCGACCTAGCCGAACATGGGGTGCGGGGCAAGCCACATCCGATCTCACCCACCGCGGTCGAGATCGACGGAAATCCGAGGGGTTTGACGGGTTTGAACGCCTTTCGCACCGGCGCGTTCGAGTTGCAGGATGCCGGTAGCCAGGCCCTGGTCGACCGCCTGCCGGAGGACGGCCATCGGATCCTGGACCTGTGTGCGGGCGGCGGCGGCAAGGCGCTGGCGGTCGCGGCGCGGGGCGAGCGGGCCGTCTTCGCCCATGACGTCGCCCGCCAGCGCATGAAGGATCTGCCCGGACGGGCGATCCGGGCCGGGGCGGCGATCGAGATCGTCGAAGCGCCGGAAGCCTTGGCCCCCTTCGACGGAGTCATCGCGGACGTACCCTGTTCCGGCTCGGGCAGCTGGCGGCGCGCGCCCGAGGCACGCTGGCGCCTGTCGGAGGCGGACCTGTCCGGCCTGGTGGAAACGCAGCGGGCGATCCTGGCGCGGGCCATATCGCTGACCCGGCCGGGCGGGTGGATCGCCTACATGACCTGTTCGCTTCTGGAGGCCGAGAATGCCGGGCCCGTCGAGGCATGCCTTCGCAAGGGGGGCGTGGCGCTCGGCTTTCGCTGGTCCTGCACGCCCTTCGACGGCTGCGACGGCTTCCATCTGAGCCTGTTGCGGCGTCTTTGACGGCGTCCGGCGGTCTGCTGATCCGGCGCGTTAAGGTCTAATTAACGAATGCTGGGGATAGATTATGCTATGATTCCAACGCAGATCACGGGCGACTAGCGCGCCAGGGGGCTAACGGCTTGGGCGAAACAATCAATATTATCGGGCGCTTGCGCAGTGGGACGGCTGCTTTCGCGGTCCTCGCCCTCGTTGCGCTCGGCCTGTCCTTCGCCATCGACATGCCCGATCTGCGCAGCGTTCTTCTGGCCGCGACCGGCGGGTTGATCACCATAACCGTCGCGTTGCAGATTGCACATTTCGTTGGGCGGTCAACGGCAGAGCGGCGCCTTGGCATCGTGATGGGGTTCCTGGAGCATGATGCGGCACCGGGATTTTGTACCCGCGACGATGGCAGCATCTTCGCCCAGAACCGCGCGGCCGTGGACCGGTTCGGCCCGCGAAAGGGCGAAACGATGACCCGGACGCTGGAAGGATTGTTCGCCAATCCGGACGCCGTTGTCCATCGCCTTCTTTCGGGCGCCCAGGGCCGGGACGCGGCACGGGAAGACGTGGTGACCCGCCGCGGCCATGTCCGCATGGCCCTGCACCGCATTCCGGGTGGCTATCTGTGGCGCCTGGAGGATCTTCTGGACCGCCCGGCGCGGGCTTCCGACGGATTGTCTCTGCCGATGCTGACCTGCGGACCCAGCGGGACGGTCCTGTTCATGAACGAAGTTCTGCGGGAACTTGTCGGCAGCCGGGCGAAACGGGTGCGGGACCTGTTCCGCGACCACCCGCTTCGCAACGGCGAAGTCAACTTTCTGACCACGAAAGCCGGGGAGGAGCGGGTGCGTCTCGCCCTGTCCGCATCGACGGATGGTCGCCAAGAGGTTTTCGTCATTCCAGCGGGGGAAGAAATGGATAGTCGTGTCGCGCTCGATTCGCTGCCGGTTGCGTTGCTGCGGCTGGATGGGGAAGGCCATGTTACCTTCTCGAACGAACGGGCCAAGGCGCTGCTGCCGAAGCTGGAAGACGGACAGGGGCTTCGGTTTTCCGCGATGGTCGAAGGGTTGGGCCGCCCCGTCAGCGATTGGGTCCAGGAGGCCCATATGGGCCGCATCATGGACCACCCTGAAATCGTGCGCGTGACGGGCGCGGCGACCGAGAGCTTTTTGCAAGTGACGCTGGGTCGACCGCTCGGCGGCGATCAAGGCGGGTTGATCGCCGTTCTGAACGACGCGACCGAGTTGAAGACCATGGAAGCCCAATTCGTCCAGAGCCAGAAGATGCAGGCCATCGGGCAATTGGCCGGCGGCGTTGCCCACGATTTCAACAACCTTCTGACGGCGATCTCGGGCCATTGCGATCTGCTGCTGCTGCGCCATGGCGAGGGCGACGAGGACAATGCCGACCTGCTTCAGATCACCCAGAACGCCAATCGGGCGGCCGCGCTTGTAGGACAGCTTCTGGCCTTCTCGCGCAAACAGACCCTCCAGATGCAGCGGATCGACCTGCGCGACACCCTTGGCGATCTGACCCACCTGCTGAACCGTCTTGTCGGCGAGCGGATATCGCTACAGACCGATCACGATCCGGCGATCCTGCCGATCCGGGGCGACCGGCGGCAGTTGGAACAGGTCTTGATGAACTTGGTCGTCAACGCCCGGGACGCCATGCCCGAAGGCGGCACGATCCGCATCGAGACGCGGTGCAGGTACTTGGACACACCCTTGCGCCGGGACCGCGTTTCGGTCCCGGCCGGTCAGTTCGTCGTCGTATCGGTGATCGACGATGGGTGCGGCATCCCGCCGGATCGCCTGTCCCGGATTTTCGAGCCGTTCTACACGACGAAGCGGCCGGGCGAGGGGACCGGTCTCGGCCTCTCGATGGCTTATGGGATCGTCAAGCAGTCCGGCGGCTATATCTTCGCCGACAGCGTTCCCGGACAAGGGACGACGTTCAGCGTGTATCTTCCAGCCGACACGGCCGCCGAGACGCGGACCCAAGCGGCAATTGCGAAAGATGCGCCGATCGATGCCGGGCCGGACGAGGACGTCGCCGCGGATCCAGGGCCGGCGGACCCCGACCTCGGGTCCGGCGTTGGGGCTTCGACCGAGAGGTCTCCGGCTTCCGAACCGTCGTCGATACACGATGGCGACCCTGTTCCGCCGCCTGCCGCAAAAAGGTCGAGCCCGGAGGCCGATGACATAGACATGTCCGACGAGCTTGACCTCGATGACTCGTCCGATAACGAAGATATCGTTGCGACCGTGCTCATGGGAGGGGCCGAGCGGGATCTCCTCGACCGCCGGAGCCCGGATCACGTCGTCGAAGAGCAGGCCGATGATTCGACGCCCGATCTCGCGCGCGGGGCGGCCGCCGAGCTGGAACCGGCCGAGATTGTCGATCCGCCAGAGACAGCGGAGCATGAGCCCCGGCTGCCAAATAACCCTCGCCGCGTCCTCCTGGTCGAGGATGAAGCGCCCGTGCGTGCGTTTGCGACCCGGGCCCTCAAACTGCGAGGGTTCGAAGTCCTGGAGGCGGCTTCGGCGGAGGAGGCGCTAGCGGCGCTGGAAGACGAAGACATGACCGTGGATCTCTTCGTTACCGATGTCATCATGCCCGGCCTGGACGGCCCGACCTGGGTGCGTCAGGCGATGGCCAGCCGTCCCGACGTCCGAACCGTGTTCATGTCCGGCTATGCCCAAGATGCGCTGTCCGAAAACGCGCCGCCAGTGCCCAACGCCCAATTCCTGCCAAAGCCGTTCTCCCTTGCCGATCTGACCCGGACGGTCGAACACGCCCTGAGATAGAGGACCGGCGCGCCGATCCGATCTGCCGGTCATGGCCGCCCGAGTGCCTGTCGCCGACTTTAGCGTCTCCGGTTGCGGGGCACCGGCGGTGACGGGCATTGTCCACAGCTTCGACCGAACGCAAGTCACCGGGCCGAAAGGGCCGGGCCAGCCTGGTCACCACCGGTCCTGGATCGCCTAGCTCGCCGCGAGCATCTCCTTGATCCGCGCCAGCGCGACATCGGCCTGCGCGATGTCGGCGCCACCGCCTTGCGCCATTTCAGGACGTCCGCCGCCGCCGCGCCCGCCCATCAGGTCGACGGCTGTTTTGACCAGGTCCACCGCCGACACCCGTTCGGTCAGATCCTTCGTCACGCCCGCGGCGACGGCTGGCTTCGCACCCGTATCGGCGATGAGGACGACGATGCCGGATCCGAGCGCCTGCTTCTGCGCGTCGATCATCGGACCCAAATCCTTCCCGGATATTCCAGATACGACTTGAAGAATCGACTTCAGGCCATTGATTTCGATAATTTCTCCGGCCTCTCCCATCGCGGTATCGCGCTTGGCTTGCGCCAATTCCGCCTGCAAGGCCCGGCGTTCGTCCATTAGCGCGCGGACCCGGTCGGGGACTTCATGCGGCTGCGCTTTGAAAAGATTTGCCAACTCGGAAATCCGAGCGTCCTGGTCACGCAGGTAATCCATCGCCGCTTGACCGGTCAGGGCCTCGATCCGCCGGACCCCGGCGCTGGACGCTTGATCCCCCAAAGTGACGAAGGCGCCGATGTCGCCGGTTCGTCTCACATGGGTCCCGCCGCAGAGTTCGATCGAATAGGTCCGGCCATCTGTGCCCTTGCCCGACCCGGCTTGGACGCCCATAGACACGACGCGCACCTCGTCCCCGTACTTCTCGCCGAAGAGCGCTTGTGCGCCCAGATCGCGTGCCGCGTCTGGCTCCATGATGCGGGTCGTCACGTCGCTGTTCTGACGGATATAGGCGTTCACCTCGGCGTCGATCTGGCGCCGCTGGTCCGGCGTGACGGCCTGGCCATGGCTGAAGTCGAAGCGTAGGCGGTCGGGCGCGTTCAGCGAGCCGCGCTGGGCCACATGATCGCCGAGCGCGCTGCGCAGAGCTTCGTGGAGCAGATGTGTCGCGGAATGATTGGCGCGGATCGCGGCACGTCGTTCGGGGTTGACGCGCAGGTCCGCCGTCTGGCCGACGGAGATTTCGCCGTCGTTCACCGTGGCCATGTGCAGGAATAGACCGGCCACTTTCTTGGTATCCGTGATCCGCGCCGTGCCCGTCTCAGTCCGAAGGGTCCCGGTATCGCCCACTTGACCGCCGCTTTCAGCGTAGAATGGAGTCTGGTTGACAACGATGGCGATGCTGTGCCCGGCGGCCGTTGCCGTTTCGGCGCCGTTCCGGACCAGCGCCAGGACCTGACCTTCGGCGCTTTCGTCATCGTAGCCCAGGAATTCGGTGCTGCCGTGGCGATCGGCCAGGTCGAGCCAGATCGTCGCGTCGGCCTCTTCGCCCGAGCCGGACCAGGCGGCGCGGGCCCGAGCCTTCTGTTCGGCCATTGCGGCGTTGAAGCCGTCGATATCGACCGTCAGGCCCTTTTCGCGCAAGGCGTCTTGGGTCAGATCCAGGGGGAAGCCGTAGGTGTCATAGAGCTTGAAGGCCGCGTCGCCGCCCAGCGTGCCGCCGTCCGGCAGCTTGCCGACCTCGTCTTCCAGTAGCCGCAGGCCACGGTCTAGGGTCGAGCGAAAGCGTTCCTCCTCGCCCTGGAGGGTTTGTTCGATCATGGCCTTGGCGCGGCCGAGTTCGGGGTAATGGTCGCCCATTTCGCGCACCAGCGCGGGAACCAGGCGGTGCATCACCGGCTCGGTCGCACCGGCCTGGTGGGCGTGGCGCATGGCGCGGCGCATGATGCGTCGCAGGACGTAGCCGCGGCCTTCGTTCGAGGGCATGACGCCGTCGGCGATCAGGAACGAGGTGGAGCGCAGATGGTCGGCGATCACCCGGTGGTGGACGTTGTCGGGGCCATCGGGATCGGTCGAGGTGGCTTGAGCCGACGCTTCGATCAGGGCGCGCATCAGGTCGGTGTCGTAATTGTCGTGCTTGCCTTGGAGCAGCGCGCCGATCCGTTCGAGGCCCATACCGGTATCGATGCTCTGCATGGCGAGCGGTTCGAGCGTGCCGTCGGCGAATTGCTCGTTCTGCATGAAGACCAGGTTCCAGATCTCGATGAACCGGTCGCCGTCTTCGTCCGGGCTGCCGGGGGGGCCGCCAGGGATGTGGTCGCCATGGTCGTAGAAGATTTCGGTGCAAGGGCCACAGGGGCCTGTCGGGCCCATGCGCCAGAAGTTGTCGTCGGTGGCGATGCGGATGATGCGGTCATCGGGTAGGCCCGCGACCTTCTTCCAGATGTCGGCGGCTTCGTCGTCGGTGTGGTAGATGGTGACCAGCATGCGGTCGGCCGCGATGCCGAATTCCTTGGTCAGAAGCTCCCATGCGAAGGGGATGGCGTCCGATTTGAAGTAGTCGCCGAAGCTGAAATTCCCCAGCATTTCGAAGAACGTATGGTGGCGCGCCGTATAGCCGACATTGTCCAGGTCGTTGTGCTTGCCGCCGGCGCGGACGCATTTCTGCGACGTGGTCGCGCGGACATAGTCGCGGTGGTCGTGGCCGGTGAAGACGTTCTTGAACTGCACCATGCCCGAATTGACGAACATCAGGGTCGGGTCATTGCGCGGCACCAGGGGCGAGCTGTCCACGACCGCGTGCCCGTTCCGCGCGAAGTAATCGAGGAAGGTCGAGCGGATGTCGTTCAGGCTGGCCATGGTTTCGGTTCCCTATCGGTGCGCGGGCCTACCTAGCCCCGGCCCAGGCGTCGGACAAGCGAAAGGGGTCGCCCGTTAAGGACGACCCCTCCCAGATATTCTCTCCGCGGTTGCGGCGGGGACTTTCGGCTGCGTCCCTGGCAGCGACTTGTGTCATTCGTCCAGGATGTCGTCCTTGTCTGCCTCGGTCATCTCGAAATCGAGGCCGTGGGCCGCGCGGATCTTGTCCTCGATTTCCAGGGCGACAGACGGATTGTCCCTAAGAAACTGTTTGGAATTCTCGCGGCCCTGGCCGATGCGCTCATCCCCGTAGGAGAACCAGGCGCCCGACTTCTCGACCACGCCGACCTTGACGCCGATATCGAGGAGTTCGCCCATCTT
>JBCCCB010000114.1:0-11585 GCA_039033775.1 Pseudomonadota bacterium | reverse complement strand
CGCGCCTCTCCCAAGGCTCCGCCCGTTCGCGGCTGAAACGCCCCACTGGGGCGTTTCCGGGACGCCGCTCACCCCTCCAAATCCGCCACCCGCTTCGCCGCTGCCACAGCCCGCGCCCGTACAGCCTCAAGCGCGCGGCCCTTGGCCGCTTCCACGCCCGAGGCCAGCTCGCGCACCGCCGCGATCTCCGGCCCGTCCTCCCCCGCCTTTGCCGCCAGCGCCAGCACCGCGTCGGTCAGGATCCCGAGCTGCGTGCCGTAGCTCGCCACAGAGGTCACCACCTCGTATTCGACCTCCGGGATGCCCTCGATCTCGTGGTTGAAGGACGGCGCGATGTCCTGGACGACGTTGCCCGACAGGGGCCAATGGATTTGCGGCGCGAAGAGGAAGGGGAACATGGGCGGACCTCCGGTCTGAAAGACCCAGCCTCTCCCCATCCGCCCCGCCGATCAAGTCCGCCGCCAGACCCACCACCCGCCTCGCCACCGCCGCCCGCGCGGCATCCAGCGCAGGGCCCTTGGCCAGGTCCACGGCCCGGGGTCGGGTCGCTTCACCGTCCCAGGCAACCAACCCCACCCCTCCCGCGTTATCCCCCAGACCAAACACGCAGGAGAGTCCACATGCCCAACCCAGCCGAGCTCGAAGCCGCCTTCTGGAAGGCGCTCGCCGCCGACAAGACCGTCTTCCTCAGCTGCGACGGCGCCCCGCCGCGGCCCATGACCGCCAGCCCCGACGGCGACAGCGCCCCCATCTGGTTCTTCACCGCCACCGATACCGATCTGGGCCGCGCCCTCGCCGGCGGGCCGCGTCCCGGCATCCTGACCTTCGCGGCCAAGGGCCACGATCTCTGGGCCTCGGCCAGCGGGCATCTGATCATCGACAACGATCCCGCCGTGATCGAGCGCCTGTGGAACCCGTTCGTGGCCGCCTGGTATTCCGGCAAGGACGATCCCAAGCTCTGCCTGGTCCGCTACGACGCGACCGAGGCGCAGGTCTGGGAAGACGGCTCCTCGCTGGTGGCCGGGATCAAGATGCTCATGGGCTCCGACCCGAAGGAGGATTTCCAGGACAAGACCGCCAAGGTCGACCTGGCCGATTGACCCGACGCGACGGGCGGGCCCCGCGTCCGGCCCGTCACCGCCAGAGCCGTCACCGCCAAAGCCGCCACCAGGCCCGCCGCCGCGCCGGCTCCGCCACGGCCTCGGGCGTCGCCTCCATCTCCACCTCGCCGCCCGGCACCGGCCGCAGCCCGGTCCGCGCCAGGATGCGCCGCTCCTTCAGGCGGTCGAGCTGGATTTTCTGCACCGCCTCGCTCGCCTCCTCGTCCGTCAGCATGCGGCCGGTTTTGCCGGTGAAGAAATTCCCTGGCGCCCATCGCCCGTCATAGACCCGCGCGCGATCTTCCTGCCGATGGATGCGCCGAAGCCCTTCCATCGACACGACCGCCGCGACCGGTCTGCCGTGCCGCGTCAACACGCAGTAGAAGCGCGGGTCCTGCACCCGGACGACCATCTCGGCCAGCCGCTCCCGCGCCTTGGCCATGGGCAGGCGCATGTGGTACTCGGTTACCGTCTCGTCGGACATCCGAACCTCCGAAAATTTTGTACGAATTGGGGTAGAGGTCTCGAAAAGTATCCCCAACCTGTGAATTTTCGGTGTTCGGCGCGCCCCACCGCGCGCTGCCCTTGACCCAGGTCAACGCGGCCTTCCCCCATCTGGCGCAGCCTGTTCTGTACAAAAGAACGAGAGGCGACCATGACCGGATCCGACGCGAAAACCACGCTGCTCGCCCGCCGCAAGGAGTTGACCGGAGAGCTGGACCGGATCGAGGATCAGCTGGACCAGCCGGCGCCGAAGGATTGGGAAGACGCCGCCTCCGAACGCCAGGGCGACGAGGTGTTAGAGGCCATGGGAACCCATGATCAGGCCGAAATCCGAGCCATCGACGCCGCTCTCCAGCGGATCGAAGACGGCACATATGGTGTTTGCGTCAGGTGCGGCGCCGACATCTTGTCCGAGCGGCTGGAGGCGGTCCCCACGGCCGCGCTCTGCCGACACTGCGCGCGCTAGCCGCCGCGCGCCAGAGCCCGGCCCACGTTTTCCGCGTCGCGAATGAAGCCCTTCGTGGTCTCGCAGCCGGCGAGGGTCAGCACGAGGGCCGCGCACAGCGTCAATCGGATCATCGATTTACCATTCAGAAAAGGTTCCGTCCGTTTTCCTCTGCAATCTCATCCGCCACCACGGCCGCCCCGGCGCCGACGGCCAGAGCGCAGCCGGACAGCATCGGGAGAGCGATCAAAAGAGTGATAATCTTCAATGTCTTGAGGGTCATTCATGGTCTCCGTTTTCGACCATTATCCCTGCAAGACCCGGTCCCGGCAAGCCGAGACGACGATCCCATGACGACAAGTGAACACGCCGCGGCCAATTGGCCACGACGCCTGTAATCGGTCGGATCGGCAAAGGGCGAACAGGGACCGAAAAGTCCATGTCGTCGCGCCCCGGGGCAATCCTTAGAACAGGTTCCCGCCTTCATCTTCGACGACTTCGTCGGCCAAGATGGCGCCGCCCGCGCCGAGAGCAGCGGCCGCGCAGCCCGACAGAAGCGGAACGGTCAGCAGCATGGCGAGCAGGGTCACGGTTTTGTATGTCATCATGTCTCTCCGAATATGTGGGTCGCGTAAGGGGAATGGTTGACAATCCCGCCTGGTTCCCTTGGCGCGATTAAGAGATCGTGAGCGGAGACATGCGACTGCGCGGCCGCATGGGATGCGGCCCGCCGCGGGATGGATGACACCTGCCGGTTTCAGCCCTAGGTCTGGTCCAAAGGAGACCATCCATGACCAACCCGCTGCTGCAAGACTGGGAAGGCCCCCACGCCCTGCCGCCTTTCACCGACCTGTCCGACGACCACTTCCGCCCCGCCCTGGATCGCGGGATGGAGGAGGGACGGGCGGCGATCCGAGCGATCGCCGACAATCCCGAGCCGCCGACCTTCGAAAATACCATCGACGCGCTGGAACGGGCGGACAAGACCTTGGACCGGGTGGCGGGCGTGTTCTACAATCTGGCGGGCGCCGACAGCAATCCGGCGCGCGAGGCGCTGATGCGGGACATGGCTCCGAAGCTGTCGGCCTATTCCTCGGAAATTACCAACAATACCAAGCTATTCCAGCGGATCGAAGATCTCTGGGCCCGCCGCGACACGCTCGATCTGACCGACGAGCAGGCCCGGGTTCTGATGCTGACCCGCCGGGGGTTCGTCCGGGCCGGCGCAGGGTTAAGGGGGGCCGAGGCCGAGCGCCTGACGGAGATCAAGTCCCGCCTCGCCACGCTGGGCACACAGTTCAGCCAGAACCTTCTGGCCGATGAACGCGACTGGTTCATGGATCTGTCCGACGACGATCTGGGCGGCCTGCCCGACTTCGTCAAAGCCGCCGCCCGCGCCGCCGGGCAGGAGCGCGAGCGGCCCGGTGCCATCGTCACGCTGAACCGCTCGTTGATCGTTCCCTTCCTGCAATTCTCGCCGCGCCGCGATCTGCGCCGGAAGGCCTACGAGGCCTGGACGGCCCGGGGCGCCAATGGCGGCGAAACCGACAATCGCGGCATCGCAGCCGAGATCCTCAAGCTGCGGGAAGAGCGGGCGAAGCTGCTCGGCTATGACACCTTCGCGGCCTACAAGCTGGAAACGGAAATGGCCCGCACGCCCGAAGCCGTCCGGGATCTGCTGATGCAGGTCTGGGACCCGGCGCGGGCCGCCGCTTTGTCCGATGCGGACCACCTGGCCGGCATGGCCGAGGCGGACGGCATCGCCGGCCCGCTGGAACCCTGGGATTGGCGCTATTACGCCGAGAAGCGGCGGCTGGCGCTGCACGATCTGGACGAGGCGGAGTTGAAGCCGTTCTTCCAACTCGACCGGATGATCGAGGCGGCCTTCGCCGTCGCCAACCGCCTGTTCGGGCTGGATTTCGCGCCCATGGACGTGGACGCCTACCACCCGGACGTCCGCACATTCGAGGTCACCCGCAACGGAGAACATGTGGCCGTCTTCATGGGCGATTACTTCGCCCGCCCGTCCAAGCGGTCGGGCGCGTGGTGCAGCGCCATGCGGTCGCAGTCAAAGCTGGACGGGGACGTTCGGCCCATTGTCGTCAATGTCTGCAACTTCGCCAAGGGCGATCCCGCGCTGCTGAGCTACGACGACGCGCGCACGTTGTTCCACGAATTCGGCCATGCCCTGCATCAAATGCTGTCGGACGTGACCTACAATTCCATCTCGGGCACCTCGGTCGCGCGCGACTTCGTGGAACTGCCCTCGCAGCTCTACGAACACTGGCTGGACGTGCCACAGGTCCTGGCCGAATTCGCCACCCATGCCGAGACGGGCGAGCCCATGCCGGATGCGCTTCGCGACCGTCTGCTGGCGGCGTCGACCTACGATATGGGGTTCCAGACGGTGGAATATGTCGCCTCGGCCCTGGTCGACCTGGCGTTCCATGACGGTCCGGCGCCGGCCGATCCGATCCAGAAGCAGGCCGAGGTGCTGGAGACGATCGGCATGCCCCAGGCGATCCGGATGCGGCATGCCACGCCGCATTTCGCCCATGTCTTCTCGGGTGACGGCTATTCGTCCGGCTATTATTCCTACATGTGGTCCGAGGTGATGGATGCCGACGCCTTCGCAGCCTTCGAGGAGGCGGGCGATCCCTTCGATCCGACGCTGGCGTCGAAGCTGGAACGGCACATTCTGTCAGCCGGGGGATCGGTCGAGGCGGCGGATCTCTACACCGCGTTCCGGGGCCGGTTGCCGGGAGTGGAGGCGTTGCTGAAGGGACGGGGGCTCGACACGGCCGCGTAGGGGCAGGCCCCTACCGCTTGTCCAACCCGACCCGACATGACAGGCGGTCCGGGCCAGCACGCATCCGATGGACCTGCCCATGCCCCTGACCGACGATCAAGCCGCCGCCATCATCGACGCGACCCGCGCGGTCGCGGCGGCTGAAATCTTGCCGCGCTTCCGAGATCTGTCGGACGGCGACATCGACGCCAAATCCACCTTCGACGACCTCGTCACGGTCGCCGACACCGCGGCCGAGACGGCGCTGACGGCCCGCATCCGGGACATTCTGCCCGGCGATACCGTCATCGGCGAAGAGGCGGTCAGCGGCGACAAGGCCCTGCTCGACCGGGTCGGCGAAGGTCGGGTCACCGTCATCGACCCGATCGACGGGACTTGGAACTTCGCCCATGGCATCGCCAATTACGGCGTGATCGTCGCCGTCCTCGAAGACGGCGAAACCGTTTGGGGCCTGCTCTACGATCCATCCTTCGATGATTGGATCGAAACCCATCGTGGCGGCGGTGCCTGGTTCGTGCGCGGGGATCGGCGGCGCCGTTTGACGGTCGACCCGACACCTGCGCCGCTGGCACGGCTGCGTGGCAATGTGGGCGACTACAACTTTCCCCAGGCTGTGCGACCGGCCTTGGCCGAGACCATCCCCCGCTTCCGTCGGGCTGGGTCGCTAGGCGCGTCGGTCCATGAATACCGGGCGCTGGCGCTGGGGGCGTCGGATTTCGTCCTGAATGCGGGCCTGCATGTCTGGGACCACGCCGCCGGCGTTCTGACTTTGCAGGAAGCGGGCGGCGTCGCCCGTCTGCTGGACGGCACGGATTATGCGCCGGTCCAGCGCCAGGGGCGTCTTCTGTCGACCCGGTCTCCGGCGATCTGGGACGATCTGGCGCCGATCTTCACCGCGGCTCTGGGCTGACGGAAGGGGGCCGGGCCCTCAGTCGCGAACCTCGTCCGGCGCGACGCCCCACAGGGCCGTCGTCTGTGCCCAGCCTTTGATGCCGTCGATCTCCAACTGACACCACCCCGCGCGACATTCCCCCAGCCACGCCACGACGCCCGGCTCCAACTGGGCGGCCACCGGCGCATCCGGCCGGGGCCGTCGGTGCAGGGCCAGCCGCTCGGCCTCCACGATGACCGTCCGGTTCCCCGACAGCAAAGAATAGTGCATCCATCCGCCGGCCCCGTCGCGATCCTGGACCCGGCGCCAATGGCCATATTCCCCGACCACCCGCAGCGGCATGTGACGCCGCTTGAACACCCAGTCGATGCGATGGGTCGAGGAGGGGCCGCGCCGCGCATAGCCCTCGGACGCCTTCATCGAAACGTAGCGGGGCAGGGGAAGCGATGTCACCGGCCCGATTTCGGCCGCCTGCTGGGCCCAAGCCGGAAGGGCAAGGAGGACGGCCAGGGCCGCCGAAAGGATTTTGGAACGCATCGGGTCTAGACCTGTCGAAACTGCTCGCACGATATGGGGTCTGTCGCCCCTTGCACGCCAGGCGGACCATGCCATGGTGGGACCGAGAGACAAAGCCCGGAGGGCGGACCCCTGCCAAGCAAGCGCCTGACCGTTGCCGTGACGCGACGCCTGCCAGAGCCCGTCGAGGCCCGGATGGCCGAATTGTTCGACTGCCAATTCACCGCTAGTGACGACACCATGTCCCGCGATGGGGTGCTGGCGGCGATGCAGGGGGCGGATATCCTGGTGCCGTCCATCACCGACCGGATCGACGCCCCGCTGCTGGGCGGCGCGGGCGAGCGGCTGAAGCTGATCGCCAATTACGGGGCCGGGGTGGACCATATCGACGTCGCCACCGCGCGACAGCGCGGTATCCTGGTGTCGAACACGCCCGGCGTGCTGACCGAGGACACCGCCGACATGACGCTGGCGCTGATGCTGGCCGTCATTCGCCGCATGCCGGAAGGCATGGCGCGGATGCAGGCGGGCGAATGGCGCGGCTGGGCGCCCGAGGCGCTGCTGGGCGGCCGGCTCAGCGGGAAGGTGCTGGGCATCCTCGGCATGGGTCGGATCGGCCAGGCGGTGGCCCGCCGGGCGCGGGCCTTCGGGATGGAGGTCCATTACCACAACCGCCGCCGCCTGCATGCGGGTCTCGAAGATCCGCTTGGCGCCACCTACCACGACAGCCTGGACCGGATGTGCGCGGTGGCCGACGTGATCTCGGTCAATTGCCCGCATACCCCATCCACCTTCCATCTGATGGGCGCCAGGCGGCTGAAGCTGCTGCGCCCCCATGTGGTGATCGTGAATACCTCCCGGGGCGAGGTCATCGACGAGAACGCCTTGACCCGCATGCTGCGCGCCGGAGAGCTTGCGGGCGCCGGCCTCGATGTCTTCGAGCATGGCAAGAGCGTCAATCCCCGCCTCGTGGCGCTGCCCAATGTGGTGCTGACCCCCCATATGGGATCGGCCACCCGTGAGGCGAGGCTTGAAATGGGCGACCGGGTCTTGGTGAACATTCAGACCTTTGCCGATGGCCACCGGCCGCCGGACCTGGTCGTGCCGGCCATGCTGTAGGCCCGCCCGACCTGCACGCCGGTCGGGCGTGTTTCCCATTGATATCGGTCGCCGTCGACCGCGTCAGGACTTGGCGAGGTACCCCGCCGGCGCGTCTTGCGCCCGCACATAATCCACCGGCGCCGTCTGGCGCGAGGCCGTCGTCCGCTTGAAGTCGTACCGCATGGCATCGCCCGTCGGCGCCCCGGCCACGATCAGGGCCTGGCGCAGCATCCGCGCGCCGTCATGGATTTCAACCAGGCCGCGCAGTTTCGGGGTCGTCTCCAGGCCCACTTCGAACCCGCTCTGGTCGAAGGACCGGATCGGATACCAGTCGTCGCCCACCTGCACGCGCAGCTTGCCGCCGGTCTGACGGCGGTCTTGGTCGCGCGCCCGGGCCAAGCCCTCGCGAACCTCTCGCGGCAAGGCGTCGAAATCGGCATCGATCATGGCAGCGGACTCCACAAATGCGTCTGAACCGATTCTTTTTTCGAATCTTTTCACACCCAAACTGCCCCAGTGCTGTGAAGAGTCAATGACGAGACCGGCCGCGACGGCGCCGGACTTGCGCCGATGTGGTCTGCGCGTCTCCCGACCCATGTTCATGACTTGTGCGCACGCTTTCGGATTGCGCCGCTGTAGGGGGTGGCGCGCGGCCGGAGCACATGGGGGATCGCCGCATCGTAGAGCGCGCTGTCCCGAAAATCGTCCAACGCGCCCAAGGCGGGACCGACCAGGATCAAGGCGGTCCGGGTGATCTTCTCGGCGCGAACCGTCGCCCGGATATCCGATAGCGTGCCACGCAGAAACGCCTGGTCGGGCCATCCGACCCGGTAGGCGACGATGACGGGGCAATCGGCCCCGTAATGGGGGATCAGCACGCGCTCGATCTCTCGCAGGGCGCGGATGCCCAGATGGATGGCCAGCGTGGCACCGGTGCGGGCGAAGTTTTCCAGGGTTTCGTTCGGCGGCATCGAGGTGGATTTCATCGACACCCGCGTCAGCACGATGGATTGCGCGATCTCGGGCACGGTCAGTTCCTGGCCCAGCGCGGCGGCGGCGGCGGCATAGGCCGGAACGCCCGGTGTGATGTCGTAGGGGATGCCGTCCCGCGTCAGCAGCCGGATCTGTTCGGCGATGGCGCCGTAAAGCGAGGGGTCGCCGGAATGGACACGGGCGACGTCCTGCCCGCTTGCATGGGCGGCCGCGATCTCGGCATGGGTTTCCGCCAGCGTCATCGGGGCCGTGTCCAGGACGCGTGCGCCTTGCGGGGCCTCGGCGACGACGGCTTTGGGCACCAGCGATCCGGCATAGAGGCAGACGGGGCAGGCGCGGATCAGGCGTTGGGCCTTGAGCGTCAGTAATTCGGGATCGCCGGGACCGGCACCTATGAAATGGACTGTCATGGCGCTAGCCTCCGGTCATGGTCGCCGCCCCCGAAGACTTCGTCCCCGCCTTCATTGCCGCCTGGATGGCGCGGGACGGCACGGCATTGGCGGCGCTCTTCGCCGAGGATGCGGATTTCGTGAATGTCGTGGGCATCTGGTGGGAGGATCGCGGAGCGATCGCCAAGGCCCATTCCTACGCGCTGACGTCCTTCTTCGCGAAGACCCGGCTGGCGGCGGGGCGCGTGAAGGTGCGCGACCTGGGCGATGTGGCGGTGGTGCATGCGCGCATGGGCCTGAGCGGTCAGACGGCGCCGGACGGTCGGACGGCGGCGGCCCGGACGACGATCCTCAATTTCGTGCTGCACCGGCGCGAGGGCGACTGGATTTGCGTCTCGGCCCAGAACACCGACGTCACGCCGGGCGCCGAAACCCAGCTGGCCGAGAACGGGACGCTGAGTCCTAAGGATTATCGCTAGCCCCATCACCGGTCCGACACGACGCAAGTCCGGTCCTCCGCCGCCAAATCCCCGCCCGCCATCTTGCGCGCATAGCCCCGGGGCGTGAACATGCGTGGGCCGTCGCCGGTGCGCGTCAGCCGGGTGTTCGAGGATCCGACCAGCACCACAGTCAGCATGTCGACCTCGTCCACCTTCAGCGCGTCCAGGCGGCGGTAGCGCAAGGTTTCCTCGGGGCGTCCCACCGACGCAGCCAGCAGGACGGGCGTATCGGCGGGGCGGTGGCGTAGCAGGATATCGCGCGCCTCGGCCAGCAAGGTGCGGCGGCGCTTGGAGACGGGGTTGTAGAAGGCGATGACGAAATCGCCCTGGGCGGCGGCGTGCAGGCGGCGCAGGATGTCGTCGCGCGGCGTCAGCAGGTCCGAAAGCGAGATAGCGCAGAAATCGTGGCCCAGCGGCGCGCCGGCGCGGGCGGCGGCGGCTTGCAGGGCGCTGATTCCGGGGGTGCAGACGATTTCGACCCGGCGGGCGGCGTCGCTGAGGTCGCCCCGGTCCATGAGTTCGAAGACCAGCGCGCCCATGGCGTAGATGCCGGCATCGCCCGAGCAGATCAGTGCGACGTTGCGGCCCTCGCTCGCGCGTTCCAGGGCGTGGCGGCACCGCGCTTCCTCGCCGCCCAGGGGGAAGTCGGCGCGGGGTTTGCCGTGGCCAGGGGGCCGAGCAGGTCGATATAGAGGCCGTAGCCGACGAGTTCCTCGGCCTCCTGCACCAGGCGGCTGGCTTCGGGCGTGCGCCAGGCGGATTGGCCGGGGCCGATGGAGACGATGGAGAGGCGACCGCGCGGGCGGCCCGGCGGGTCCGTGATCGGCGCCGGCGCCCGGGCCAAGGCAGCGGTCGTGTTCGGGGTCTTGCGCTTGGGGACGACGATTTCGCCGCCGCTGGCCGCGAGGGCGGCGGCCTCGGCGACGGACGGCGTGCCGACCTCGGCGCGCACGACGTCGGACGGGTTGGGCACGTCGATGGCGGCGAGCGCATCGGCCGAGAACGCCCGCAAAGGGCGGCCGAGGCGGTC
This sequence comes from Pseudomonadota bacterium, assembly GCA_039033775.1. Lineage (GTDB taxonomy): Bacteria > Pseudomonadota > Alphaproteobacteria > Rhodobacterales > Rhodobacteraceae > Jannaschia. The sequence goes on along the minus strand of JBCCCB010000114.1, from coordinate 1,306 downwards.
GGCCAGAATGTTCATGGCCGCCTCGTCGAGCTTGAGGTCGAGCGTGTTGACGGAGGCGACGGCGCCGGGGGCGATGCCCGCGTCGGAGAGGACAGCCCGCACGTTGTCCCACAACTCCTCCGGATCGGCATTGCGGGCGCAGCCGATCCCCAGCGCGTAGCGCTTCGGGTGGTAGACCAGCTTCGCGGGCCCGCCGGGCGCGGGGCGGTCGGTCACGGCGATCTCGACGGCGTCGCCTTGGGGCAGGTCGAAGAGCGCCGCGCCCGTCTGCTTCGCGCCGCCGCCCGACAGGAGCGCCGCCATGACCGGCTTCGCGTCCTCCGGGTTGGCGAGGGCGTAGCCCGCGGGCGGTTCGTCCAAGGCCACGCCCAGGGCCACGTCGCCGGCGGTGGTGACGGCGGCGGTGCCGCCCAAGGCCTCGGCGATGCGGCGGGCCAGGCGGTTGGCGCCCCGGTGACCGCCGAGGAGGGGGACGACGACGCGGCCATCGTCGGAGACGGAGATGACCGGCGGCTCGGTGGTCTTATCGGCCAGGAGGGGGGCGACGGCCCGGATCAGGATACCGCTGGCGCAGATGCCGATGACGGCGTGGCCGGCGGCGAAGAGGTCGCGGGCGTGGTCGAGCGCGTTGGGAAAGGTGATGTCGGCCTGAGTGCGATCGGCGCGACCATGGAGGGGGCAATCCAACGCCTCGGCGATTTGACGGGCGGTGGCCTCGCCCGCCTGGTTTAGGGCGACCACGATGGGGGTCAGAGCCATGGGTCGGCGCCTTTCGCGATCAGGATCATGGAGAAATATGGCGCATCGTCAGGGGCTTCCACGAGGGGGAGCACGCGCTCGGTGCCCAGGGTCGCGCGTTCCACATAGGTGGCGGCGTCGAGGAGGCCCTCGGTGTCTAGGAGCCGCCGCAAGCGCGGTAAGTGCCGGCCGACCTTCATGCAGGCGATGGTGTCGGAAGCTCTTAGGTGGGCACGCAGCGCGCCATCGGGGAGCGGGCCGGGGAGGATCGTCATGACCTCGTTGCGGGCGGTGAGCGGCATGGCGGCGGCGGCGGCGCAGGCGGTGAGCGAAGTGACGCCGGGGGTGATCTGGACCGGGTGGTGCGGGCGGAGCCGAGCATAGAGATACATGAAGGAGCCGTAGAAGAACGGGTCGCCTTAGCAGAGGCAGACGACGTCGGTGCCTTGCGTGAGGGTCGCGGCGATCTCGGCGGCGGCCGCGTCGTAGGCGGCCTGGGCCGGGGCGCGGTCGGTTGTCATGGGGATGTCGATGCGGATTTCGCAAGCCGTGGCGGCGATCAGGTCGG
>JBCCCB010000113.1:0-11626 GCA_039033775.1 Pseudomonadota bacterium | reverse complement strand
CGGGCCTGATCGAGGAATCCTCGGCCTTCATCACCGACCTGCGCGACCTGATCGGGCCCGACACCCGCGACGGCATCACCCGCATCGTCGCCAATCTCGACGCCGCGTCGGCCAAGCTCGACACCACGCTCGACGGCATGGCGGGCCTGACCGAGGGCTTGTCTTCCGCCGCCACCCAGATCGGCGGCCTGGGCGACACCATCGCCGCGCTCGAAGGCGATGTGCGCGGCACGCTCGCCAATGCCGACGCCGCCCTCATCGCCGCCACCGAAGGCTTCGACGCCATCCCCCCCGCCGTCACCGACGCGCGCGAGGTGCTGGACCTGACCCGCACCCTGATGCGCGACGACGCCCCCGCCATGCTTGAAACCTACCGCATCGCGGGCGAGCGGCTGGACCAGGCGCTGACCCAGGCCGACGCCGCCTTCGATGCCGTCGAAGACGCCTCCGACTCGGTCGAACAGGCCTCCGATTCCATCACGGCCGTCACCAGCGGCGACGGCGCGGCCGTTCTCGCCAGCGCCCGCACCGCGCTCGACGCCGCGACGCCCGCGTTGCGCGACGACCTGCCCGCCGCCCTGGCCGACCTGCGCGCGGCGGCGGGGGAAACGCGCGCTGCCCTCGACCGCATCGCCACCAACGTCACCGGCGCCACCGACCAACTGGACCCGCTGACCACCGAAGCCCGCGCCGCCCTGACCCGTGCCACCGACCTTCTGGACCGCGCCGCGCCCAGCCTCGACACGCTCGACGCCACGCTCCGCTCCGCCGATGACGCCTTCGCCGCCGCCGCGGGCGTGATCGAGACCGACATCGGCCCGGCTATGGCCGATCTGCGCGCCGCCGCCACCGCCATCGTCCGCGACCTGCCGCAGATCACCGCCCGCGCCGACGCCGTCCTCGGCGACATCGCGGGCGCCGTCCGCGCCGTCACGCCCGGCCTCGCCGCCTTCGGTCAGACCACGCTGCCGGAATACGGCCGCCTGGCCGCAGACGGCCGTGCGCTGATCCGCACGATCTCCGACGCCGTGCGCCGCCTCGAACGGGATCCCGGCCAGTTGCTCCAGGGGACCCGCGTCCCCGAATATCGGAGGTAATCCCATGTCCGTCCTCCCCCGCCGTGCGATCCTGCTGGCCCTCCCCGCCCTCTCGGGCTGCGCCGCCATCGGCGCGCTCATCCCCGACGACGCGCTGCCGACCTACGATTTGGCCCCCGTCCCCGGCCGCACCGGCGCGCGCCGGTCCCGCGTCCTGGCGGTCCCCCGTCCCGACGCGCCCGCCGCCATCGCCACCGACCGCATCCTGATCAAGCCGGACCCGCTGACCGTCGCCTACCTGCCCGATGCCCGCTGGTCCGACGAGGTGCCCGCGCTCGTCCAATCGCTCGCCATCCGCTCCATCGCCGCCACGGGCCGCATTGGCCATGTCGGCGCCGCCGATAGCGGCCCGATCCCCGACGTGGCGCTTCTGCTGCGCATCGACGCCTTTCAGGCCGAACCCGCGCCCGACGCCGCGACGATCCCCGTCCGCATCGCCTTGGCCGCCACCCTCGTCCGCGACGAAGACCAAAGCCTTCTCGCCTCGCGCAACTTCACCGGCGAAGCCATGGCCGCCAGTGACAGCCCGGCGGCGATCATCCCTGCCTTCCAAACGGCCATCGCCGTGATCCTGCCGGCCCTGGCGGACTGGACGGCGAGCCAAGTCTGACCCACATGGCCCATATGGACCAAACGACCGACGACTGGACCGCCCGCTTCCCCGGCCTCGTCCGATTGGAACGCCCGATCCGCGACCACCTGCTGGCCCGCAGCCGCCTCACCGATGCTCTGACAGAGCTTCACGGCCCGATCTTCGCCTATTGCCGGACCGGCACCCACTCCACGACGTTCTGGCCCCTGAGCCAGGCGGACAGCTCGACCTGCCCGAGATCCTCGCCACCGCGAAGGCGGCGGGCGACGACATGGATGGCGTCGTGCGGCGCGTCGCCAATGGCAGCAAGACCTCCGCCGACAAGACCGATGCCAATTTCGAAGTGGTGATCGGCGGTGGCGGCACGGCGGACATCGCCGTGGCGGCCAGCCTGCGCAAGCGCCAGCCGCGCGCCGAGATCGCCATCATTTGCCCGGCGGACACCCATTGCCACCAGCCCGGCCGGACCATGGTCGGCGGCGGCGTGTTCGAGGCTGCCGGAACCGTGCGCATATCTCGCCAATGCCCAATATCTGGAGGATCATATCCACGCCCGCGTCTCGGTCGATCCGGGCGTTCGACCTGTGATGCTGCGATGCCCGGCCATCGACGAGATCGACCTGAGCGCCTTGACGTGGCTGGAGGCGAATACCACGCGCCTCGCCGAGATGGACATGACCCTGCATCTGTCGGAGGTGAAGGGGTCGGTATGGACCGCCTACAACGCGGCCATTTCCTCGATGACCTGACCGGCCGCGTCTTCCTAAGCCAGCATCAGGCCATCTGCCGCTGGCCTCCGTCAAATCCATCGAATGCGCGCGCGCCGGCTGACGCCGCTCAGAGCGCCTCGGCTGTCCGAGGCGCAACCGACAACCCTTCCTCAACACCGTCGCCCGGATGCAGGATCACCGTCTCTCCCGGCTCCAGCCCCGACAGCACCTCCGCCGTATCCTCGCCGATCCGCCCCAGCTGCACCGGGCGCAGCTCTGCCACGCCATCGCGCGAAACGAAGACGGCCCAGTCCCCGTTGCTGCGAAAGGCGGCGGCCAGTGGCAGGCGCAGCACGTCATCCGACTGCCAGATGACGATCCGAAGGAAGACGCCGAAACCGTCACCCAAGCCCGTTCGATCCTCGGGCGGGGTGAGCAGGTCGAAGACCGCATCCACGCGCTGCTCCTCGATGCCCAGCGCCGAGACCTCCTGACGCCCCACCGGATCAACCTGACGCAGCTTGGCCTCCAACGGCATCGGCCCACCCCAGCGTTCCACGCGCGCCGTTGCGCCGTCGGGCAGCCGCACCGCGTCCGACGACAGAAGATCCGCGACGATCTCCAGATCAGACGGATCGCCCACGGCCAGAAGCGGCGCGCCCGCCTGCACGGGCCGTTCGCTTAGCGTGTCGATGCGCAGCACCACGCCATCGGCGGGGGCCAGGATGCGGCGGCAGCAGGCGTCCGGCGGGACCAGCGGTTCGGCCAGCGCCGCCTGGGCGCGCTCGACCGCGCTCTGGGCCATGTCCCGCCGCGACAGGGCCGCGCGTAGCGCCGCCTCGGCCGACGCGAACCGGCGAGTCGCCTCCTCCAAGGCGGTCAGCGGCGACAGGCCGCGATTGGCCAATTGGGTGATGCGGTCGCTCTGTGTGCGGGCATAGGCTTCTTCCTCCTGGGCTGCCGCGATCTCGGCCGTCGCGGCGTCCAACGCCGCCTCGGCCTCGTGCAGGTTCGCACGGGCCTCGGCTTGGCTGCGGGCATCGAGAATGGGCGCGTCGGCGGGCTGCACGGCTGCCACGACGGTCTGTCCCGCGATGACCGGATCGCCAAGCCGGACAGGCGCCCGCTGGGCCACACCGGTCACGGGGGCGGCGACTTCGTAGATTTCCCGCACGCGGGTCGTGCCGTCCGCATTCACCGTCACCTCCAGCGGACCGCGAGCGACGGCGTGCAGGTCCACGGGCAACGGCTCCTCCCGGAAGGCGACGACGGCGAGCGCGCCGGCGATGGCAAGGCCGACCAGCGCGATCAGGGCGGTTCTCAGGCTGAACATGGATCTGTCTCCGTCAAGGTATCGCTGGGATTGCCGGTCGTACCCCGCAGGATATGCGTGCCGGCGGCCCGGACCCGGGCGCGGTGACCCAGAAGCAAGTGGCCGCCGCTGGGAAGGCGCACGAACCGCGCCCGGCGCAGATGCCGGGCGAGATGGGCGGCCACGGCGACCGGCGTGATGGCGTCGCCCTCGGCATGGACGATCAGGACCGGGGCGCCGACCGCGCCCAGGTTCCACCCCACCTCTGGATCGAGCGCCGCGCCCTCGTTGGCGAGCCCAGCCCGCCGGTGCCGGACCGGCGGGAACGCGGCGATCAGGGCGGCCACCAGCGCCCGGTCCTCGGCGCTGGCCCCGGCCATCAGGTCCGCGCGGGCATCGAAGGCCAAGCGTAGCAAGCCGGGCCGGAGCCGCACCAGGAGGCCATAGGGCACGTCCGACGCGAAGAACGCCCGGAAGATCCAAGGCGGCACGGCGCGGTCGGCGGCCGGGTCGGGCATCGGTCCGAACGGCGCCGACGACAACAGGACGAGGCCCGAGACCGCGTCGGGATGGCGGATCGCCAGTTCAAGGGCGGACGGCACGCCGCCCGACATGGCCAGGACGCCGACGGGGCCGACCGCCAGGGCAGCCAGAAGATCCGCCAGCGCATCGGCCTGGGCCATGGGCGAGGCATCGGTGGGCACCGGGCTTCCGAGATAGCCGAAGCGGGAGACCGAAAGCAGGCGGAAGCACGGCGCCAGGAAATGTGCCGCGATCAGTTCGCCCTGATCGAAGCCGCCGCCCGCGCCGTGGATCACCAGGACCGTCGGACCGTCGCCCTGCTGCGTGTAGTCCATCGCACCATGGCGTGTCTCGACCGCCTCGGCACGGGCCGACAACGCGGCCAGTCGGGCGGAGGCGGCGGACCGGCTCCAGACAAAGACCACGACGATGGCCAGGAGGACGGCAATCAGGATCAGCGTGATCGTTCGGCGCATCGCGTCACTCCCGCGTTTTCATAACGGCCACCAGGTCGAGCCGATCCACGCGCCGCCGCACGATCAGCACGGCCCCGAGGGCGGCGGCCAGCGAAATGAGGCTGGCGCGCGCATAGCTCGACGGCTGCAGGACCAGGGGCATGGAATAGAAGTCGGACGAGAACATCTCGGCCATCAGCGCGGCGACGGAATGCCCGATCCACCAGCCCAGCGGCTGCGCGGCGACGGCCAGCAGCATGGTCTCGCCCACCAGGATCCACGACACCTCGCCCCGCCCGAAGCCCAGGATGCGCAGCGACGCCAGTTCGCGCGCCCGTTCGGACAGTTGGATACGCGCGCTGTTATAGGCCACGCCGACGGCGATGGCAGCGCCCAGCGCGATGTAGATCAGCGACATGGTCTGCATGTTGGAGGCGATCGTCTCCTGAAAGGCGCGGCGATTGTCCGACAACAGGATCGCGCCGCCGAGTGCCGGGGCCAGCTTCACCGCCTCGTGGAAGGCCGGTTCCGCCTCCGCCCGCAGGGTGACGTTGATGGTCGTGACGCGCGGCGCGCGGCGCAGCATGGCGTCGACGGCATCGAGCCGCATGTAGGCGCCAGTGCCCAGGATCTGCGGGACGATGTCCATCACCACCAGGCGCTGCGGCTCGATGCCCTCGCCCGTCACCTCCAGGGTCACCAGGTCGCCGATGGCGGCGTCCAAGCGCCGGGCCGTCAATTCGTCGAGCGCGACACCCTGGCCGGGCACGTCCACCGATCGGTCGTCGCGCACGATGCGGGCGAGATCGGCGCCGGCGGGAAAGGCCAACAGGGTGACGTCCTCCTGCCGGGGGCCCCGGGTGACCTCGGCATCGGCGAAGATCTGGCCCTCGGCCAGCACCACGCCCGGCAGGCGGCGCGCGGCCTCGACGGCGATGGCGGGGGCCGGGCGCGGGAAGAACAGGATGGCGTCCTGCCGGTTCGACTGGTCGAAGGCCAAGTCCACGATCCGGTCCAGCGCGTCCTCGAAGAAGCTGGGCGCGACCAGGATCGCCGTGGCAAGCGCGTAGCCCAGCAGCGCCGTCCCCGCCCGCACCGGCCAGCGGGCGATGGAGCGCAGGATCATCATGTCGGTCTGTGGCAGGCGCAGCGCGCCCAGCACGCGGTCAATGAGGCCCCGGCGGAAGCGCGGGGGCGGTGGCGGGGCCATGGCCACCGCCGGCGGCAGGCGCGCAGCCGACAGGGCCGCGCGCACCGCGCCCAAAGCCGCCGACAACAGGCCCGCCAGCGCGCCCAAGGCATACGTCGTCCAGGACAGACCGAAGAGGAGTTCGGGGAAGTCGTAGAACCGCGCATACATCTGCGACGTCCAGCGCGCGAGCCATGTCCCCGTGGCCCAACCCAGAAGGATACCGCCCAACGCCACGAGAAGCGCCAGCAGGAGGTAATGGGCCAACACGGCCGTGTCGGAATAGCCCGTGGCCTTCAGAAGCCCGATTTCGGCCCGTTCCAGCGCCACGATCCGGCCGATCACCATGTTCACCAGGAACGCCGTGATCAGCAGGAAGACCGGCGGCAGGATCCAGGCCATGATGCGCAACTCGTTGATCTGCGCCTCCAGGAAGGCGTGCGAGATCTGATCCTCCCGGTCGTGGGCACCGGCGCCGCCATAGGGCTCCAGCAGGGTGTCCAACCGGTCGATCACCAAGCGCAGATCGGCATCGCGGGACAGCGCCAGGACCACGTTGTCGAAGGCGCCGGTCATGTCGAACGCCGCCTCGGCGGTGCGGTCGGTCATCCAGATGATCCCGTGGTTCGACGGATCGGGCAGCATGGCGCCGGGGCCGATCGTGTAGATGAATTCGGGGCTGAGCGCCGTGCCGGTGACCGTCAGGTCGCGCCGCGTGCCTTCCAGATTGGCGGCGAAGACGTCGCCGGGGCGGTAGCCATGGGCCGCCGCAAAGGGCGCGTTCACGACCACCTCGTCCGTCGCACCGGGATCGGGCCAGCGCCCCGAGCGCAGGATCGGCACGTTCAGGCGGGGCGCGCGCGCCTCGGGGACCGACACGATCTGCGCGCTGGCCGGCCGGGTCCGTCCCGGCAGGTCCAGCAGCACGAAGCGCGACACCCGGCCTTCGACCAGCCGCACGCCGGGGATGTCTGCGATCTCGGCCAGCAGCGACCGGGGCGCGCGGGTGGCACTGGCGAAGATGTCGGCGAAGGCGTTGCGTTCGTAATAGGCCGCGCGGGACCGGTCCAAGGCATCGGACATGCCCAGCGACATCAGAAGCACCGCCACGCCGCAGGCCAGGACGGCCGCGATGGCCAAGGCCTGCGCCCAGAGCCGCCGCAGGTCGCGGATCAGCTTCAGGTCGATGGCGCGGGCCCGGATCACCAGTCGATCTCCGCGGGCGTCAGACGCGTGGCGTTCGCCTCCTCGCCCACCAGATGTCCGTCGGCGAAGCGCAGGACGCGGTGGGCCATGCGGCGGATCATGGCGTTGTGGGTGATGACCACCGTCGTCGTGCCCAGGTCCGAGTTCACCCGGTCCAGCACCTCCAGGACTTGGACCCCGGTCTTGCTGTCCAGCGCGCCTGTGGGTTCGTCGCAGAGCAGCACGCCAGGCCGCTTAGCCACGGCGCGGGCGATGGCCACGCGCTGCTGCTCGCCACCGGACAGCTGGGCGGGGAAATGATCCATCCGCTCGGCCAGGCCGACGCGGTCCAAGGCCTCCTCGGCCGACATCGGGTCGGCGGCGACATCGGTGACCAGACGCACGTTCTCGCGCGCCGTGAGCGACGGGACCAGATTGTAGAATTGGAAGACGAAGCCCACGTGGTCGCGCCGGTAGCGGGTCAGCGCGCGGTGGCCCATCGCCGTCAGGTCCAGATCGTGGAACCAGACCCGGCCCGAGGTCGGATGATCGAGCCCACCCAAAATGTTCAGAAGCGTCGATTTCCCCGACCCCGATGCGCCCAGAAGCACGGTCAACTCGCCCGCGTGCAGCGTCAGATCCACATTATCCAGGGCCGTGACGCGCACCGGCCCGGTCTGGTAGACCTTGGTCAGCGCCTCGGTGCGGAAAGCCGGTATGGGGTCGCCCGTCGCCCGGGTCCTGGTGTGGGCCATCGTCGCCGTCTCCGCTTGCGCCTGTGTCGGGCGCAGAATGGACCAAGCGGACGGCCGCCGGCTTGACCGCGATCAAGCCACCCGTCGCGGAACTGACATCGGTCAACGGCACTGTTGCCGCTGGCGGCTATCCTGGGGCCAGGGACTACCGGAGGCTTGGCATGGAGATGACGACAACCAAGATGGACCGAGCCGGGAAGATTATGGCCAACCTGCCTGTCCCCCTGCCCGAGATGGCCCCGGCGCGGCATCCCCATGCGATCCTCGACCGGGCCGCACGGGCCGCGTTGGCGCGCTTGACCGGCGGCGTATCGCCCCATTCCATCGTCGCGTCCTGGCAGGATTGGTCGCTGCACCTGGGCCGTTCGCCGGGGCGGCAGTTGGAGCTGACAGAGCGGGCGCAGGGCAATGCGGCCAAGCTGATGGCCCATGCCATGTCGGACGCTCTGGGTCGCCAGGGCGACGCCCCCTTCACGCCCAAGGCCTACGACCACCGGTTCGCCCATCCCGGCTGGGACAAGCCGCCCTTCAGCCTTTGGAAACAGGGCTTCCTGGCCGTCCAGGATTGGTGGGATGCCGCCACCGACGACATGCCCGGACTGGCCAAGGGCGATGCCGACCGCGCCCGCTTCCAGATGCGCCAATGGCTGGACATCGTGTCGCCGTCCAACTTCCCCTGGACCAATCCCGAGATCATCCAGGTCACGATGGACCACAAGGGCCAGAACCTGGTCCACGGCGCCGCGCATTTCACCGAGGATCTGATCCAGACCCTTCTCCAGACCCGCAAACCGCCGCCCGACGGCTACCGCATCGGCGAAGATCTGGCCTGCACGCCGGGACGCGTCGTCTTTCGCAACGACTTGTTCGAGTTGATCCAATACGATCCCCGGACCGAGACCGTGCATCCCGAGCCGGTCCTGTTCGTCCCCGCCTGGATCATGAAATACTATGTCCTGGACCTGTCGCCGGACAATTCCATGGTCCGCTACCTGCTGGATCAGGGCTTCACAATCTTCATGATTTCCTGGCGCAATCCCGGCGCGGAACACGCCGATTGGTCGCTGGAAGACTATCGCCGGAGCGGTGTCATGGCGGCACTGGACGCCATCGAAGAGATCGTGCCGGACACCAAGGTCCATGCCAACGGCTATTGCCTGGGCGGCACGCTGCTGGCCATCGCGGCGGCCACCATGGCGCGCGATGGCGACGACCGCCTGGCCTCGGTCACGCTGATGGCGGCGCAGGTCGACTTCGCCGAGGCCGGCGAACTCCTCCTCTTCGTCGACGAGAGCCAGGTCGCCTTCATCGAGGATTTCATGTGGGACCAAGGCTATCTGGACCGCCCGCAGATGACCCGCACCTTCGCCTCGATCCGGGCCGAGGATCTGATCTACACCCGGGCCGTCAATCGCTACTTCCTGGGGCGCGAGGACCTGCCCACGGCCCTGGGCGTCTGGAACGGCGACACGACGCGGATGCCCGCGCGCATGCATTCCGAATATCTGCGCGGCCTGTTCCTGGAAAATCGCCTGACCGCAGGCCGCTTCGCCGTCGAGGGGCGGGTGATCGCGCTCAAGGATATCTCGGCGCCGCTTTTCGTCGTGGGCACCGAGACCGATCACATCGCGCCCTGGCGGTCGGTCTACAAGACCCGGCTCTTCACCGATGGCGACCTGACCTTTGTGCTGACCAGCGCGGGCCATAATGGCGGCATCCTCAGCGAGCCGGGCCATCCCGGCCGACATTATCGGATCGGGCACCGGGCCGCTGGCGCGCTCTATGACGGCCCCGATCTCTGGCTCGACCGGCACGACCCGATCGCCGGATCCTGGTGGCCGGAGATGGTCGCCTGGCTGACCGATCTGTCCGGACCGCCGATGCCGCCCCCGACGCCGAAGCGGTCGCTGGCGAAGGCACCGGGAACATATGTTCATCAGATCTGACATCCCGGTCGCGGCCGCGCCATAGGCCGGGTCGGCACCTGCATACTGAACCGCAAATGGTCGCCCCGCGGACGGCCGCGCGTCGACGCCCGGCCACAGCGGGTTCAGGCGCCGAAAGCGTCCAGCAGGCCGGCTTGAGCATTGCCACGAAGGAAAATCGGGCATCTCTCAATGGGGCTGGCGGCGTCGATCCATTGTCCGCCCGGCCGGGTTTGCCCAGTCCACGGGTCCCGCCAATCCTGGCCCGCCGGAAGATAGAGCCGCCGGGCGGTCGCTCTCGCCTCCAAAACGGGCGCCACCAGGATATCCGGGCCAAGCATGAACTGGTCGTCGATCTCGATGGCCCGAGCGTCATCCGGAAATTCGAGGAACAGGGGACGCATCGGCGGCACACCCGTCCGGTGCGCCGTCGTCATCTGCGCGGCGATGTAGGGCCGAAGCCGCGCCCGCAAGGTAAGGCAGGCCGTCAGGTGGGTCTCGATCTCGGGGCCGAAGCTCCAAATCTCGTTGTCGGCCCCTCCGGCCAGGAAGTCGCGGCCCAGACGGGGGTCTCCGTTGCTGTCCTGCCGGAAACCGTGCAGGCGGAAGACCGGACAGAACACGCCGTATTGGAACCAGCGAACCAGGAGTTCGTGGAAGGCCGGGTCGCGGATATCGCCGCCCTTGAAGCCGCCGATATCGGTGGTCCACCAGGGGATCCCGCTCATGGCCATGTTCAGCCCGGCACGGACCTGCCGGGCCAGATCGGCGAAGCTGGACTTGACGTCGCCGGACCAGACGACGACGGGATAGCGCTGGGTGCCGAGCCAGGCCGAGCGGGAGAGGATGACGCCGTCCGTCAAACCCTCTTCGGCCATGTGGTCCGCATAGCCTTTCTGGTGAAGAACCGGATACGCGTTGGTCACCGCCCGCCCGTCGCCCAGATGGTAGCGCATGTTGTCGGGATGCGTCGGGTAGACTTCTGGCTCGTTGGCATCGAGCCAGAAGGACTCGAACCCGTGTTTCACGTACCCCTCTTTCAGCCGGGCCCAATGGTAGGCGCGGGCCTCGGGGCTCGTGGCGTCATAGAAGGATAGCGGCACCATGCCGTCCGACCCCGAATCCACGAAGATGGACGACGCCTGGACACCGCGCCGATGCTCGATCAGGAAGCCCGCATCGCGCAATTCGCCGAAGTTGTCCGCATTGGCGTTCACCGCGGGCCAGATCGAGACCATCGGCATGATGCCCATGGCCTTCAACTCGGCGACCATGGCGGCGGGGTCCGGGAAATCCTTGGGGTCCAGGCGCCACTCGCCGCCCCGTGTCCAGTTGAAGAAGTCGATCACCAGGCACCCGATCGGCAGGCCTCGGTCAGCATAGCCCCGGGCGATCCGCAGCACTTCGTCCTGGGTGGAATAGCGCAGCTTGCACTGCCAGAAGCCCATGGCCCAATCCGGCATCATCGGCGGGTGACCGGTCAGCGCGGCATAGCCTGTCAGAATGTCACCGGATGAAGGCCCGGCAAGGACGACGTAGTCGATCTGCGGCGACGCTTCGAGTGTCCATTTCGTGCGGTTCGCCGCCAGTTCGACCCGCCCGGTGCCCGGGTTGTTCCAGATGAAGCCGTAACCGCGCGAGGACACGAGGAAAGGGATCACCACCTCGGTATTCATCTGCAATAAGTCGATCACGCAGCCCTTTTGGTCGAGCCGTCCATGCTGATGCTGGCCAAGCCCGTAGAACCGCTCTCCGTCATGGGCCCGGTAGTTTAAAACCCGATAAAGTAGCTAAATACTGTGGTAATGCCGATAATCCTGGGATTTTGCGCTTTCATGGTGGTTATCCCGTCGATAGTAGCTGGCAAGAAGATTTAGTCGATTT
>JBCCCB010000112.1:0-11639 GCA_039033775.1 Pseudomonadota bacterium | reverse complement strand
CCTGAAAGGCTATGCGCCCGGCGACTTGGTCCTGTCCATGAGCGGCTGGCAGGATTGGGCCGTCTCGGGCGGCGCGGATGTCCTGAACCTAGGCCCCAAGCCCGACAATCCGTCCTGGGCGCTCGGCATCCTGGGGATGCCCGGCTATACCGCCCATGCGGGCCTGCTGCGGATCGGCGAACCCAAGCCGGGCGAGACCCTGGTGGTCAGCGCCGCCACCGGACCGGTGGGCGCTACGGTCGGCCAGATCGCCAAGATCAAGGGCTGCCACGTCGTCGGCGTGGCGGGCGGCGCGAAGAAATGCGCCCATGCGGTCGAAACCCAGGGCTTCGACGCCTGCATCGACCACCGGGCCGAGGATTTCGAGGCCCAGCTCAAGGCCGCCTGCCCCGATGGCGTCGACATCTACTGGGACAATACCGGCGGGCGCCCGTTCTACGGCGTGCTGCCGCTGCTCAACCCCTTCGCCCGCATCCCGGTCTGCGGCATCGCCGCTTGGTACAACCTGACCGGCCTGCCCGACGGTCCCGACCGGGGGCCGCAGATCCTGTCCACGATCCTGCGCATGAAGGTGAAGATGCAGGGCTTCATCATCTACGACAGCTTCCCGCGCGAAGCCTATGGCGAGTTCGTGCGCGACATGCGCGCCTGGCTGGCCGAGGGCCGTATCGGCTACACCGAGCAGGTCGTCGACGGGCTGGAGGCGGCGCCGCCGGCCCTGAACGACGTGCTGGCGGGCCGGAACTTCGGTAAGGTCGTCGTGCGGGTCGGTCCCGACGCGGCGTGACGCCCGGATTGTGCTAGAATGGGCGCGTATCGAAGGAGGATCGACATGCGACTGGGCGCCTTTTCCATGAGCCTGAACGTCGCCGACCTGGCGGCGTCGCAGGCCTTCTACGAACGACTCGGCTTCGAGACGGCGGGCGGCGATGCCGATCAGGGCTGGCTGATCCTGCGCGACGGCGACACGCTTCTGGGGCTCTTCAAGGGACACATCCCGGCGAACACCCTGACCTTCAATCCCGGCTGGACACAGGGCGCCGAAAACGTGCCCGAGCCGTTCGAGGACGTGCGCGCCATCCAGGCCCGTCTGAAGCAGGCTGGCGTCGCCTTGCAGGTCGAATGCGACCCGGACGGAAGCGGACCGGCCCACATCGCCCTGCTCGACCCGGACGGCAATTCGATCCTGATCGACCAACACCGCGAGAGCGTTTGAGCCTCCTGACCGCCGACCAGGCTCGGATCGCATTCCCTGGCCACCATCCATCGGGCCGGCGCGTCTTGGGCAAGACCACTGGCCCGCCGAACACCCGGATCGCAATTCTGTTGCCTGCCTCCAGCGCGTACCGGCGACGGCCATGCCGACAGGCGGCACGCCCCCATGTCGGGCCACCCAGATCTTAGACCGACTTGAGGTTAATGCGCCCCTGCAATCACTGGTCCGAAAATACGCAAATCCCACGATTTCCAGGCGCGCTCCCCTCGGCGGCTGAAAGAACCGCCTGCCGACAGCCCGGTCCGACGGTCTGCACGGGACCGCCCAAGGCGATCCCGCCACACGTCCGATGGAGATCGGACGGACACCCGGCCGAGATCAGATGGCCGCTCCGCGCCTGATTTCAGGGAGGGTCCGAGAGACCAGCCGTAGCAACCCGGCCGCACACCCTCACATCTCGATGCGGTAGCTCTCGATCACCGTGTTCGCCAACAGCTTCTCGCACATCGCCGTCACGTCCGCTTCGGTCGTCCCGTCGGCCAGATCCAACTCGATCAGCTTGCCCTGGCGCACGCCCTCGACCCCGTCGAAACCCAGCGCGCCAAGCGCATGGCGCACGGCCTCGCCCTGGGGGTCTAGGACCCCCTGCTTCAGCATAACTGTCACCTTGGCCTTCATGGCACGCCCCCGACCGGTCGTGTCAGACGCCCTCGCAGACGAAGGACGACCAGCCTTCGCAGCGCCAGCCGCACTCCGTCGCGGCTTCGGTCACCATCCAATCGAACAGGTCGAAATCGACGGCATGGGGGCTGGCCTCGATCCACAGGATCAGGTCGCCCTCGGCGCCCGTCGTCTCCGAGCCGGGCAGCGGCGTCAAGCCCAGCCCGCGCATCCGCGTCAGGAACGCGTCGGTCCGTGCGGCCAGCAGCCGGGCCCGGCGAAAGCCGAAATCGACCCGGCGGACCGACAGGCCGTCATCGCCCTGGGCCATCAGCACCCGGCGCACGGCATCGTTGGCGTCCACCACATCGGGCGACACCATGGGAAAGGCCTTTAAATCGTGCAGCATGACAATGCCCCAGGCAGAGCGGCGTTTGGTGAACGCTGCGCCTGCCTTTGGGCGGTTTCAGGGCCGAACCGCGGTCGCACCGCGGCGAAAGCGGGTCAATTTATGAGATGTGGCTTCGTCATCGGGGCCGAATTGGTCGGCAACACGCCCAACCGCCGCGCGACTTCCGTATAGGCATCGGCCAGCGAGCCCAGGTCGCGCCGGAACACGTCCTTGTCCAGCTTCTTGCCGGTCTCGATATCCCACAACCGGCACGAATCGGGGCTGATCTCGTCGGCCAGGATCAGGCGCATGTAGTCGTTGTCCCAGACCCGCCCGATCTCGATCTTGAAGTCGACCAGCTTGATCCCGACGGCCAGCATGCAGCCCGACAGGAAATCGTTCACCCGCAAGGCCAGGGCGATGATATCGTCCAAATCCTGCTGCGTGGCCCAGCCGAAGGCCAGGATATGCTCCTCGGCCACCAGCGGGTCGCCCAGCTTGTCGTCCTTGTAGCAGAACTCGATGATGGGGCGCGGCAGCGGCGTGCCCTCCTCGATGCCCAGGCGGGTGGACAGGGTGCCGGCGGCCACGTTGCGCACGATCACCTCCAGCGGGATGATCTCGCAGGCGCGGATCAACTGCTCGCGCATGTTCAGCCGCTTGATGAAGTGAGTCGGCACGCCGACCTGGCCCAACCCGGTCATGAAGAACTCCGACAGGCGGTTGTTCAACACGCCCTTGCCGTCGATCACGTCCTTCTTCTCGGCGTTGAAGGCGGTCGCATCGTCCTTGAAGTACTGGACCAGCGTCCCCGGCTCCGGGCCTTCGTAAAGGATCTTGGCCTTGCCTTCGTAGACCTTTTTGCGTCTGGCCATGCTGTCTCCGGGGGGGTTGTGGTTCGCGGCACATAAGCCCATCGCGGCGTCCCCGCAAGCGAAGGCTGGGATTCGGGCGAAGCCGCCCATGAGCGAAAGGCGTCGCCGAACGGATCGGGACGAAGCGTGACGGCATTGCAGGGGGCCCGTCGGCGCCGCCGCCATCGAGCTGCTCGACACGCCCCCCGCAGGTCCGGGCGCCGGCGCCCGGACCCCGCTTCAATGGACGCGGCGTCCCGACAGGCCCCGCAGGCCCGTCCGCGGATGGTCCCCGTCGCCCATGACCGAATTGTCGAAGCCCTCGGGCGCGGGCGGCAAGGAGCGGGGGCCGAACACCCCCTCCTCGTCCACATCCGCCTCGGGATGCAACAGCACCCAGGTATCGGTCTGCGGCCCGTCGGACGCTTCGGGCAGATGCCGGATGCGCCATTTCAACGGATCGTCCTCGCCGCCGACCGTGTCGGAATCGCGAAACATGTGATCCGCTTCGACCAGCATCCGCGCCACGGCACCCGTTATGTCGCCGATCACCGCCGGCTCGACCGGGGCGCGCGGCACGTTGATCTCGTGCCCCGTGAACGCGGCCAGACCGATGGTCGAGGCGCTCCACAACTCGCCGCCATCCGTATCCTCACCCATGCTCCAGACCGTGGCCAGCCACTCGCTCAGGGGCAGCTCCCCCTTGCGTGCCAGGTCCACGCCGCGCAGCCATCGCTCGGGCGTCAGGATCAGGTCCGCGCTGGGGAAGTAGACGCCCAGGGCGGTGGGCAGTTTCGCCAGAACGCCCGTCAGGCAGGCCATCTTGCGCGCCGCCGCGAACCGCGCCGCCACGGAGCTGTCGCCTGGCAGGCCATGGACCACGATGCTCAGATGGTCGGTGTGGGTGGTCACGATGCGCCGCGCGGCGTCCCGGCCGGTGACATGCGCCGACTTCTCGATCATCTCCGACAGGTCCACGTCCAGCGGCCCGGGCGAGCCCAGCAGGTAGATCGCGCCCGTATCCGCCCCGCCGTCGAAATCCACGACCATGGACACGCCCTGGGTGTCGATCTTGCAATCGGCCAGCAACGTCTCGGGCCAGGCGATCTCCGGATAATCCTCGCGCGCGGCCTCCAATACCTCCGCCCCCGAGCCCTGGAGCGGCTCGGAGAACAGGATATAGGCGGTGAAACTGTCGGCCAGGCGCTTGTCGCTATACCGCGGGGGCGCCTCCATCAGGCGGCCCGCTGCAAGATGACGACGATTTCGACCATCTTGTTGTACTGCTCGGGCGAGACGCCCAACCGCATGGCCAAGGCCACCAGCGTCTTGTGCTCGATCTCGTCCAGATGCCCGTCCGCTGCGGCCATGCGCACCGCCATGCAGATCGCCGTCTCGCGCAGGGTCGGCGACAGCGGGTCCATCAGCGCGACCAGCGCTTCGATCCCGCCGGGGCGGCCCAATTCGGCCAGCAACTCGCCCACGACCCGGTTGATCGGTTCGGGTCCGACCCGCTGGAACAGCGCGTTGAAGGTCATGGCATTGACCAATTCGTACTTCTCGGATTCCTCGATCCGGCCGTCCGAGGCCATGACCAGCAGCGACGGCACCAGAACGGCCTTGGCCGTGGCGACATCGGGGTTTTGGACCGCGCCGCGGCGCAGGTTGGAAAACAGTCCCATCGTTAAACGATCTCTCTCGGTTGCGGCGACCTTGGCGCCGGGTTGCGGGGCCGGCCAAGGGTCGGCCGGTCTGGCGAAAAAGACAGCGGAAATCGGGAACCATTGTGGCGTGTCGCGGACGATAGGAAGATGCCGTCCGCCGACCCCGTTGCAGCCTTGCCTCTCCCCCCGCCCCGCCCCTATCTGTGAACCGACAACCAACGGGAGCGCGCCATGTCCGACAATTTCAGAGACCGCGAAAAGGGGTTCGAGAACAAGTTCGCCCACGATGCCGAGCTTCAGTTCAAGGTCGAGGCGCGGCGCAACCGTCTGCTGGGCGAATGGGCCGGCGGCCTGTTGGGCAAAAGCGGGGACGACCTGAAGGCCTATGCCGTCGAGGTCGTGAAATCCGATTTCGAGGAAGCGGGCGACGAAGACGTGTTCCGCAAAGTGTCGGGCGACCTGGAGGGCAAGGCGTCCGAGACCGAGATCCGCAGCAAGATGCAGGACCTCAAGGAAACCGCGAAGCAGCAAATCATGACCGAGCTGTCCTGACCCGGACTTGAGCCGAACCCCAAGTTCGACTTGCGGATTATGAGTTTGCGTGTGGCACACGCACGCGTCATAGGCGGTGGACACCCGATCCGAAGGTTTCCGCCATGCCCGTCGACGCCCTGACCGCCCTGCTTCGCACCCAAGATTGGCTTCTGGCCGACGGCGCCACGGGCACGACGCTGTTCAACATGGGCCTGTCGTCGGGCGACGCACCGGAATTCTGGAACGTCGACCACCCGGACCGGATCACCCAGCTCTATTCCGGCGCGGTCGAGGCCGGGTCGGACATCTTCCTGACCAACACGTTCGGCGGCAATGCCGCCCGCCTGAAACTCCATGACGGCCAATCCCGCGTGCGCGACCTGAACCGCGCGGGCGCCGAGATCGGCCGCGCCGTCGCCGACCGCGCCGGGCGTCCCGTCGTGGTCGCGGGCTCCATGGGCCCCACGGGCGAGATCATGGCCCCCATGGGCCCGCTGACCCATGCGACCGCCGTCGAAATCTTCCACGAACAGGCCGAGGGCCTGAAAGAGGGCGGCGCCGACGTGCTCTGGGTCGAGACCATCAGCGCGCCCGAAGAATTGCGCGCCGCCGCCGAGGCGGCCAGCCTGGCGCGCATGCCCTGGTGCGTGACCATGTCCTTCGACACGGCCGGTCGCACCATGATGGGCACCACGTCCGAGGCCATGACCCGCCTGATCGGTAAACTGCCCCATGGGCCCGTCGCCTATGGGGCCAATTGCGGCGTCGGTGCCTCGGATCTGATCCGCACCGTGCTGGGCTTCGGCGGCGGGCCGATCATCGCCAAGGGCAATGCGGGCATCCCGAAATACCATGACGGCCACATCCATTACGACGGCACGCCGGACCTGATGGCCGAATATGCATGCCTCGCCCGCGACGCGGGCGCGCGAATCATCGGCGGCTGCTGCGGCACCACGCCCGACCACCTGCGCGCCATGCGCGCGGCGTTGGAAACCCGCCCCAAGGGCGACGCGCCCGACTTGGCCACCGTCGCCGCCGCCCTGGGCGGCTTCTCGTCGGACAGCGACGGCACGGACGGCGCCGGCCCCACGCGCGAACGCCGGAGCCGCAGGCGTGCCCGCGCCTGACAGCCGCCCCCAGAGGCCGCCGCCAGGGGGCAGTCCCGGCGACGGCCGGCCCCAGGGCAGGAAGTCCCCCCGGAGCGTTCTTTGTCTTCGGTCCTCGGCCTCAGAACAGCGTCAACTGGTCCCCGGCCTTCTCGGGCACCCGGAACAGGTCGGTCCTGAGCGGCGGCAAATGCCGCGCCAGCCCCAGTGCGTCGCAGGCCCGGTGGAACCGCTGCTGCAACAGATCCGCATGCACGCCCGTGCCCCGCATCCGATGCCCGAACCCGGCATCGTACAGCTTCCCACCGTGGAATTCCCGGATGCGGTTCAACACCTTGCGCGCGCGATCCGGGAAATGCAGCCGCAGCCATTCCTCGAAAAGCGGCGCCACTTCCAGCGGCAGCCGCAGGGGGATCATGCTGGCCGCCCGCGCCCCCGCATCCCGGGCCGCTTTCAACGCGGCCTCCACCTCATGGTCGGTCAGCCCCGGCACGACGGGCGACACCATCACCCGCACGACGACACCGGCCTTGGCCAACGTCTCGATGGCCTGCAAACGCCGCGCGGGCGACGGCACCCGCGGCTCCATGGCCCGCGCGATCTTCGGATCCAGCGTGGTCAGCGACAGCCCGACGCGCGCCAAGTCCGGCCCCATCTCGACCAAGATATCCACATCCCGCTCGACCATGGTCCCCTTGGTCGTGATCCCCACCGGATGCCGGTGATCCCGCAGCACCTCCAACAGCCCGCGCATGATCTTCCGATCCCGCTCGATCGGCTGATAGGGATCCGTATTCGTCCCGATCGCCAGCATCTTCGGCTCATAGCCCGGCGCCGCCAATTCCCGCGCCAAGGCCTCCGCCGCGCCGGGCCGCGCGATCAACCGGCTCTCGAAATCCAGACCGGGCGACAGTCCCAGCCACGCATGGGTCGGCCGCGCGTAGCAATAGATGCAGCCATGCTCGCAGCCCCGATACGGGTTGACCGACCGGTCGAACCCCAGATCCGGCGACCGGTTCGTCTGGATCACCCGCTTGATCGCCTCGTCGCGCACCTCGGTCCGCAAACTCTCGGGCCGCACGGCGTCGCGGGCAAACGTCTCGTACCGCCCGGCGTCGTTCGACAACGCCCCCCGCCCCGCGATGGGCGCGGAGCCGTCCAGATGATGCGGCGCGATCTGTTCCATGGGGGCAACCCTCCGACCAATCCTATTCCGGCGAATGAGAACATAAGTAGAACATTAACCCATCACCTTCAAGCGATGGTCGCCCGGCGTCGGCGCGATGTCGCTTTTCCGCCTGTCAAACCGCCGCCCCCCGTCCAAAGCTGAGAAAACGTCCCGGAGATCGAAATGTCCGACGAAGAAGACGACATCATTCTGGCCGAGCTGAATGACGAGGATCTCGTCAACCAGATGTTCGACGACCTCTACGATGGCCTGAAAGAGGAGATCGAGGAGGCCGTCACCATCCTGCTCGACCGGGGGTGGGAGCCCTACGACATCCTTACCAAGGCCCTGGTCGGCGGCATGACCATCGTCGGCAACGACTTCCGCGACGGCATCCTGTTCGTGCCCGAGGTGCTGCTGGCAGCCAATGCCATGAAGGGCGGCATGGCGATCCTGAAGCCGCTCTTGGCGGAAACCGGCGCGCCGCGCATGGGCAAGATGGTGATCGGCACCGTGAAGGGCGACATCCACGATATCGGCAAGAACCTGGTCTCGATGATGATGGAAGGCGCCGGGTTCGAGGTCGTCGATCTGGGCATCAATAACGCCGCGGACGCCTATCTGGACGCGCTCGTGACCGAGGACGCCGACATCCTGGGCATGTCCGCCCTGCTGACGACGACCATGCCCTATATGAAGGTCGTGATCGACCAATTGGTCGAAAAGGGCATGCGCGACGACTACGTCGTCATGGTCGGCGGCGCCCCCCTGAACGAGGAATTCGGCCGCGCCATCGGCGCCGATGCCTATTGCCGCGACGCGGCCGTGGCGGTCGAGACCGCCAAAACCTTCATGGCCCGCAAGCACAACCAGCGCGCCGCCAGCTAGCGGCGGATGGCCGTGCTGCGCCTCCATCTCGCGCCGGGCACCATCGCCCTGGCCGCCCAGGCGGCCCTGGCCGAGGCCGGGGCCGACCACACCCTCGCCTGGGTCGATTTCGCCGCCGGGGCTCAGCGGTCCAGCGCCCATCTCGCGCTGAACCCCAAGGGCCGCGTCCCGGTGCTCGAAACGCCCGACGGGGTCCTGACGGAAACCATCGCGATCCTGGAATGGATCGCCGCAACCCACCCAGAGGCCGGCCTCATGCCCGCCGATCCGTGGCAGGCGGCACGGGCGCGCGAGGTCATGGCCTTCCTCGCCTCCACCATGCACGTCAACCACGCCCACAAACGGCGCGGCCACCGCTGGGCGGACGATCCGGCGGCCCATGCGGTCATGGCCGCCAAGGTCCCGCAGAACATGGCCGAGAATGCCGCCTGGCTGGACGGCCGCATCGGCGCATGGGTCGCCGACAGGTTCTCGGTCGCCGATCTCTATGTCTGGGCGATCACGTCCTGGCTGGACGGCGACGGCGCGCCGCTGGCGGGGTTCCCGCGCCTGGCCGCCCACCACGCCCGCGTCTCGGCCCGCCCCGCCATCGCGTCCATGCCCACCGGCCCGGCCTGACGGCTGAAGCGACCCCGCCCCGAACGTCTCGCGCGCGCCGGCCCGCCCGGCCCCGTCCGCCGTCCGCGTCAGCCACCCGATGGCGAAACCCATGGCTCCGTGACAGACAGAAGCTGCGGTCGGGTCAGGACGGGCCCTGCAAGGCCGCAACGATGCCGGAGACCATGGTCTCGACGGGATCGGTGATATCGACCGGAATCGCGGCTTCGTCGGGGCCCGGCCGCTCCAGCGTCGCCAACTGACTTTCCAGCAGTGAAACGGGCATGAAATGCCCCTCCCGCGCCGCCATCCGGGCCGCGATCAAATCGCGGGGCCCGTGCAGATGGACGAACACGGCGCCGGGCACCACGGCCCGAATCCGGTCCCGATAGGCCCGCTTCAGGGCCGAACAGGCGATCACGCAGGTCTGTTCGCCCCGCGCCAGGGCGGCCCCCACCCGGTCCAGCCAGGGCGCCCGGTCCGCATCGTCCAGCGGCTCGCCCCGGGCCATCTTCGCCACATTCGATGCCGGATGCAGATCGTCCCCATCCACGAACCGCCCGCCCAAGGCCCGCGCCAAGGCCTCGCCCGTGGCCGTCTTGCCGGTGGACGTCACGCCCATCACGACGATGCGATAAACTGTCTGCAAAATGTACCCCCCCCGCGCAGGCTGACGCCGCCATCGCCCATGTCAACCATTGGCAGGACGCGGTCCGATGGCCATATGATGACCAAACGGAGGATCCCATGCCGCTCGACCGGTTCGTGCTCATCATCGTCGTCGTCGTGATCGCCGCGGGCGCCACGATCTGGCTGGGGGCGATTGCCGCCGCGGCCGCCGCCTTGCCGCTGGGCTGGCTCGCCATCGTCCCGGCCGCCATTGCCGCCTACGTGCTCTGGCGCGTCGTCTCCGACCGCGTCACAAGCTCCGAAGACGACCATTACGACCGCATGAAGGGCGGCGAATGACCGCTCCGCAGGGCGCGCGGTCCATGATGATCGTGACCACCGAAACCGTTCCCGGCCGCGAGATCGAGCATGCGCTCGGCCTCGTGCGCGGCTCCACCGTCCGGTCCAAGCATCTGGGCTCCGACATCGTGGCGGGCCTGCGCAACCTGGTCGGCGGCGAGGTCAAGGAATACGCCGCCCTGCTGACCGGCGCCCGAGAACAGGCCATCGACCGCATGACGTCCGAGGCCAGCCTGCTAGGCGCCGATGCCATCGTTGCCATGCGGCTGGAAACCTCGACCATCACCCAGGCCGCCTCCGAAGTCCTGGCCTACGGCACCGCCGTCAAGCTGCGGTGACCGACCCGTTGGTCGATCGGGGCCTGGCGCCGACGGGCAAGGGCTCCACCCTGGTCATCGCCTGCGGCGCCCTCGCGCACGAAATCCTGGCCATCAAAGCCGCCAACGGCCTCGACCACATCGACCTGCATTGCCTGCCCGCGATCCTCCACAACCACCCCGACCGCATCGCACCAGCGGTCGACGCCGCCCTCGACGCCCGCGCGGGCGCCTATGACAAAGCCTTCATCGCCTACGCCGATTGCGGCACCGGCGGCGCCCTGGCCGATCTGTGCCAAAGGCGCGGCGTCGAGATGATCCAAGGCCCCCATTGCTACGCTTTCTTCGACGGCCTGGACCGCTTCGCCGCCCGCGACGAGATCGACGCCTTCTATCTTACCGACTTCCTGGCCCGCCAATTCGACGCCTTCGTCACCCGTCCCCTGGGCCTCGACCGGCACCCCGAACTGCGCGACATGTACTTTGGAAATTACACAAGGCTCGTCTATCTCGCGCAGACGGACGACCCGGAACTCGACGCCCGCGCCCGACGCGCGGCGGGCACCCTGGGCCTCGAATATGACCGGAGACGAACGGGATACGGCGACCTAAGCGCAGTCCTTTACAAAATTTGAGGTCATTTTCGATATCCACGGATGTCAACTTCGGATTACAATCTACACGAGAATGACCGGTCATCGCCAAGTCGAGGTTCTGCCATGTTCAGAGATTTCGCACCGACCCATCCCGCCCCCGTTCGCCGCCGGAATGGGTATCACCCCTGCGGCCCCGGGATCGCACCCCGGCGCCCCTCCGATCTCAGCCACAAGACAACATTTGGGGAGAAATGTATCATGTCTGCACTCAAAACCTTTTTCCTTCCGATCCTCGCCTGCCTCGCCGCGCCCGCCCTGGCCGGAGGGGTCGACATCACCGTCGATGAGGCGGAGCGGATGGTCGGCGCCCAGGTCACCACCATCGACAACGTGCCCCTGGGCGAATTGATCGCCGTCCAGACCGGGCCCAAAGGATGTTCGCTGACCATCGTCAAGCTGCATGAGCGGTTGGAGATGCAGACATCTCCTCTCCAGGTCATCGGTCTGCAAGTGGACGAGAACGGCAAGCTCTTCGTCACCGACGCCAGCACCGACCTTGAACGCATCATCGGCATCCCGTTCTAGGCGGCGTCTGCATTTGAGGATTCACGGGCGTCTGCTTGTCTGATTCAAGATCGCAAACGGGAGGCGATCATGAGCAGGCGGGTTCTGACGG